>CAZPNQ010000006.1:0-12432 GCA_964587955.1 uncultured Nitrospira sp.
CGCTGCTGCGACGAGCCTTCGGCGGGCAGGCTCGCCCCTCGCAACCTCGACATACTGTTTCAAGTATGCCTTGGTTCCTCGGGGCTCCGCGTGCTCATCTCGCAACGCGACTGCGCGATTTCGCCACGAACCGTCATGAATAATGCGGGCTAGCCCATGTGGATATATCTGAATGACAAGTTCGTCACAGACAAAGAAGCCGTGGTCTCCGTCTTCGACCATGGATTTCTCTACGGCGACGGAGTCTATGAAACGCTTCGCTCCTACGGCCGCCGTATCTTCATGCAAGACGCACATCTATCACGACTGTTCCGTTCTGGGGCGGAAATCGGCCTGACCATCCCGATTCCGGCAAACGACTGGGGAGACATTCTGCATGAGGCGATGATACGCAACGACGTCGGGACTGATCGGCAGGATGCGTACCTGAGGATTACGGTTTCCCGGGGAGCCGGAGATATTGGACTGGACCCGGCACTCTGTCCGTCACCGACCGTTGTCGTGATGGCCAAGCCTCTGGTGCCTCCGGCATCCCGTCTCTATGAAGCCGGAGTCAACGTGATCGTGGCTTCCACGAAGCGGAATCTACCAAGCGCGTTGTCACCACAGATCAAGTCCACAAATTTTCTGAACAATGTCCAGGCTAAACGCGAAGCGATCGCCGCCGGCGCATTCGACAGTATCCTACTCAATTGGGAACAGCATGTGACCGAATGCACCATCAGCAACGTGTTCTTTGTGACGGACGGCACTCTGCGAACACCTGCCTTGGAATGCGGTGTACTCGACGGCATCACCAGAATGGTCGCGATTCGGTTGGCCGCGAAACTTCGCATCCATGTCGAAGAAGGCCACTATACCGTGGACCAGTTGTACCACGCCGACGAATGTTTTTTGACGAACACCAGCATGGAAATCATGCCAGTGACTTCCGTCGACCGTAAACCTATCGGCAACGGGAAACCGGGCCCGCTCACTCTACAATTAAGAGAGCAGTTCATAGCGGTGCGAAGCCAATTTTAGGACGGTCCTCCTCATCGATAAACCTCGTCCGTCCCGTTTTCCCTCAAATTCGACAGCTCCACACGGCGCAGGATCTGCATTTTCTTGACAGCCAGTGCCAGACTGCTATCGTGTGACCATGCCAAAACTGAAAAATCTTTATCCTTCTTCCATAAGCCGTCCCGGCTTGGCCATCCTTGTCGCAGTAAGCGGCAGCCTGTTGCTAACTATTCCAAGCGACAATCAGGCAGAGATTTACCAATACGTCGATGCAAAAGGAACGATATCGCTTACCAATGTTCCCTCTGACACGCGGTACCGCCGGATCGACCTTCACCCGAATCGGCTGCATCCCGTTCTCTCGGAGGAAGAGTTGGAACCGGTGATCAGTCGATTCTCACGGCAGCATCAATTGCACCCTGCGCTTATCCGCGCCATCATCAAGGCTGAATCGGATTTCGACCCTCGGGCGGTCTCACGAGCGGGAGCCATCGGATTGATGCAATTGATGCCGCAAACGGCAGTACGATTGGAGGTCCGTGACCTCTACGATCCCGAGGATAATATCGGAGGAGGCACGAAGTACTTACGCCAGTTGCTCGACCGATTTCGCGGCAATCTTCCACTGGCGCTCGCTGCCTATAACGCTGGAGAGCGTGTCGTCGATCGTTACCGAACACTTCCGCCGATCGACGAAACGCGCCAATATGTCCGTAAGGTCTTGCGGTATTATCGGCTTTTCCTCGCCCGTGATCTTGCTGCAACCGGCCACGTCATCCCTTCTTCGGAGTACGCAATGCCACGACCCGCCCCGGTGTCTTCGAGTCCGCCCGGCGAGTAGTTCGGTTCTCCAAACGTAATTGACTATGCTGTTTCCAGCCCGGCCGTTTGGATCCGGGGAAATCGGATCGGTAATGGGCGCCGACACTGTTGTCTCTCCAGAGCGCAGCTTCCGCCACGCAATGTGCCACTTGAACCATGTTCTTGACCTCGAGATCGGCTCTCCCTGCAAAGGATCCGGACACCATCTGTTCCCATCGCGCAAGCTGAGCCGTGGCACGAACGAGCGAATCCCGAGAACGGACGAGGCCCACTTGCCCCCACATGGTCCGTCGAAGCGAGCTGCGTACTTTTTCGGCATCTTCCAATCGTTCCAACCGACCGCGCCTCAAGCCCTCTCCATGGTGAGTCAAATCAGGCATCGAACAGCGAGCGGCCCACGCGACAGCGGCAACGCCGGCACGCATCCCAAATACCAATCCTTCTAACAATGAATTGCTGGCCAGTCGATTGGCGCCATGCACACCGCTGCAAGCCACCTCGCCCGCCGCAAAAAGACCCGGCAACGTCGTGGCCCCATTGATGTCGGTCGCCACCCCTCCCATCATGTAATGAGCGCTCGGGGAGACCGGAATCCATTCCTCCGTGATATCGATATCATGTCGCAGGCAGGTCGCATAGATCGTCGGAAATCGCCGTTTGACAAAACTCGATCCCAAGTGGGTCACATCAAGGTACACGTGCCGCGCGCGTGTGGCTGCCATTTCCGCCCAGATCGCCCGCGCGACGATATCCCGAGGGGCCAAGACACCGAGCTGGTGATACCTCGGCATGAACGCCTCTCCCCTGTTGTTGCGCAGCTGACCTCCCTCTCCCCGCATGGCTTCCGACAACAAAAAAGGCGGGCTCGACGGCAGATACAACGCCGTCGGGTGAAACTGGACGAATTCCATGTCCTGGAGTTCCGCTCCGGCACGAAATGCCATGGCCATTCCATCGCCGGTCGCATTGGGCGGATTGGTGGTGCGCGCGAAAATCTGCCCCGCTCCCCCTGTCGAGAGTACGACGGCCTTCGCGGGGATGATGAAGTGTTCACCCGAATGTTCATCAAGCACTACCGCCCCGCAACACCGGCCTTCCTCAACCACAAGATCGACAGTGAAGTGATAATCCAGCCGGACTATCCGCCTGTGCCGGACGGCCTGCGCCATCAACACCCGCACCATTTCGTTCCCGGTCGCATCACCTCTCGCACGAAGGATTCGGCTGCGGCTGTGAGCCGCCTCACGAGCAAAAGCGAATTTGCCACCGGTTTTGTCGAATTTCGCGCCCCAGCGTATGAGCTCTTGAATCCGATCCGGTCCTTCCTCGACTAACACACGCACCGCTTCACGACGGCACAGACCGTGTCCGGCCTTCACGGTATCTGTCAAATGGATGGAGACGTCATCTTCTTCGCTCAACGCCACGGCCACCCCGCCTTGTGCGAAGATCGAATTGCTTTGTAAAGGATGCCCCTTGGTAAGCATGATCACCCGGCCGACTCGGCAGAGGTCCAGAGCGGCGCGAAGCCCGGCGACTCCGCTGCCGATGACGAGAAAGTCTGCTTCCAACCCACTCCGCGGCATCGTTATCGTAATTGGGTCGGCGGTGAGGAAGGTTCCACTAACATCTGTTTCGTCTTGATTCCGAAGGGCAAATCGCCCTGCGCGCTGCGCAAGAGAATCGACTGTGTACCGACCCATTGCAATCGCGCGTGGCCTCGTTGCCGGATACCCGTGTCATTGCCACCTTGTTTCCACGTCCCTTGCCAATGGGTCAAGACGTCGATATCGTCTTTTTCAATCACAACCCGTTCGATCTTGATCTCGAGTGAGATATCGGAAAAGGCTTCGAAGTCCATGTCGACCTGCCGCCGCAGTTCGTTCAGCTGGTCCGACGGCAATAGCATGGAATGGAACCCGGTCCGATCCTTTCGTTGATAGGAGCTCCGCAGGGATTCCAAGGCTTGATCGATCCGAAGTAGTCGCTCATGCTCCGCTGGGTATCGGATGGTTTTCGATGGACACCCGGTTAGCACCACGGCGAGCACGATGAACCACACGATGGAGAGGGGCCGTGAAAAACCACTGCTTCGGAAGTACATGACCGCGCAGTATAGCATGAGGAGGCTGCAAAAGCCTTTCCGCGGTGTTCTCGCAGGACCCTGTCACTCATTGTTACGGTCTGGCTTTTGATCTGTGGAAACGGACGTGTGATGCTCACATTGACAGCAGAAGGGGAAAAGGCGCCATGGGCTTGCATTTTCAGCGGAAAGCTTTTAGACTCGGCCCTCCTTAGGAGATACAGAATATGTCAAGCGTCCTGAAGAAACGACGAAAAAAGATGCGCAAGCACAAGTACAAGAAGTTGCGCCAACGCCAGAAATTTCTTCGCCGAAAAAGCTAAGTTCAGCCGGCGTGGCGGGAGGAGGGAACCGTGGCCGAGGGAAGGAAAGTCCGCATCCGCGTACGGACGGTCAATTCTACCTACGTGGGAGACTTCCTCGTCCCTCCGATGCGGAATCGAGTCTCTGATGCGATCAACGAAGAAACACGTCTCTTCATCAGCCTGACCGACGTCGTGATCGACGATAAAGAGCGGTTGGATTTCGTTGCGATCAATAAGAACCTGATCGAGTCGATCGCTCAACTCTAGTCGTTTCATCCCCATCCCGCCAGCGTATTCTTCATCGCCGGCGCAATCCAGACGCGATTCCGCATCCGATCACAACGCCTGACCACGATGTTGATCTTCAAACGATTCCTGCCGTTCGTGCGCCCTTACGTAGCGCGTTTGATGCTGGCCGGGCTCTTGGTAAGCGGCGTTGCGCTCATCAATCTTGCCTTAGTTCGGCTAGCCGGCACCCTCTGGGATGTTATCACCGTTCAGCACGATGCCGATAAGATGACCCGGTCGATCGGTTTGTTCCTGGGTTTAGTCATCCTACAGGGACTATGTTCGATGGGTCATAGCTATGTGACCGCATGGGTCTCTCAGAAAGTGGTCGCTGACTTTCGTAAACATCTCTTCGGCCACTTGCAGACACTGACGGTCAGCTTTTTTGCCCGGCGCCGGACGGGGGAACTGCTCTCCCGGCTCATGACCGATGTGACGGTCATCCAATCCATCATGACAGAAACGCCCATCGACGGCGTCAAACAACTCGTGACGTTCGTCGGCGGTATCACATTTTTGCTCATTATGAATTGGCGGCTCTGCCTCCTGATTCTGATCTTACTCCCGTTACTGGTGCTGGTCGCCAAGGTATTCGGTAGAAGACTAAAATCCCTTTCCACCTCGATTCAAGACCATACCGCCGCTCTCAGCACTCTTGTCGAAGAGGTAATTTCAGGCATTCGCATCGTCAAATCATTTGTCCAGACACAACGGGAAGAGGTTCGCTTCGCAGATCAGGTCGATCAAACGCTTCATCTCACGCTCCGTCGAGCCGGCATCATGGCCGTCTTCATCCCGGTGATCAGCCTCCTGACGTTCTCGTCGGCCACGGCAGTGCTCTGGTATGGAGGCAGACAAGTCATCGATGGGGTCGTCACGCCAGGCGACCTGTTTGCCTTCGTCTTATTTGCCGGCATTTTGATCGGCCCCTTCAGCTCGGCAGCGCGCGTCTTTGCGCAGGTCAAAGAGGCCCAGGGAGCCACCCAGCGTGTGTTTGAAATCCTGGATGCTCAGCCGGACATTCGTGATCGATCCGACTCACAGACATTGGTAACGGTCGATGGCCATGTGCGGGTGGAAGGCGTCGCCTTCAGCTATGATGCCCGCCATCCGGTATTGTCGAACCTGTCGTTCGAGGCCAAGGCGGGTGAACTGGTCGCGTTAGTAGGACCGACGGGAGCCGGGAAGACGACCGTGATCAACCTGCTTCACCGCTTTTACGATCCGACGGAAGGCCGCATCACGATCGACGGCAAGGACTTGCGCCAAGTGACTATCGAGAGTTGGTACCGACAGATCGCTCTCGTCCCGCAAGAAACGATCCTCTTTGGGGGCACCATTCTCGACAACATTCGCTACGGCAATATGACAGCGAATGAAGCCGCAGTATTCGAGGCGAGCAAAGCTGCTCATGCCCATGACTTCATCATGAGTTTTCCGGACGGGTATCAAACCTTGGTGGGAGAGAAGGGTGTCAACCTCTCAGGTGGACAACGCCAACGCATTGCGATCGCTCGGGCAGTATTGAAGGATCCCCGCATTTTGTTGTTGGACGAAGCGACCTCATCGCTGGATACCGAATCGGAACGGCTGGTCCAGGAAGCCCTTCAGCGTCTGATGGAGGGTCGTACGACCTTTGTCGTTGCCCATCGGCTGTCGACCATTCAGCGCGCCGACCGCATTCTAGTTCTGGATAAGGGGAAATTAGCCGAGGAAGGGACCCACGCCCATCTTCTGGACCGTAAGGGTCTGTACCACTACCTGTATACCATTCGTTTACACGAACCGGCCTCTTGACGGCTTCCCATCTGCTGAACGCTTGCCGATCACCTCACTCCCACTGCCTCAACATTCGCGGCTCAAAACGTTACGGCCGTAACGAACGTGTAACACGGAAAGTCTATGCTATCACTGATACAAACGTACCTACTGAGTGAAAGGCTGTCTCATGACTTCACAACGACCCAAAAGAATCCTCATTGTCGAGGACGAACCAGAGATTGCCCAGTTGGTTAAGCACTATCTCGAGAAAGAAGGATTTCACACCTCCGTCGCAAAAACCGGTCTTGAAGTCCAGAAGCTCGTCGCAACAGAGCATCCCGATCTCGTCATTCTGGATCTTATGCTGCCCGGAATGGATGGGCTGGAGGTGTGCAAAGCGCTTCGTCGCAAGCCGGAAACTGCGCTATTGCCGATCATCATGCTGACGGCAAAGAACGAAGAGTCCGATACCGTGGTTGGACTTGAACTCGGAGCCGATGATTACGTGACGAAACCCTTCAGCCCCAAGATCCTGCTGGCCCGAGCGAAAGCTCTTCTTCGACGAGTGGATCGAACCAATGATCAAAAACCGACCTCTCTGATGTATGGCCCCCTTCAGATGGATCTGACGCGCCATGAAGTCATCGTCGCCAGTAAGGAAGTATCCCTTACCGCGAAGGAATTCGGCCTATTGGAGCATTTGCTGCGTCATCCTGGACGGGTGCTGACCCGAGAAGTACTCCTCAACTCTGTATGGGGATACGATTACTATGGAACGACTCGCACCATCGATGTCCATGTCCGACGCTTGAAACTGAAAGTGCCACTCCTCGACGATGCGATCGTATCCGTCAAATCTCTTGGTTACAAGCTCATGGATCGGCCTGTGATTCAATGACCGGCATATATCCGACGATACGAGAAGATGTTTATGCACATTCAATCACTTCGTAACTCACTGTTCCATGCTGTATTGCTGCCAGGATATCGGATTGGGAATGAGCATTGACTGATTAACTGCCGATCGTGCCACCGTCATCTTTGGTCACCACGATCAACGCTGACCGCGGCCGGCCTCCGTTCGGCCCGTCAGGCCAGGAACTGAATTGCTTAGGATTCAGTGCATCGCCGGGCTGATCGTTAGGCCGCTCGCCAGGATGCTGAATGCCCACAAACATCGTGCGTCGATCCGGTGTCATCATGACTCCTGTGACCTCGCATTGATTCGGCCCCACGAGAAAACGGCGAGTCTCCCCCGTCTTGGGATCGGCCGCAACCATCATATTGTTGCCGAAACCGGCATAGGCACCGCCATTGATGGTTGCGGTCGACACGTCCGTCTGAATCCAAAGCAACCCACTCGGGTCGACGTAGATGCCGTCCGGCGAGCCGTATTTGTCACCGACAATCGTGGACCCATGCGTGAGATTTGAGGGATCGCCGCACAATGCAAAGATACTCCATCGAAACGTTGGTTCCGTCCAATCCTGGCGGTAATGCCAACGAATGATGTGGCCATAATTGTTGATCGTTCGGCGATTGATCGCATCCACTGGCGGCCGGGAGGATCCGGCGCTGGTCGTACCATTCGACTTGTTCACGGACGGTGGAGTCGTACCACGCAGGTTGTTATTGGTAAGCGTTGCAATCGCCGTAAGGGATTGAGGAAACGTGTCGATCCATTCAGGACGATCCATCATGGTCGCACCGGCTGCATCGGCGGCGCCTCGCGCATTGATGAGAATGTCGTTGAGCGACCACTTGGCCAGACGCGGGTTGTCCGGGGTGAGTGGGAGCCATTCGCCCGCGCCGTCAGTATGGAACTTCGCGGCATAGAGAATCCCATCGTCGAGCGGGTTAATCCCTTGGTGCTGCGCCTGTCGCCACGGCAAATTAGACACATACCGATAGAGATATTCGTTCCGTTCATCATCTCCCATGTAAACAACTATTCGACCGTTTCTGGCCTCCTGAACCTTGGCTCCTTCGTGTTTGAGACGCCCCAGCGCCGTGCGCTTGACCGGCATCGAACACGGCCGAAACGGATCGATCTCGACCACCCAGCCAAAGCGATTCGGCTCATTGGGTTCTTCGTCCACGCGGAACCGCGTGTCCGTGGTGTGCCATAAGTATCCGAATCCCGATGCCGTGATGCCATAACGCTTCTCGAGATCCGTCTGCGTGCCGTTTTGTCTGAAGTAGCCGTTAAAATTTTCTTCACAGGCCAAATAGGTTCCCCAGGGGGTATATCCCATCGCGCAATTACTAAGGGTTCCCAACACGCGCTTGCCGGTCTCATCTTCAGTAGTGACCAGTCGGGGATCTCCCGCCACCGGCCCTCCGATTTCTATCGGAGTCAAGCCGGTGATGCGACGGGCGAAAGGAGACGGCCGCACGACACCCCACTTTCCGCGTCGATCCCTCCGATCCAAGGGGAACTCTGATTGCTTCGTGACTTCGATAATGGAAACTCCGTGGGCGTTGAGCGATTTTCTTGTCTTTTCCGTAGTCCAGTTGCTGACGCCGTCCGGAAACAAAAGTCCGTCGTCCGTGTATTCGTGGTTCTGTACGATCAACCCACGCTGGGACCCGACGATCGGAAAGTAGACGACTCCATCGTTGTGCATTCCCCACTGACGCGCTTGCTCATCGGCCGTATTGCTCGCATCCGACTTAAACGCCGGACCGCTGGAAACCGGATCACCCCACGCAATGAGAACCTCGGCTGTATAACCATGGGGTACCACGACTTCATCAACGGTCGAAACCGGCACACTTTGAAACCCGAGCATCTGCATGCGACAGCCTTCTAATCCAGCCTTTTCTTTTCTTTCACTAACGCCTTCGGCCGTTTCCTGGGCCGCAGCAGGCATAACCTTCAATAGTGCTTCGAGACCACTCAAGGACACCACCGCAGCCGTCGCTACTCCCCCGGCCAAGAAATCGCGTCGTGACAGGCAGGCGTCCAACACGTCTCGGAAATGCTCGTTACCCGAATCATTTCTAACGCTCTCTTCATCGATGATCGACATCGAATCTCCTTATCTGAGCCTTTTCGAACTGCGCGGCGGTGATACCGCAATCGCAGCGCGCTTTGCAAGCACGATCGCGTTCACAGCACGCCATGACATGCCGGTCAACGCCTGGTAACAACCTCGTTAAGAGTTATCGCTTCGAACAAGAGAGGTTGGACCAGGCTCTCGTTACCAGTCAGCGAGCACCAGCATACCTGTTAGAATGATCGCATGTGAAAAAGCTGCCATGCCGAACATTCGAAAGCATCTATGACAAGATGTCTGATCGAGCTGGCACCAGGCGGATGGAAGTGTTCGAATGGGTGATCATCGTATGAACCCGGCTGAACACCTTCAGCCTTTGATCCGGCTCTTCTGCATAGCTTGTTTTCCTCTAACTTTGGCAGTTTCACCGGTCGTCGCTGCGGCGGACCCTCAATTTGAAGTTGCTATATGGTTCGAATCCGGTATGGCCGTCGCGACAAGTCAACTGAGCGGGCGAAAGGAGCTACCGTTAGGTGCGCAGGAAGTCGTGATCGGTTCCGGTGCGAGTGGAATTAACGCCATAGTCGTGACATCTCGTCGGCTCTTAGGGTTTTCAAGCCGTGCTCTGACCTGGAGCAAGAAAGAATTGGACGTGAACGAAAAAGTTTTCGAACGGAAGATCCTCCCAACCTTCAGTCTTATCAGGACGGATCGGCACTTGTACGGCTTTCGCGGCGTCAACGGCTTGTGGCTCGAAGAAGCGCTAGGTGTGCGGGAAAAGGTAAACCGCTTTCACAGCAACGACTATGGATCCGTTTTCATCACCAATGAGCGATTGATCGGATTCACGCCGCTACTCGGAGGGTTTTCCTCGAAGCCCTTAGACGTGCACGAGCGAATCGTAGGAGTGGACAACGAAAACGGCCTCATCCTCGTTTCCACGACCAGGCGTACGCTGGTCTTCGGCAGCCGCTTGAGCGGATGGGAGGAATTCGAGTGAGGAACCTCCTACCTGTCTCAGCAGAATGTATGCAAATGTTAACACACCGCATATTCACTCGATAAAACTCTCGATGAGAAAACGGTTCTTGCCTCATGTTCCTGTAGGGTCATCCGCATCGCCCTGACTCGAAACCATCACGCATTCTTCACACATAATTGTCACCGGTGTAACCGGCATGAAACTGTCTTTCGATAGCCTTGCCTCATGTCGATGGCAATCGATGGTAGATCACTCTACATCCATGATTAGGAAAGGAGGTGAGCAGCTATGACGACGTGGGTCATCGAAGCACTCTTGATCAGCACCATTGTGGGACTGACGTACACAATGGTATCTGCGTGGCGAGAGTAGATGAAGTCATTCGTATCCACTCTGAGAACTTGGAGACTTACCGTGAGTGTGAGCGGGCTACGAGAGCCGGGAGGGAGCATGTCAGCTCCACCGGTTCTCGCTGGAAAGCAGATTCGTTCTCAGCAATCAGCTGACATCCGCTTTATCCCCGCAACCTCTGTTTAACGTGAGACGTCCACCGCTTCGCAGCAATTTCATCCAATACACAGTTTTGGGGTCAACTTCTTTCAGCTTCATGCGAAGATGTTCCTCCTGCGTCATCACCTCTTTTTCCAAATCATGAATCTTGAGTGAACTGTCCCTCTCCTTCTTCTCCAAAAATTTACTGGTCTGTAATGCCTATCTAACGCCGACGCAATATGCCCACGATAGACTGGCGTCAAATCATAAAATAATAAAAAGGAGGAACAGTATGGTCACCGTCGGCAACTTAATGCAGAAAGAACCGGTCACAGTGGACGCAGGCACCTCCGTCGTCGAGGCGGCGAAACTCATGAAAGCCTGCAATGTCGAAAGCGTCCTGGTTGCTCGTCAAGCACAGATCATCGGTATCGTAACGGAATCGGATGTCGTCAAGAAATTTGTGGGGGCCGAGAAAGTGTCTTACTTCGTCCCGGTGGAAGACATCATGAGTAGTCCGGTGCCCGGCATCGAAGAGCGCCGGCCGTTGACGGAAGCCGCCGATCTCATGGACAAGCATCGCACGCTCCATCTCGGTGTGACTAAAGGCGGTGCGCTCGTCGGTCTTGTATCAGTGCGGGATTTTCTCCGACCTGTGTCTATCGACGACTTCTGAATCTCCTCTCAACCGCTTTTCTCTGCTGCCTACTCCGCTAGGCAGCAGAGACCATTTTTCTTCCCATGTCGTCGCGGAGGCGACATTTCATGGCGTTTGCCTGATCCTCAGTCTGTCGCGACGCTGCGCGTCTAGCGAATGGGTTTCCGGGTGCGTCATGGTCACGTGCTCTTTGCTAAGATCACCCTGGACGCTGAAACACCATCCGCATTAACTTATAGCTGCTGTCCAGAGGTGGTGAAAACGATAAAAAGGTCGAAGGTGATCTGAGGTTACTTCACTTTTGAAAAATCGGCGGGAATTTTAATCTCTTTTCCATCTTGCAGATTGATGACGAACACCGACGAGGCATTCGCGTCGAACTGTTCGTAAGCAAAGAGTGCCGTGAATCGCGACCTGAAGGCGGGGCCGTTGCCTTCGTTCTTTCGCCCCCGTTCGGCCTTGCCGATGTCGATGGGCTTGATCCGCTTCGCCCCCTGCTGCAACTCAATCAATGCGCCTTCGGCGAAATACTCGTCATCGCCGCACAGCTGCACCTCCATTTCCATGTTGGGCATGTCCATCACTTTCTGGAGGAACTCATCGGGCATGCGTACATCCGTCTTCCGCTTCTTCGATTCTGCCGCCTCTTGGCGACCAAACGCTTCCAGTCGATACCGTTTGGTGCGAAGGACCGCTGCCGCGCCGCAGGGTTCTTTTTCCGGATCGGCACCTACTCGAGTTGCTAAGGACGCCTGCTGAAGGACTTTCTTCACATCTTCCTGCGAATTGGCCTTTTCCATTGGAATTCGCCCAGTCTCCAATACTTTGTGTGCCTCGTCTGACGACAGATTGACATCAATCGCCAACACGACACTGTTCCCTATCGAAAGGACTCCGATCAGGCTCAACAGTGACGTAATCCGTTTGCAAACAGCCATGCCTTCCCCTTCATAGCGATAGCGCCTCATGGCGATGCTTCAAATAGTGGGCGCAATTAAATGAAGAATGTATTGTAGGTGAACCGTCATGCCTTTGCAATT
>CAZPNQ010000006.1:12442-24943 GCA_964587955.1 uncultured Nitrospira sp.
GGCCGCAAACCGATTCCAATTTGCATATGGCTTTTGTTGATACAGATCTTGAATGTTTTCGACAAGAGGATATTCGGCCGATCGAAGGAGATGTGCCACAAGCATCAGCGGCAATCCCACCACTGTCGTATAGTCGCCAACAATCCATTCCACGAGGTCTCCACCGAGTCCTTGGATCGCATAGGCTCCGGCTTTGCCTAACGATTCTTCCGATGCAAGATACCGTTCGTACGCATGTCCGAGGTCTGCTTTCATCCGAACTTCAGCCGTGGCAACCTCCAACGATTCAATGTTTCGCTCATGGGCGCATAAGGCGACGGCAGTATGGACATAATGAGACCGGCCGGCCAGACATGCCAGCATGACGCGTGCGTCCGCAAGATCCACCGGTTTCCCGAGCAGTTGGCCATCGAGATCGATGACCGTATCGCTGCCGAGTACAAGAGCCCGTGGCCTCATCAGTGCCACGGATCTCGCCTTTTCATACGCGAAGCGCTTGACCTGCTCGACAGGCAACACGCCGACCGTGGGGTGCTCGTTGAATTCCGGAGGACAGACCTGGAAGGAAAGGCTCAATAGTGACAAGAGTTCCCGGCGGCGTGGCGAACTCGAGGCCAACACTAACTGCATCGTGAAACCAGCAGGCTCGGCTCATCGGCTGATTCGTTCTGGGGCAGATCCCTTATGGCTTTTGGCTGATCTTGAAAATCTTCGAGGAGGGTATGGAGTTCTTCGGCGGAAGATACCTGCACCATCTGTGCGCGAAGCGAGGCGGCATGTGGGAAGCCTTTACAATACCAACCGAGATGTTTACGCATCCGATAGAATTGTTTTTCTCCCACCAGCGTCTGAAATTGCTGTGCATGGTCGACCAGCACGGCGAAGCGCTCGTTCAGGGAAACCTCGTCGGAATCTCGGCCGAGCTCAATATCATTCACACCTCGGGCTCGCATGCGGGCCTGCTCTTTTGAGCGAAAGAACCACGGCGTGCCAAGCACCCCCCGCCCGACCAACACGCCATCGACCCCGGTTTCACGAATTCGAACAACGATGTCGTCAAGACTCTGAATATCGCCATTCCCCAATATCAACGTTCCGGTTCCTTTCACCAACGAGGCTGCTCGCCCAATAGCCGACCAGTCCGCCGTGCCTCGATACATCTGCCGGAGCGTTCGTCCATGGAGCGAGATCACGGCCGGTTGTTCCATCAAGAGCTCTTCAACCCATTCCTCAACCGTCACCGAGTCATACCCAAGGCGGGTCTTCACGGAAAGGGGCAGTTGGCGGCGAGGGATTGGAGCGGTTTTTCCGCGCTGTTGATTCAGGCGTTCAAACATAGCAACCCGCGCCGATTTAAGACCTGCTTGTTCAAGAGTCTGTCCGCCGACCCAATCCTCGATTCCACGTTTGGCTGCCTGCATGATCGTGCGAGCCAGTTCCGGAGTGCGGATCAAGCCTGCCCCTGATCCGGACGACGCAACACTTTTCGATGGGCACCCCATGTTGATGTCCAACCCGTCGAAACCCAGCTCGCACACCACCTGCGCTGCCAAATAGAAGAGTTCCGGGTCTTTCCCATAGAGCTGCGCCACGATTGGACGCTCCCTTTCGCTGTACAGGAGCGTTTCCAAGTGAATTTCCGGTCCGTGACAGACGTCATGGACATGTGTAAATTCTGTGAAGCTCACATCCGGCTTTCCTTGCCGGGTAATGACAGATCGAAAGCAGGCATCGGTCACACCGTCCATTGGGGACAGTCCTATAAGCGGACGTGGGAGGCTTAGCCAAAAGTTCATATCAGCTCTCGTGCACGGGAACACAGGGTTCATTGGCAAAACGGTAGGCGCACCGAAGCTCCTCGGCCTCTTTTTCGGCAATGTCTCGCAACTCCGGCGCCACCTCACAGACAAACTCCACGAACCGTTCGACTTTCAGCAAAAAGAAATCATAGACTCCTGAGAAGGATCGGGGTTTGCTGAACCAGAACGCCACAAATCCATCGAGTGATACATTACGCTCTCCGAGGCAACGACAGGATTCTACAAACATGTCCTCCACCTTCCCTCCCCATTGAAGAATCTCATACGGCAGATAGACGAAGCGATAGAGGTCCAAATCCTGGATGCCGGCCGTGTCTAGACTCCATTCTGTTCCTACCGGCTCGGTTTTGCCGGTCAGTACGCATGCATATCGATCGTAGGCCTCTCCAAGTAGTTGCGTGAAAGAGGTCGGCCTCGGCTCTTCCGGCACTGAGTGTACTTCGAAGTCCGGCACCGCCGGTTCAGCATTGCTCAGCCGGGAGAACAGCGGCCCATAGCGGCGGGAGAATTCAGCGAATTCATCGACGATCAATTCGACAGGCTTCGTATCCACCTCCAAGGCAAAACCTTTCACGCTGGTGAGCTGCGGATGGCATAGAATCTGATCGAGCATCTCGAACAGGACGGTTGGAATGGGGGCCGCATGGGCATCGATCCAAGCAGGAAGCACGCCTTCACCCATCCCACTCTTCAGTCGTGAAGCGAGGGCACGGTGCGATTCATGAATGGCCAAACCCGCCACGTGAATCTCAACGACGCGATCCATGGGAAAGTCGTTGAGGAATTCCTCGACAAATCCTGTGAGAGACATGGCTCGATGCGCTCTGGAATATCGAAACACCGTCCAGAGATGACCCACGTCCAGGACCAGGCCACAGGAAGCCTGTTCACTGACAACTCGAAAAAACTTTGGGATGGACATCGTTCCTGCGACAAAGTATGTGAGTGGCGGCATTTCAAGCAGCACCAACGGCGTGCTTCCATTGGCCAACTGACACTGTTGGTCTAGCAGATGCTGGACTAATCGGGTATTGTCAGCCACTACTTTCGCGCTGAACGAAGTGTAGAGGGGGGGAAGATAGGTCCCATAGTGATAGCCGGCGACATATTTTGTCGCACATTCATGATTCAACCAGGCGCTGTTCAAAATCTTCAGCTGTTCTGCAGCCTCAGAGATTTCCTGCCCGAACGCCGCAGAATCCGCCATTTCGGGCTGGGTGACCCACAACCCTTCGCCATGATATGTCAGCAGACCGTCGCCGACCTCTTTCCTAGTGGATGCCAACGCCGTAGGTGTCGTACGAAACACTTCAAGATAAGCAGGCGGCACTTGACGTTCCTGTAGACTTCGCCGCAAGCTAGCGAGGTCCGGAGCATGAATATCGACGGAAAGCCCCAATCCATGCACCGGAATGGTCCCGAGCCGACGAATGAACTCCCTATGGTAAGACCTACTCGAAGCCACCATTTCTCTCTTGCGGACGGGCAAAATACGTTGCTAGTGTATGCTGTCAAACCATTGAATGACAAGGATTTCGACCTTGCATGGCCCCAAGGTACCTTCTGCTATACTTGGCATACACTATGGCCAGGAGGGGGGCGGATTCGTGAAAAAGAAGGACCTCGCTGAGGAATGGCGGACAAGGACGATCAAGAGCCAACAGACTCAGATCATCAGGTCATACTGGTTGCACATATGATGACACCCGGTGTAGTCCAAATTCCAGGGGATGTTTCGGTCACCGAGGCGGCATCGCTTTTGGAACGCGAGCGAATGCCCTGCCTCTTGGTCAAGGATACAGAGTCTCGATTTGGACTCATGACGCCGACCGATATCGTCAAAAAGGTCGTCGCACAAGGCCTCGAACCGGACGATATCGAAGTCCGGACGATCATGACACGACCCGTCCAATTTATCGAGTATGATCGAGCGATGGACGAGGCATCGGCACTCATGATGTCTACCGGGACACCAATTCTTATCGTCACGAAACAAGATCAACCGGTCGGCGTTCTTACAGCGAGGGACCTGATCCTTTCTCCAAAGCGATGCGCGACGAATATCTCAGCCACCGTCAGTATCATGCAGGGAGAGGGCGTAGGAGCTGAACATCAAGTCGCCATCTCACAACTCAGTCATGCCGGCGCGTCGGTGAAGTCTTCCGCACTATTGCTGCCTGGGACCAAAATCCTATTGAGTTTTTGCCTCTCCGAGATGATGAGTCCCTTGACCATCCGAGGAACCGTCTTGAACGAAAGAGTTGAACCGGTGTCCGGCATCACCGGTTCCCTCATTGTGGCACCTCGTGGCGTAGAGATCCAATTCGTCGATCTTTCTCCTGCAGACCAGGCCAGAATCAAAGCCTGGGTGTTGACCAATCTCCCCAAGTCATTCGATCCTTCTTAGACCGCATCGGATCTCGGGAGTCTTTGACCAACTTCCAATCCATTGGTACAATTTGTCTCGCTTACCGTACAGAGGGACCACTATGAATACAACCGGCAGATCCCCGCAGATTCGACCCCGTCCCGCCTTATCTCGAGACGAAATCCTGCATCAAATCAGCGCTCTTCTCGACAGCCGGGAGGACGACCTGCATGCCGCCCTCATGACGGAACTCCTGACAGGGCTGTTGAAACTCAACGATGCGCACCTAGACCTCCTCGATGTAAAAATCGTGAATCGTGCCGTCAAAGAAATGCGTCATGCATTTAGCGTCTTCCACGGGTATCGCAATCGCCGGAAAGTCAGCATCTTCGGCTCGGCACGAACCCTCTCCGACGATCCCAATTATCAACTGGCCTATCAATTTGCCCAAGCCATTGTCCGCGAAGGGTTCATGGTGATCACGGGGGGGGCAGATGGAATCATGCGCGCTGCTCAAGAGGGTGCCGGTCGTGAGAACAGCTTTGGTGTCAACATCATGCTGCCGTTCGAACAAGGTCCAAACTCCACGATTGCCGATGACCCGAAACTCATTACCTTCAAATACTTTTTCACCCGCAAGTTGATGTTTCAAAAGGAAGCAAACGCCATCGCACTCTTTCCCGGAGGGTTCGGCACCCACGACGAAGGTTTTGAAATCCTCACGCTGGCCCAGACCGGTAAGAGTGATCCACAACCGATCATCTGCCTTCAGGCCGCAGGCTGCGACTATTGGGACGATTGGTCGGCATTTGTGACGAGGCAATTGCTGAACCGGAAACTGATCAATGAAGAGGACATGGGTCTCTTCGCTATCGTCAATTCCGCAGAAGCAGCCGTGACCCAGATCCGCACATTCTACCGGCGCTACCATTCCATACGTTTTGTAGGACGAGAGCTTGCGATGCGACTCAAGCAGACTATTACCCCTGAACAACTCGAGCAACTTCGAGACCGATTCGCCGATCTTTTATCGGACGGCACGTTCGAACTTCGTGGCCCACTTGCCGAAGAATTGGATGAGCCAGCGCTGCGCGACCTTCCTCGACTCGTGTTCAGTTTTAACCGACGCAGTACGGGCAGACTACGCCAACTGATCAGTCATCTGAATGAGTTGTGAGCCATGCTAGATGTAGGTATGGATAGGACTGACGCCTTTTAGTCCCTGACCTCGGCATGCTATTCTCTCCCCACTCTTATGGGTAACGTATCCGCACCATCATTCCACGGCTCTCCGGACATTGTCCTGTACCACGCCGAGTGTTCCGACGGATTCGGGGCGGCCTGGGCTCTCTGGAAAAAGTTTCCGAGTGCGAGTTATTTACCCGTAAAGCATGGCCATCCCCCCCCTCCCGACCTCAAAGATCGCCGAGTCGTGATTGTCGATTTCAGCTACGCCCGGCCGATTCTGGAAGCCATGGCCTCCGAGACCAAGGAACTCCTCGTTCTGGATCACCATATTACCGCTGAGCGGACATTAGACGGGTTTTCAAACGCATACTTCGATCAAACCAAGTCCGGTGCCGTCTTGAGCTGGGAATGGGCTCATGGCACAGCTGCTCCATGGCTGCTTCGATATATTCAGGACAAGGATTTATGGACTTGGGCTTTGCCGGAGAGTCGTGAAATCAACGCAGCCTTGGCCTCCTACCCGTTCGACTTCAATGTATGGGATAGCTTTGCTCAGTCGACCCTCGAGCAGGAGGGTCGAGCCATCTTGCGTTACGAACATGAGCTCGTCGGAAAGCTCACCGCTCAAGCTTTGCTCGTGGAATTCCAAGGTGTCGTCGTTCCTGCCGTGCATAGCGCCATCTTGACCAGCCAAATCGGCGAGCGTCTGTCGCCCCATCATCCATTTTGTTTGATCTGGCATGATCGCGATGGTCGTCGTTATTTCAGCATGCGTTCCCGATCTGACGGCACGGACGTCGGGACAATCGCCGCCTCATTCGGAGGCGGAGGTCATACTCATGCTGCCGGATTTTCCGTTCCACTGGAGATCGACGGAATACCTCCAGCCGATCCCAAACTGCCTCGTGCGGTGGCCGATCGCCGCCGAATTCCATAACGTCGGACTACCATGATTCCGCTCCACGACGATAATCCTACTCAACGAACGCCTATCGTCACGATGATCCTCATCGGCATGTGCATCGCTGTGTTTCTCCATCAGGTGAACCTCCCTCAGGAGGCCGCCGAGCTCTTCGTATTTCAATACGGTGCCATCCCTGCGATTGTCTTCGGTCAGGCTTCGCTTCCTGATGACGTCGTGGCACTTCCGGCCTTCCTCACCCTGGTAACCAGTATGTTTCTTCACGGAGGCTGGATGCATCTATTGGGAAACATGCTGTACCTCTGGATTTTCGGCAATAACATTGAGGATGCGATGGGCCACACGAAATTCTTCGTCTTTTACATCCTATCGGGTATTGTCGCCGCTCTAAGCCATGCCTTAACAGACCCAGCCTCACAAATCCCGATGGTCGGGGCAAGCGGGGCCATTTCGGCTGTGCTCGGTGCTTATCTGCTGTTATTTCCACGCGCTCATGTGCTGGTCTTGCTGCCTGTCATCGGGATGACCCGAGTCGCAGCGGGCATCGTCCTCGGCATGTGGTTTATCACACAGCTGATCAGTGGAGGCATGAGCATGGGAGCCACAGGTGGCGGCGTCGCCTTTTTCGCTCATATCGGTGGGTTCATTGCAGGCATGGCACTGATTGGTCTCTTCAAACGGAAAGAAGTGCGATTTTTTGCGCCGAGCCGTTCGACATGGTCTTGATGAGAATATGCCGGCACGGATGTTTAGGCAGTATTTAGCATCTCTCTAAGCTTTTCGATCAATCTGAACTGGCGTTCCCTAACGGACATAAATTGGTCAGCAACCGGTAAAGTCTGTTTGCTGTTGGGCCAGAGTCATTTCTAGACAATTTTGGCCTATGCCTTTTGTACCTTCTCCGCAACACGAGAGGAACAGCAAATTTAATTGGTCGTGTCATTTACTGGACTTCTTGTCTTCATCCCGATCTCTTCGAAATCAATATTGCAATCAGACCGCAATGACCTGTTTACTGCCGAAGATCCTTTGATAACAATATGCGCTTTTGAAATATCGGAACGAACTTAGATGGATCGTCGGAGGCGTGCAATAAACTGGCTGGCCGTTGATGCGGCTGTCATGGCTTGGGGAGCAGTGAATGTTACGTGACCCATCTTTCTACCAGGGCGAATGATCCGCTTGCCGTATAGATGAAGTACAGCTCCTGCAGTCGAATGGAGTGTGTAGGACTCCTCGGTTGATGTCACAGCTCTCACTTCTTCACCGATGAGATTCACCATGACTGCAGGGCTCAAGAGCCTCGTTTCACCCAACGGGAGCCCACAGGTCACTCGCACTTGTTGCTCGAATTGAGATACCGTACAGACATCCATCGTATAGTGACCCGAGTTGTGAGGGCGCGGGGCAATCTCATTAATTAGGAGAGAACCATCCTTTGCCTGAAAGAGTTCCACGCAGAAAACACCAACGCCCTGTAATGCTGTTACGGCTTGTTTCGAAAGCTCCATCACACGCTCAGCTACGTCAAAAGGAATAGAAGCAGGGACTCGGGTTTCTCGTAAGATTCCAAGATCATGATGATTTTCGACCACTGGATATATACAGTACGTTCCACTCTCGCTTCGCACGACGAGAACCGAGAGCTCTCGGACATATTCGATGAATTGTTCAAGAATCCAACGACGGCCCGAGATAGCTGTTCCTACGATTTGTTCCACTTTCCTGATATCCGAAGAGTCTCGGAGTAGCCACTGACCTTTTCCATCGTATCCACTCTTCGCCGTTTTACAAATTGCAGGGAGGCCAAGATGATCGACTGCTGAGATAAATTGAGGCACCGATTCAACCACGGCGAAAGCAGGAACAGCAAGGTGTCGTGACGATAAGTATTGTTTCTGTTCGATCCGGTCCTGGAGGATTCGGAGAACCGCCCCCGAAGGTCGCATCGGGCAACGCCTTTCTAGCCATTCGCAAAGATCCACCGGCACATTTTCCCACTCCAAGGTAACAGCGTCGGCAGTACTTGCGAATTGGTCGCGGGTGTCAAGATCTGAGAATGGCGACGTAAATGACTGGGTAGCAATTCGATGAGCAGGCGCATCAGGATCTGGATCCCAGACAGCCACACGATAACCCATACGATGGGCAGTCCCGGCGAACATCGCCCCCAATTGCCCTCCACCCAATACTCCCAGAGTGGAGCCAGGTTCGAGAATTCGATCGGTCACAGCTGCCAGCTCGTCTCATCGTTTCCGGGATTTCCCAGTCTCATGCCCTTGGCCTCGGGTGAATTAAGAACGCTCTCCGTTTGCGCCTTCCGATAGATCTTGATGCGTTCAGTAATTTCAGGATGGCTTCCAGCGAGAATTTGTCCAGCGAGAAGGCCTGCATTCTCAGCTCCACCGATTGCCATGGTAGCAACAGGAATACCCTTTGGCATCTGAACGATGGACAATAAGGAATCGAGCCCACGAAGGTTTTCTGTCGGAATCGGCACACCGATCACCGGAAGGTAGGTCTTGGCAGCCAACATGCCTGGAAGGTGAGCCGCTCCTCCAGCCCCCGCAATGATCACTTGGATCCCTCGGCCAGCAGCATTTGTGGCATACTCGAAGAGACGATCCGGCGTTCGATGCGCAGAGACGACCAGTAATTCATAGGGAATATTGAGCTCGTCCAAGATCGCTCCCGATTTTTCTAAAATTGGAAAATCGGATTTGCTGCCTCCCAAGATCCCAACAAGCGGCTTATGGCTCTTGACCTCCTGACTCACCTTCTTTCGAGCCCGGCTTGCTACCCGCTGTTTTTTGGCCATCTTCCACTCCCTCTTCTTCCAACCAAGATCTTGAAAACTGATAACGGCACCTTAGCGAGTCCATCGGATACGGTCAAGGAGATGGAGCCCTACCCCTTCTAATGGCTCTTGCTTTTCTCAGACCAGTCAAGAACTAAGACATCCAATTCGCAGGTTTACAATGATGGAGCTCTAGTGCATGCCCCTACGATCGCTGTGTGTTGGGAGAAATGAAGTTACGTTGGAAAATTGATGAGGGATGAACTGCGGAGCCATTTCCTACCACATAGGTAGTCCAGACGATCGCCTGGACTACCTACAGGAAGAATGACGATGTGCCGCATCAATGGTGCGGCACAATCACTATTTACCGCCTGGTGCCGCTACCTTGGGTGCAAACATCTCAAACACGCTCGGTGAGCGCTCAATATAATCCGGCGGGAAGAAATTAAATCGCCGCCACAGTTCGTACCAGAGTGGCACGCGATTCATGATCACCCAACCCAAAACCTTTGTACCTTGCCTCACCTGAGCCTGTTCAGGCCACGGCTGAGGATCATCGGGGTCAGGAACGACCCAAAACCGGTAATTTCCCTTTCCGTCGTCAATCTGATCAACTACTTTGATGACACCGCCACGAGTACCTGCCATCAACGAAGGCCAGGCTGGCAATGGGATAGCCGGCACGCCGAAGAACAAAATTCGAACCTTGCGCCCCGGTTTCAAAAGTGGAGAATCCAACCCTTCGGCCACCATTTCTATGGCTGGATCAGAGGCAAGTGGAGAAATGGTGACTAGGTTATCTCCCTGTTTGACAGTCTCATTGATACCGACTTTTGCCATCTTGACAACAGTTCCGTCCATCGGAGCGATGAGGCGCGCAGCCTCGATACGCTGTTGGACACCCTGTTGCCGGTAAGAGATATCCGCTAACTGTTCCGTCGCCTTCGCAGCTTCAGCCACAGCAGCATCCCGCGAGGCAATTGCGTCCATAAGCCGTTGCTGCACATCTGCGGTGATTTGATCACGTCCGAAGCTCAAGGCAGACCGAGCCTGCTCGGCAGCCAACAAACTGGCTTGTGCTGCCTGCAATCCCGCTTTTGTGCCGATTTCCGTCTGTATCGTTAACTCGAGTTCCCGTTGCGAAACCAACCCGTCCCTAACAAGTTGCCGATGACGATCGACATTGAGTTGCGCCGTATGCACATCGATCTTAAGCTGCTCGACTTTTTGTTGCGCTTCCCGGACCTTATTGTCAGCTTCCACTACCCTGGCTTCAGCCGAAGGCACGGCAGCCTGGACCAGCTTCTTCATCTCCCCGATTCTTCTATTCAGCTGATCAGCCCTAGCCAGTGCTGCTTGGCGTGTTTGTTCCAGGGCTACCTTTCGCTGTTCGAAGAGGGGAAGGATTTCGGGCGCCATGAAGGTTGGATCATAGTCCTCCAGCTGGCCGACAAGGTCGCCTTTTTTGACTTTGACTCCTTCATAGATATGCCAAGCTTTGACTCGGCCAGTAATCCGTGACTCAATCTGCTGCGGACGGTCGTAAGGAGTATAAGCAGAAACTTTCCCGTTCACAGAGATAGTCTGTGTCCACGGAACGAATTCAAGAATGATCAAAAAGAGCAGAAGAATTGTCAGTATCGCCCGTGAAGCCGTGAACATTCCTCCTGGAATCTGCACAGCTTCCCAGCATGGCAATTTGGACAATGTGGGTCCCTGTTCGATAGTAATTGCTTCCAAGCCTACCCCTCGCTTGACCAGAGCACGTTCTCCGCTGCCTTCGATACCTCGACCTAGGCTAGCCATGGAGCCTCCATTAATTGACCGGTGTTAATTTGCCATTCCAATCATTTACGCATGCGCATGATGCAGCATAATACGACGATCGGCATGATCCGTAAGATTGGGATCCGTTGACACGAAAATAACAGACCATGCTTCATCTTTAGAGCACAGCCGGCGCAACACTCGTTCGCGCAACGAGGGCTCAAGCGAGTGAATTAAACCATCAAATATAAGGACTTGCGGACGTCCCAGAATCGCTCGGGCCAAGAGGATCTGCACAATGTGAGTCGGTGAAAGGGATTCCCCCAACGCGGAGACATCGGACTTCACGCCGCGTGACAAGCCCTCGACGTCTTCTTCAAGTTCGGTAAAACGAAGAGCCCAGTTCAGGTCATCATAGGTGACGTAGGAACGCCCCATGACGATATTCTCTTCGATAGTTCCTTTGACCAACGACAACTGAGAGTCGATCATAACACTGCGGCATTGATTGATAGCATTGGGATCGATATACCGAAGATCAACACCATTGTATTGAACGACACCATTGGTCGGAGTTTCGAGTCCGCCCAGCACTCTTGCCAAAGCGGTTTTGGCCCCCGTTGTCCGAGCATAGATACCGAGCTTCTCGCCTGGTGCTACATCAAGGTTGAAGCCATCGAACACGGACACTCCGCCGTGAATCAAACTGACGCCTTTACAGGTGACACGGACCCCTTGAGTCAAATGCTTTGGAAGCGCTACAGCCGATTCGGTCGAAACAAAATCCTGCTCCTGTCTAAAGACCGTATCGAGGTGTGTCAAGGACGTGAAGAAATAATAGACATACCCCATGTTCTTAATGAGAGAATCGAAATTGATGACGAGTGCGCCAACGACCGCCTGAACAGCGACCAACTGACCAAGAGTCAATTGTCCTGATGACATGAGGTATGCAGAGATGCCAAGAGCTCCAGATTGTGCGATTGCTTGCCCCCCCACTGAGCCAATATATTGCCGAACGAGAACGGCAAACCGTGCCTTCCGAGTTTCAACATATCGACTGACGAGATCGTTTGTCTTCTGGATAAGAAACGGACGGCTATCGGTAGCTTTCAACTGCAACGCATTCCGGGATACTTCTTGAATCCAATTGAAGACGTCGTACTTCGCATGAGACATGGCAAGTGTCGTCTTCAGTGCGCCACGGGAGAGAACGAAAAATGTAATCCCAAATCCGGCCATAAGCAGAAGGTTGTACACAAGAAAATACGGGTGATACACAACCAGCATGATCATACCGACCGTTCCACCAACTACCACGTTCAGCAGATCAATGAGTAGCGTCGACAACGCACGTTGCATAAAGACTGTTTCGATGAAATAATTCGAAAGATCGGCTTGCGATCCTTTAAACCTATTTCGAGGAAGTTGTTCAACCATCGCTACTGCAACTCGTGCAAAAATTCGGCGTTGCACGACGTCCACAGCGTAGAAATGGAAGGTCTTGAACAGACCCACAAACAACAGAACTCCCAGCATGATGCTGGTCAGAGTCCAGATCATGACCGGTTGAACCGCATAGGAAAAGGTGCTGACCAATTCCTGCACGGTCAATGGAATGATAAGGGAAAAGAAC
>CAZPNQ010000006.1:24953-67797 GCA_964587955.1 uncultured Nitrospira sp.
CAAGGGCATAAGAAAAAATCAGACTCATGATTTTTTTCTCAGCCCGCATCGCCACGGAAAGCTGCTTCATCAGTGCTTCGAACAGGCCCTGATAACTTTCGCCCTGAGGTTCTTTCATGAGCACCCCCAGTAATAAGTCAGAATGTGATTGATCGGCACCTTGCTGAACTTAATGACGGCTGAACTACATCACGTTTGGGAATCTACTTCCAAGCCCACCGAATGAACTATACGTCAGTACCTAACCTCTTCCTGAACATTTAGTCACGTCCAGGCAGTTTACGACCGGACGAACCTGCGGCATATAATAGATCGCCGTATTTGGCCAATTCGCTTTCGGGCCAGGGCTTCGACAGCGCTCCCCTCGCCCAGAGCATTCCTCCACGAGACACAGCATAGTCGGCTTGGGCACGGTAGAGCTCGTAAGCCGCTTCGACGACGGCGCGCTCGCGCAGGTTAACGAAGAGCACGCTCGTTGCGCCCATATTGAATCGAGCCCGTTCGCCCTCTTCCATCGTCTTGGCCAGGCGCAGACTTTCTGTTGAGGCCTTCACTCGGTCTCGGGCCCGCACTTGGGCTGAGAGCCAATTGTCCACATCGATCTGAACTTGTCGCTCCGTGTATCCTATTTTCCAGGCCAATCGTTCCTGCTGCGCCTCTGCGTGAAGGACCTTCCCTCGGGCACCCCGATTGAATAACGGCATACTGAATAAAGCAGCAGTTCGATAGCCGACACCTCCAACCCAATAGATAGAGCCGATAGACGGCCCCCCCTCAACCGTGAGCTTTGGAAGCAGACTATTCTTCGCCAGTTTGAGTTCGATATTGTTCAATTTGGCTTCAATGTAGAGATCTCGCACTTCTGGCCGATCCTCCGTCGCTTCCACTTTGAAGGCCGCCACATCCTCATCATTTGGCAACAGCGTTTCCCCTTGAAACTCCGGAGCCCATTCCGGTCGCGGTGTCACCGGCTCGCCATTTTCCCAGAGAAAGAGCGCCAGCTTATACTGCTCATACTCGACCTTCCGTTGCGCGGCAATGGCAGCCTCGCGACGCCGCTGAACTTCTTCTCGGGCTTCGACCACGTCGATCGGAGCGACTGCGCCGCCTTTGGATCTCCCCTCAACCATTCGATAGCGCTCTTCCGCGACGGCCAGCGCACGTTTCACCACATCGGCTTGCTTGACGGCGACCTGCCAATCCCAATATTGAACGGCCCCGGCCAGGTAGAGATCTTGTCGCTTCTGTGCCACTTTGATCTCCGCTTGCGGCCCGGCGAGCTCCGCCTGCTGAAATTGAGCAAACTCTTCGTTGACCATGAATCCCCGCAGGAGATTAAACTTTCCGCCGACAATCATCATTTGCTGCGCATAGAAAAGTTGAAGGTCTTGAGGGATCGCTATCCCGGGACTCTGTACGTTACGGTCGAGAAGAAATCTGTTCACCCCACTGAGCGTAGCGAAATCCCCAAAGACGTTACGGATACCGGCGAAGATCTCCCAGCCCCAGGGGTGCCCGACCTTGAGAAAGGTATCGACATAGCCAGAACTTAAGTGATTCGGCGCGCCACTGGCGTTTGTCAGATTGTACGTTTGATACCGGTCGAACTCGACCTCGTTCCGAAACTTCGGCTCCCATGCACCCAGCGCTTTCAGGACTTTCGCACGAGCCTGCGCACGCTCTAGTCCGGTTGCCCTGAGCAGCGGATGGGTCAACTCAATACGGGCGAGCACCTCACTGATGCTCAGCGGCTCGGTGCGGGTGGACTGCGTTTTCAACGCACTGGAATCGAGCACTGGTTCCGCCAGTGCGGTCGCGGGCACCATCATCAACGAGAACAGCAAGAGAAGAATCACGTAAGGATGCTCCTATGTTGCTGAATTAATCGCGTCCCGGTCGCTTAAAGCCGTTCATGCCCGCTGCCGTCAATGGGTTTCCATACTTGGCCAACTCGCTTTGAGGCCACGGCTTGGACAAGTTCCCCCTGGCCCACAACATGCCTCCACGCGACACGGCGTAGTCGGCTTGCGCCCGGTACAGCTGATACGCCGATTCCACCACGTTGCGCTCACGGAGGTTCACAAAGAGGACGGTGCTCGCGCCCATATTGAATCGGGTCCGCTCGCCTTCCTCCAGCGTCTTCGCCAACCGCAGCGCTTCCGTCGCCACCTTCACCCGGTCTCTGGCCCGCACTTGAGCCGAGAGCCAGTTGTCCACGTCAATGCTGACTTGTTGCTCCGTGTACAGCTGTTTCAAGGCCAATTGTTGCTGGTCCGCTTCCGCGTACAGGACCTTCCCACGCCCTTCCCGCTGGAGAAGCGGCATCGCAAACCACGATTCTATCCGATACCCAACTCCTACGTTCCAGTCCGCACCGGCCTCATTTTGTCCCCCTTTTAAATCAAACTTTGGGAGCAGGTGGTTCTTGGCCAGCTTGATGTCGATATTGTTCATCTTGGCGTCGATGTAGAGTTCCCGCACTTCCGGCCGATCTTCTTTGGCTTCCACTTTATAGGCCGCGACCTCATCCCTGGTCGGAAGCGGCGTTTCGCCCTGGAATTCCGGCGCCCATTCCGGCCGTGGTGTCACCGGCTCACTGTTCTCCCAAAGAAAGAGGGACAGCTTGTATTGCTCATACTCCACCTGCCGCTGGGCGGCGATGGCAGTCTCTCGCCGATTTTGAACCTCTTGGTTCACCTCGATCACATCGAGCGGCGCAGCTTTCCCACCCTTGGCCATGCCTTGTACCTGCGCAAGCCTCTCTTCCGCGACGGCTAATGTCCGCTTCTGTACTTCAGCCTGCTTCACTGCCACTTGCCAATCCCAATATTGAACGGCGCCGGCAAGGTACAGGTCCTGCCGCTTTTGGGCGACGTGGATCTCCGCCTGCGGCCCTGCGAGTTCAGCCTTCTGGAAGTCAGCGTACTCCTCGTTCATCATGAAGCCGCGCAACAGGTGGAACTCCCCGCCGACGAGTATTTGCTGGTTATGATAGAAGAGCAGTCCATCATTCGCGAAGAGAGCATGAGCGCCCTGGTTGGTGCGATCCCCAAAACCGTTGCGGATTCCCCCATGGACCTTGAAGCCCCAGGGATGCCCCATCTCGATCAAGCTATCGTTAAATCCACCCGTAGTCTCATTAACAAAGGCCAGGAAATTCCAAGACTGAAAACGATCGGCCTCCGTCCTGTTCTTGAACGTCGGTTCCCAGGCTCCGAGCGCCTTCAGGATCTTTGCCCGGGCCTGCTGCCGTTCAACCCCGGTCGCCCGAAGCAGCGGATGCGTCAACTCAATACGCGCGAGCACTTCGCTGATGGTCAGAAGCTCGGTGCGAGCGGACTGCGCCTTCAACGCGCTTGAATCGTGCACCGGTTCCGCCAGTGTCGCCACGGGAAGCAAGATCAGAATCGCGAGTATTAGAGCGGCCATCGACGGATGCTCCTTGTGTCGGATTAATCGCGGCCCGGTTGTTTGAAGCCATTCATGCCCGCCGCCGTCAGCGGGTTCCCGTACTTGTTCAACTCGCTTTCGGCCCAGGGCTTCGCCAACGCGCCCCTTGCCCACAGCATGCCTCCACGCGACACGGCGTAGTCGGCTTGCGCCCGATACAGCTGGTACGCCGATTCCACCACGTTGCGCTCACGGAGATTTACGAATAACACGGTGGTCGCTCCCATGTTAAACCTCGTGCGCTCACCTTCTTCCAACGTCTTCGCCAACCGCAGCGCTTCCGTCGCCGCCGTCACCCGGTCTCTGGCCCGCACTTGGGCCGAGAGCCAGTTGTCCACGTCGAAGCTGACCTGCTGCTCGGTGTACAGCTGTTTCAACGCCAATTGTTGCTGGTTGACTTCCGCGGCCATGACCTTCCCGCGACCTTCCCTCTGGAACACCGGCACCTCAGCGTGCACGCCGACCCGATACCCGAGTCCCACAATCCAGTCCGCGACGCCCTTGGTCGGGCCCCCCTCAAGATCCAACAACGGGAGCAGTTTGTTCTTGGCGAGCTTAATGTCGATATTATTCAGCTTGGCTTCGATGTAGAGGTCCCGGACTTCCGGCCGTACTTCTTTCGCCTCCACTTTATAAGCCGCGACCTCGTCATTGGTCGGGAGCGGCGTTTCACCCTGAAATTCCGGCGCCCATTCCGGTCGCGGCGTCACCGGCTCGCCGTTCTCCCAGAGAAAGAGGGACAGCTTGTACTGCTCATACTCTACCTTCCGCTGCGCGGCAATGGCAGCCTGTCGCCGCTTCTGAACCTCTTGGTTCGACTCGACGACATCGAGCGGCGCGACCTTCCCACCCTTGGCCAACCCTTCGACTTGGACCAAGCGCTCTTCAGCAACGGCCAAGGCACGCTTCACAATCTCGGCTTGTTTGACAGCGACCTGCCAATCCCAGTACTGCACGGCTCCGGCCAGGTAGAGGTCTTGCCGTTTCTGCGCTACTTTGATCTCCGCTTGCGGCCCAGCGAGTTCGGCCTGTTGAAACTGGGCGTTCTCCTCGTTGACCATGAAACCGCGCAGCAGATGGAACGACCCGCCGTAGTAGAAATGTTGTTGAGGATAGCCAGCCAGTACATCAGGGGGGAAACCGATCCTGGCGTTGCCGCGATCCCCAAAGCCGCTGCGGAGCCCGCCTTCGACCGTGAAACCCCAGGGATGCCCGACCTGAACCGTGCTGTCGGCATATCCCGCCGTATGTTGACTCGGAATGTCGAAAGCCGTCGTGAGATTCCACGTGTTATAACGTTCGGTCTGTGTATAGTTTTTGATCTGCGGTTCCCAGGCCCCGAGCGCCTTCAGGATCTTCGCCCGAGCCTTCGTTCGCTCGGCTCCCATCGCCCGAAGAAGCGGATGCGTCAACTCGATACGAGCCAGCACTTCTCCGATCGTCAGGGGAGCGGTCCGGGAGGAAGCAGCTTTTAATGCACTATCATCGATGACCGTTTCCGCCAGTGCGGTCATTGGCAGGAGAGCTACCATGGCCAATACCAGAGCGATCATGCGGGATGCTCCTTTCACATCGGGTGGCGGACGGCGCCCACACTAGCAATCTCCTGCTTATTTTTCAAAATAGATAAAACGGATTGGAGTTATCGGCTAATCCGATGTATAGTGTCTTCCCTCATTCGAGATCTAGGGCCATATGGATTGGCTGAACTATCATCATCTTTTGTATTTCTGGTCCGTCGCCAAGCACGGGACCGTGACGAAAGCCTGCGAAGAGCTCCGCCTGGCGCAACCCACGATCAGCGGACAAATCCACCTGTTAGAAAATACGTTGGGGGAGAAGCTATTCATACGGACGGGCCGCCGCCTGGCTCTGACGGAGATGGGCCAGCTCGTGTTCAAGTATGCGGAGGACATCTTCGCGACCGGGCAAGAGCTGATGAACACCGTGAAGGGGCAGGGCAATGGACATCCGACACGGTTGGTCGTCGGCATTGCAGACGCAGTGCCGAAACCGCTGGCGACCCAGCTCCTCAAATCGGCTTTGAAGCTGTATCGGCCGACGCGGTTGATCTGCAACGAAGACAAACTACGCCAACTCTTGACCGATCTGACCGCCCATCGGTTGGATCTGGTGATCGCTGACACACCGGCTCCGCCGGGCATTAAAGAGCACACGTACAACCATCCCTTGGGCGAATCGGGAGTCACGCTGTTTGCCACGGCGAAGCTGGCCTCGCAGTATCGACGAGGTTTTCCCCAATCTCTTCGCGAGGCACCATTGCTCCTTCCTACCCCTAACGCCATGCTTCGGCGGCTGTTGGACCAATGGCTGGTCAACTACGGAATGCAACCCAACATTGTGGGGGAGTTCGACGATAGCGCGACATTGAAAGCGTTCGGACAGGACGGGCATGGGATCTTCCCCGGCGCATCGGTGATCGAAAAGGAAATCTGTCGCCAATATCGGGTGCAGGTGATCGGCCAAGTGGAAGGGCTCAAGCAGCACTTCTACGCCATCACCGTGGAGCGGCGGCTGAAGCATCCGGTCGTTCTCGCCCTCGTCCGAACTGCCCGTCGCGAGTTGCTCAGTTAGCCGTCAATTTGGGTCCCACGAGAAAACCGCGTCAGACTTGAGGCCGCCCTACCGCTTTCAGGAGCTCCTCCCGCTCCGGACTCGTAAGTTCCTTCCAACTCCCGGCGCTCAGCCCGTTGACAGTAATGTGCATAATCCTCGTTCGGTGCAGCGTCATCACTCGATAACCCAGCGTCCGGCACATGCGCCTGATCTGCCGATTGCGTCCCTCGGTGAGGATAATGCGAAACTGATCACGCCCGACACGGGTCATTCGACAGGGCCTCGTGACGCTTCCGAGAATGACGACTCCGCTGGCCATCTGATCTAGGAATGGCTGATCGAACGGACGATCAACCTGCACGAGGTACTCTCGCTCATGTCCGAATTCGGCACGGAGAACCTCGTTCACGATGTTTCCGTCGTTCGTCAACAAAATGAGGCCGGATGAATCCTTGTCCAATCGCCCGATCGGGAAAATCCGCTCCGGATGTCCGATTTCAGCGATGATGTTCCGAGGAATGTGCGACTCGCTCGTCGTCGTGACGCCGATGGGCTTATGATACTTGATATAGAGATTTGCCTTACCCCAAGGAATCACACGACCCTCGCGGGCAATAATATCTGAACGCTCAACTTGATCGCCGAGTTTGGCTACCCTGCCGTTGATCGTAATGAAGCCAGCCTCAATTAAACGATCGGCCTCGCGCCGGGAACAAATTCCCTGTGCCGTAAAAAATTTATTGATGCGAATGGTTGACGCCACAGAAAATTGGTTTTATCGCCGGATACTCAAACAGGTTGCCCGCAAGGCCGCAGTGAGCGAAGGGGCGAGGCGTACGCTGCGGTACGTTGAGCCTCTGAGCGAGGCGAGAACGATGCGGGCGGCCTGTTTCAGTATCCGGCTTAATGCACGCGGCGGCCGGCCCTGACACGACCCAGTATACGATAGATCAACCGAGCGATGGAAAATTGCGGCGCCGCGAATCCTTCGATGGGAGCAATCTCGCTGACATCCATGCCGACGATGCCGGGCCCATTGGCCAGCGCCGTAATGAGATTGAGCGTATCGTACCACCCGAGCCCGCCCGGTTCGGGAGTGCCCAAGGCGGGAACAATCGACGCATCCAGCCCGTCGCAATCGAAGGTCAGGTACACGGGCGTACGGCAGGCTTCAACCACCTCCGGTATCCAGTTCGACGCTTTGCCTTCGTAGGGACCGGATGGATCGAGGATGGTCGCGGCAAAAAACGTCTTGATGCGGGCCGTGGCCTCGATACGAGCGACCTCCTCCGGGCTGATCGACCGAATACCCACTTGCACCAAGGGCAAGCCGTCTTCCACCACCCGCGCCATGACGCTGGCATGGCTGAACGGATTGCCTTGATAGGCATCCCGTAAATCTCCATGGGCATCAATCTGCACAACGGTCATCTGCGGGTATTGTTTGGCGTGGGCCCGAATCGCTCCCAATGCCCCGGTGTGCTCACCTGTCAGTGTGATAAGAAACCGTCCGATTCCTACGTGCGGGGAGACAAACGCTTCGATGGCATCGACTGCGGCACGATCGACATCCCCTTTGAGGTCCAAGGGTGAAGCCGTGGCGATCCCGCCCCATTCTCGAAACGGTTCACACTTTAGCTGCTCGTCGTAGAATTCAACCTGGCACGAGGCTTCGAGGATGGCGGAGGGGCCGTGATCTGATCCACGTATATAACTGGAGGTGTGTTCGTAGGGAGCGGGCAGGACATAGACGCCCGCTTGGTCAGGATGGCACCAGGGTTCGTCGATTCCCAGGAAATTATGATCGGGCCCCTCCCAACCGGCGGGAAGCGTCATGGGTGTTCTTCCCTTGATGAGACCAGCGGCTGAGGCGGTATGAAAATAGTCAAGACCGACAAGCCTCTACTTGCGAGAGCGGGCGGGCACATTTTCCGGCGGAATGAAGACTGCCAGAGCGATGACGGTCGTCCATTTACCTTTCTTCCCGACAGCTGATTGCGTGATATTGAGAGTTCTCACGATCTTCCCACCCATTTTAAAGACCTGTTCACGCTCTTTCCAGGCGACGTTCGGATCAAATTCGACTCCCAAGGTCGTCGCAAGCATCTGCGCTGCGAGATCTTCCGTATACTCCCCCGTCTCCTCATCCGTCTCGCCATGGGCATGGTGTTCTGAAAGATAGCCGTAGGTCCCGAGGTCTGTCGGTTTCGCAAGGCCGACCGATGCAGAAACCAGCTGGTTCCGTTCATTGGTTTCAGAGCGGGCCATCACACAAAATGTAATTTCTCCCGGTTTCAACAATTTCTCCCCACGCTTTCGCGGGATGATCTTACAATGGGGCGGAAGGATGGAAGACACGCTGACAAGGTTGCAATAGGCCACACCGGCGCTGCGCAATGCTTCTTCGAAGGAAGCTAGTTTTTCCTTGTGGACCCCCACCCCTCTCGTTAAAAACATATGCGTAGGTACCATTATCTCCCCTTTCGTCTGGTAATCGGCCTGTCTGGTTGTTCAAAGGTTGTTTGGTGACGTGGTTCCAAAGCGGCAGCCAGGCAAACGAACCGGACCAGATCAACGGCGGTTTCGGGCGCTTGTTGTAGCAAGATTGGACCGGCTTCGCAATATCTTCTAGCCACTTTTTTCAGTTGGGCTGGGTGGTTCCTTTAGGTTCATGATGAGCATGCGCGGCTCGGTCATATCTTCGATTGCGGCGCGAACTCCTTCGCGTCCCAACCCGGAATCTTTCACGCCGCCGTAGGGCATATGATCCGCCCGAAACGTGGGGATCTCATTCGCCAAGACCGCACCGACCTCCAGATGCCGGAAAGCATAAAAGATCTTGTTGATGTCCTGCGTGAAGAGGCTGGCCTGTAACCCATAGTCCGATTGATTGAGCAGCGCCACGGCCTCGCTGAGCTGACGATATGGTGTCACGGTCACGACCGGCCCAAATATCTCTTTGCAAGAGACTTTCATGTCGGGGCTCACGTTCGACAACACCGTCGCTTCAACGAGGGAGCCCCTTCGTTTCCCGCCCAACAACACGCGCGCACCTTCTGCTACGGCTTCCCCTATCCAGCCCTCTACGCGCTGCGCTGCCGCATGATCGATGAGGGGACCGATGCTTGTCGTCTCATCGACAGGATCTCCAACCTTCAATCGAGCGACATGCATGAGCAGCTTGGTGGTAAACGCATCGGCGATTGAATGATGCACGAAAACCCGCTGCACCGAAATGCACGTCTGGCCGGCATACCCAAATCCGCCCGCCGCGCACCGCTGAGCGGCAAGCTCAAGATCGGCATCGGGCTCGATGACCACGCCGGCGTTACCCCCAAGTTCGAGCGTGACTTTTTTCTTTCCACATTTGGCCTTCAACATCCATCCCACCGACGCGCTTCCCGTGAAACTGAGCAATTTAAATCGCGGATCGACGACCATCCGCTCAGCGAGGAGATTATCGCACGGCACTACATTGAGTCCCCCCGGAGGAACTCCCGCCTCCATGGCGACCTCTCCGAGAAGAAGAGCCGTCAACGGCGTCTGAGGAGCCGGCTTGATGAGAATGGGATTGCCGGAAGCGAGCGCAGGTGCCACTTTGTGCGCCACAAGATTCAGCGGAAAGTTGAAGGGAGTGATGCCGAGGATCGGACCGATAGGGAAACGACGAAGTACTCCAAGATGAGTATCGAAGCCGGGTGTCCAATCGAGCGGAACCACCTCGCCCGGGATTCGCCGCGCTTCTTCGGCAGCTACTGTGAAGGTTTGGATTGCCCGGCTGACCTCTCGCTTGGCGTCGGTAATCGGTTTGCCCGCCTCGGCCGTGATGGTCCGGGCAATTTCGTCTCGGCGCCGATACAGGAGTGCGGCAATCTGTTGGAGAAAATTGTATTTGGCATGTGCCGGAAGCTGCGCCATCCCCGCAGCTGCACTGCTCGTGGACGCGATGGCCTCGTCGACATCGGCCTCGGTCGCTTGGATGACCTGGGCAATGAGTTTTCCGGTAAATGGGTCAACAACAGGGGCCGAACGCTCACCTGATTTCCATTGGCCATGAACGAGGAACGGACGGGATTCCTGCACGAAAAGACTCGCTGGAGTCTGTGAGGAGGTTGGTATTAATCCGCCGCTTCAACCGGTGCGGCAGCTTCAGCGGCAGGGGTTTGAGCAACCGTGGCTGCTTCTTGTGCGGCCACCGCTTTGGCAATCAGTTCTTCCGTACCCCAATCTCGGATCGCCTCCAAGGTAAATCCTTCGTAGGTCGACACACCGTGGCAAGACGGACAGTCCGGCATCGGAACTTTTCTGTAGAAGACTTCCGTCAGGCACGACATACAGACCCAGAAGTCGTCATTGCGATGGGACATGGGCCAGAACGATTGCAGCGAAGCCATATGGACACCCTACCTTTATTATCAAAGAGGACTATCGTACCCTGCGTGCTGATGTCAACATCATACGCAACGGCCTATTTCGCTCCGGCGCAATGCGGCTACTTTTTTTCGCCCGCCAGAAGCCGATCGATTTCATCCGCGAACATCTCGAACGGAAATGCTCCCGGAATCGCAACAGCCGGCTCTTTTTCCGTCGGTTCGTTGGCCGTCCGCACCAGGATGAACCCAGGGGTTCCATGAAATCCCCACTGATTCGCTTCCTGACGATCTTCGAAAATCGCCTTCGTATACCGTCCGTCGTTCATACACCGTTCAAAAGCGGACTGGTCCAAACCGAGCGTCGCCGCATGCCGATGATAGACCTGCTTGTCCAACCGTCCCCCTGCGGCAAACAGCCGATCGTGCATTGCCCAATACTTGCCTTGGGCACCCGCACATCGTGCCGCCGACGCGGCATCAAATCCGGGTCCCTGATCGGCTCGCGGATAATCCTTATAGAGGAATCGGATCTTTCCGGTATCGACGTACCGAGCCTGAATCCGTGGCCACGTATCTTTGAAAAACTTCAGGCAATACCCGCAGGTAAAATCAGAGTATTCAATGAGCGTCACCGGCGCGGTCGCAAGCCCTCTCATGCGAGTATCGGCTTCAGGTGCATCTCCGGCGGAGACATGAGAGGCCCACACAAGACCACCGAAGAGACACAGCTGAACCAGGATTTTCCCAACCGTTTTCCTCATGATTGATACACAGCACTGGCTTTCTTTCGTTCCAGAATGCCCATCATTAACAGAGGCCAGACAACCGTCGCGTCGCTCAACACCTCCGCGAATTGGCCGCCGTCCTTCGGTGTCACGAATTTTCCCCAGGAAAGCCCTTCTTGATACGTACAGCCACTGAGCCCTCCCCAGTAGTCCGGTTCAGGGCAAATTCTCACGCCGTAGTGAAATCGAGGCGGCTTTACGTTCAAGCCCAACCGAAGATTGCCGATTTCAATGTACGGACCAACCTGTTGAGCCCAATTCCGTGGAACTCCTCCCCCGATCGTGAGATGCCTTCCCCCGAATGCAGTCTTCCCCATGGCCTGAAGCAGATCGCTGAACGAGGAAATCTTGTCAGGATCAAGCGGCTCGAGCGCTTCTAATCCGTCCTTTGCACCATCATGAAATTCGCGTGCGTACATACAATCCGCCACAGAAATTTAAGACGCTTTCGTTATACACAACCAAGAATAGAGGCGTCAATGAAAGGTTCGCTCGTGCGGTTTTTCTGAAGAGGCAATCTCATTTCTGTCAGTGACTCACGATCCATGTGATCGGCTTTGAATTTGGGTGCCACCTCGAGCACTCTCCCCCTGCGCGCATCCGTCCACAGAAGACGTTTATTTCGAATGGGTATGTATGTGCCTCTTCAGCTGGGATCCTCTTGTGTTTCCACCGGTGATTGCTGACGAAGTGATCACGAGAATCGGCACGCAGAGTGAATAGTTTTTAGGGAAAATGGACGGAGCTTTCTTTTTGTACTGTGATCCAGGTTGTTTATGATTGGACGCAGGTGCCGAGGTGATCAGTGTCATTGTCAACTTTGGGAGTATTCCGTCGTACATTGCGTTTCTGCAAATAGGGAATAGCGGGTTGGAGTGAATCGATGATCTGTTGCGCTTGCGCCAGCGCGGCGGATGCTGCCTCCTCAGGGGTTCTGAATGTGCCGTCAGCACACCCTTTCTTGAGCCTCCATGTTCTGGTTCCAAACTCAAAAATGACATAGTGACAACTCCAGGTGCCATCTGTTTGCTGCTCCCGGCGTCTCAACTCGATCCAACGTTTCATAAGGTCTGACATTGGTTTCCCTCAGTCTGTAAACATCTCTTGAATGTGAGCTTTCTTCCGTGTCCGAATTGTGGCTTAACTCATCGGTCTTACACGGACACTGATGCCATCAGCCCCGGCTCGAATGATGGTTCCCGGACTCACCCGGAGCGTTGGAAGTACTGTGCGTTCCATATACTCCTTGAGTTGCTCCGGCCGAAGATCATTGAGGAATTCACGGTCGAGCGCGAGTTCTGAAGTCTGTGTGCCATCGTGATAGATAAAGCGTTCAGTGTACGTACCCGGCGTGACATTACTGAACCACAGTTCAAGGCACTGTCGGATGAGTTGGATATTCTGCGCTTCCATACCTCCAGGATTCGTCATGATCCCTCCTATTCGTGTTCACCTGGCTTTCAGAAATGCAGAAGCTATGCCGATCGATGAAACGAGATGGTCGCAACAGCACGTGTCAATGAGTCGCCTTGCAGAACAGGTCGAATGGTGGCAGTGGTTATCGAGCAGAAGTTGCCTGACAACTGTTGAATGATCAGCAGATGTTGTTGTTCTCGAATGAGCAGATGATCTACATCGCGAAGTGAATATTTGGAGTCACCCGCGTTCCTCATGGTATCTGGACAGATACGTGTCGTATCTCAATGGATACAACGGAATAGCAACGTCTTCACGGCGACGGTCCAATCGATTCGGCGACGAGTGCGTAGCGCCCACTAGCGACAATAAGTTATCTATCCATGAACCTTCAAGAGCGCTCACCGGGAGTCAATCGTGTTGCAATGCAGGCTTGAAGACGATAGTCTTATTCATCAGGAAAGCCATCATGATGATAAAATTCCTCCAAGCTTTTTCCATCACAGCGCTGCTCTTCGCGATCAAACGTCTCGTGGTACGGAAGCCTCCATCACGGCCGTACCGCCTCCCAAAGGATGAGTGGTCCAAGATTCGCGGTTACAAGCGGCCTTCCTAGGTCATGAGGAAGTCAGTGGGATTGAGAATACGTAGCATTCCACGAGGACATTCTTTCAATTACTCTCCGGACGACAGCCTGACTTTCCGATCTTGCCTGTAGTGATGAGCGCGGCATGGATGGCCTGACACAAGTCCGCTGGCGCAGTCTGTTTGGTTAGGTAAGCCGTCGCGCCGGCTGCTTTCATGTGATCAGCAACCACGACACTTTGATTGATCGAGAGTCCTATGACGATGACGTGGGGTAGCGACGTTTTAATCCGTCGGGTCGCCTCAATCCCATTCATTTTTGGCAATTCGATATCCATCAGGACGACATCCGGTTGTAGCTGCTGAGCAAGCTCGCAGCCCTCCTCCCCGTCCGCCGCTTCACCGATAACCTTGAAGGCGCCGAAGGAACTGACCAGGTTCCGCAACCCCTTGCGAAGATAAGGATGATCATCAACTACAAGCACTCGGATGAGATTTGAGGTTTCATTGTTCACGGGACTTGGCTTTCGTTCCCTATTCACTTTTAGACTGTGCCTCGACATACCTACCCTCTGTGTCAGTTCATGATTGCTATTGTGTAACCGGAACGCACAGATCCTCAAGTGATTCTAGGCTTAGCAAAAAGCCTGTAACCTAGGAGTAGGCCTAAGCATAAAATGGTGCCTTAGGGTGGCTGTGTGTGTATGGGGGAGAGATCCCAAGATCGTTCACGCTCTAAAGCCAGGGCATTATCTAGTCCATGCCTAGCATCCACCATGCTAAGGACAATCCGAAACGACTTTTTGTTCTTCCAATGCACTCGATTAGCCAAGGGGAGGAAAGCATGAAAATCAGCACAGCTCTCTTTCTTTCAATCTTCTTGATCGGCGGGGTCTCCTGCGGGCCAACCACTGATACCGTTAAGGCACCATTCGACCTGACCAGCGACTTTACGTCGAGCACATCCGGCAGCGCTCTCCCCGGTCCGGCTGCCAGGGCTCACCAGCGATTGGAACAGTTCGTGGCCCATGCCTACGATGGCGTGAGTTGCGATATTGCGCAAGGGCATGGCGAATATTTGACTTCCCTGGCGGTCCTGGCCGGCGTTCCAACTGACGCGCAGACCGCGTTTCGAATGGAGATGCAGAGCCGCTATGCCGAGCTATATGATCCCCTCTTGTCGCGTAAAGAAGCCTGGACGTTGGTGGTAACCCACGCCTGGTCGGCGGGCTACGGAAAGACTGACAACGAGCATAATCCGTCTGCGGCACACGGTTTATACGCAAACTTGAGCAATGGAGCGCACAATGCACGGTGAGTACTCATTTAACTATTTGAGCTGCATCACTCGTGCGTTGATAGATCCCTTCTGCGCCTGATCATTCGTGCCGTGATGAACGCGCTGCAGAACGGCGTGCTGCGGAAAAACAAGCAATCGCTCGCATGTGACGCTTCGCGTGCCGTCCGATCAGCAGGCTTCTGCGGCTCTTCATCTCTTAGTTTGCAACTCCACGTTCACGAGTTTTATTTCTGAGAGATCGTCGAGCCGCGGGCACCAACGTGTACCGGCGCGCCACAAGGCCGAGTCCAATTGGGCATAGATCGTTCCTGGATGCTCATAGTGAATGCCATAGGCGTGTGTGGCCGCCTGTCGACACGGGAACACGAACGACTTCCCCGAGTCGTCGGCCTCCACTTCGATTCGTGTCACCGTCAGATCGAACGTGAGCCTGATCTTAAACCAACAATGAGCATGATGATCTTCGACCTGCATCGATTGCTGATAGCACTCCAATACGTCACGAACGGTCATCATGGTCAACGACGTGTTGCCCGAGAAGACCTCGGCTCGCTTGTCGAGCGTCAAGGCCTTGGCCAGGGACAAGGCGTGTCCTACCTGAATCGGGTTGAAGAGGTCGAACGCCGACTCGTAAATGATGATGTTGGGATGTACTTTGAATTCGCGTAGAGATCCTCGCTTGGCCAACTCGAGATTCCAATAAAAGTCCACGGCCTGGGATTGGCGGAAACGAAAGGTAATCTGGTTCATAATTCAATCCCCCTCATCAAGGAAATTGGGAAAGCGACGGTAGGGACGAAGCACGAAGAGCATGAATACCTCGACAGAGGACCCGATTCTAGGGGGGAAAGGATCTCATCCGCAATAGGACTCTAGGTGGTGGGAAACAGGGATCCAACGGAACGGAAAGGGCACTCGTGAGGGTGTCGTCAGGTTAGTTGGTCAGAAGCGTATTGGGGCTGAGAGACCCCAGAGTTCTATTTACATCCGCATCATCCAACCGACAAACCAGGAATCTTGCCATCAATGATCTGTTGGCCATACTGCATGCAGTGGACCGTGGCTTCCTCCTTCGTTGCGTATTGATCATTGGTGTGGAAATGCCGGCTTTCGTCCCCCTTTTCAGTTGACCACCAAATGAAGAGATTCAATCCCCACTGGCCGGTGTCTATGAGCTCATGAGGTGCGGCTTGAATGGTGTAGCCCTTGTACGTCACGGTTTTTCCCCGATAGATAGTGGAATTGGTGGTCCCAACGAGATTCGAACCCGTGTTTAAGCCTTGAAAAGGCGGATGATACTGAACTAAATCAACAAGATCAACCTTCGGAATCGTCCGAAGAGTGACGAGGGTTTACAACGACTTACAGCCTGTGCGTCCGATATCGGACAACCCGTTTCGCGTCGTTCTCTCCCTTCACCTCTCAACCACATCACCCCAAGAATCCGCGTTGCCGCACGTACCTTGTATATCTCCATCCATGATGATCCTCCCATGCGGGCCTGTGTTGGGACACAATCGGTTGAAACATTGCTCCAGTTTGCCCGACCTCATCAGCCGGCTCCTATTAGTCAATATAGTACGGTCGGGCCGAACTGCGGATGTAGCGCTGCTCAAGCTCACGTTCCAATGTCTCCTCGCCCACGTGAAAGGGCATTCACTTCGACAGGCATTTGCCGGGTCGCTTTGACTCCTACGGGTTAACCCCGTCTCTGAAACACGGTCACAGCCCACGGCAGCAAAACAAAAAAATAATGACAAACGAGGATAGTTAAGTACTTTGGTACAAAGACGAGCAATATCGTGCAGGCCGGGGTAAATGTCCTCGTTATGCTCTCCTGAAGGCCTAGCTTAAGACTCGTCCGTCGAACAACGCTCGAGCTGTCATGAGAAAATATTTTTCAACTAAACAGAACCGCCGTGGAACCAGCGGTGGGCTGCGGGTCTTGGTAATCATTTCGATCATCGCGGGGAGTGGCTGCGCCATTAAACCGATACCACTCACCGCCGAAGAGGTCCAGTCACGGGTCATTGAAGATCGGGCTGTTCTCACCAAGGATCAAGAACGTCTGACCGGCCCAGTCGATCTCTACCAAGCGATGGCCCGGGCATTGAAGTATAACCTCGACGCCCGCGTCGAGCTGATGCATAAGATGCTGGCACAGACGCAGCTAGACCTCTCTCACTACGCCATGCTGCCTCGTCTTGCAGCGAATGCAGGATTTGACGGCCGCAATAACTTTCCTGGTGGAGTCGCACAATCTTTGATCACCGGTCGGCAAGTTCTCGAGCCGTTCACGTCCGTTGAACGAAATATCTTCTCAGCCGATTTATCGCTGAGTTGGAACGTATTGGATTTCGGTTTGTCGTACATCCGGGCCAAACAAGCGGCCGACGATGTGTTAATTGCCGACGAAGAAAGGCGGCGTGTGGCCAATCGGGTCATGCAGGATGTCCGCACCGCCTATTGGCGGGCGGTCAGTGCAGAGCGAATTCTCCCGTCCCTCAGGCTGCTGGATGAATGGGTCAAAACCGCGCTTGATAAAGCACAGGCCGTTCAAGATGAGCGACTCACGACGCCGCTGGTACCCTTGCAATACAAACTCGATCTTCTCAACACACAACGGTACATTCAACAGCTGTTCCGGGAACTCAACACCGCCAAACTTCAATTGACTGCGTTGATCAACCTTCCTCCTGAGCAAGAAAACGATCTTGTCTTGGTCGTCCCTGAGCGAGAAAGCCAAACCCTGCATCTCCCGCCGGACATGGCGGTGCTGGAGGACCGGGCGTTGCAGGCCCGTCCGGAGTTACGAATGATCGACTATCGCCGCCGTATCAACGCGCGCGAGGCCCATGCTGCGATTGTAGAAATGTTGCCGAGCTTGAATCTTCAAGTCGGCGGTAACTACAGCAGCAATACGTTCCTTTTCAATAATCACTGGGCGGCCTATGCAGCCCGGACGAGTTGGAACATGTTGAATCTCATCCGATATCCCGCTCGGGCCAAGACCATCGAAGCTCAAGACAAGGTGCTCCATACACAAAACCTTGCCCTGACCATGACCATCATGTCGCAGGTTCATGTCAGTGTGGCGCAGGTCGCTCATGCGAAGAAAGAGGTATCGACGGCTGCTCTCTATTTCGACACCCAATCGCAAATTGCCGAGCAGACCCACGTGGCCTGGCGCACGGCTCGATTGAGCGAACAAGCCATGCTGCGCGAACGCGTGGCTCAAGTCGCCGCACAGCTCCGCTACGATGCCGTGGAGGCAGACCTTCAAACAGCCTGGGCTTCGCTTTTGGCAGCAATCGGTGAAGATGTGCTGCCCAACGATCTGGAGGGGGAGCAGAACTTGTCGGACCTCGCCCTCCAACTTCGTGATCGTTGGGCGAGAAGCAAGGAATTGCTCAAGTGATTCATGGCAGCTGGTTGTTGGTCGGTGGGTCTCTGATTGGGTTAGTGTCATTCACCGTTCTACCGGCGAGCGCCACCAAACTTGAAGAAAAACCCACAGGCAGCTTGGCTGAACTGAGCACCATCCGAGGGATTGTAAAGGCGACCGCGCAGGCAACCGTGGCCAGTCAGGTTCAAGGCCGAATCAGCCGGCTCCCCTATAAGGAAGGGCAACGGTTCAAGAAGGGGGCTCTCATAGTGGCACTCGATTGCTCAAAATATGAGGCGGAACTGGCGAGCGCGCAAGCGGAATATCGAGGAAAGAAGAAGACATATGAGAACAACCTTCGCCTATCGACGCATCAGGCGGTGGGACAGCTTGAGCTTGAAGTCTCGGAGGCCGACGCCGAGAAAGCCCTAGCCGCCGTAAAGGGCGCACAAGTGAATGTCAATGGCTGTACGGTGCTGGCGCCATTTTCCGGACGGGTGGTGAAGACCATCGTCAATGAGCATGAGAATGTTTTCCCCAATGACCAACTCATCAGTCTCTTGGATGACAGCCAGCTCGAGATCGAACTCATTCTGCCATCGAAGTCGTTGGCTTGGTTGAAAGTCGGCACACCCTTTGACTACGCCGTCGACGAGACCGGATTCCAGTATCGGGCGGTGGTGCAGGATATCGGTGCGAACGTCGATCCTGCCAGCCAGACTGTGAAAGTGAAAGGTCTGTTCCGCACAAAGCCAGGCAACGTCCTTGCCGGAATGAGCGGCGTCGCCTCTTTTGCTGAGGTTCGACAATAGCCGTCCGCCATGCTGTCAGCAGAAGCCACATCCCGAGTCTCGCTCCCCCAAAGCACCTCGTCGACAACGCTTCTCCAGTTGGAGAGAATGGTTCGCTCCGCGCGCACCCAGCAAGAACTGCAATTTCTTATCGTCAACGAAACGCGTCGCCTCATACCGTATCGACAAGCCGTCTTGCTGACGCCGCCGACCCCCAGCTCTCAACATTACGAGGTGCGAGCCGTGTCCAGTGTTCCCGTTGTGGATCGCGCCGCGCCCCTCCCTCAATGGATCGAGCGATTGATTCGGGAATTACGCGGAACGTCAGCAAACCATAGCATTGTTCACGTCACAGAAGCCGATTGTCCCGAGCAGCTCAGACCCGATTGGACAGAATTCACCACCGGACATGGTCTCTGGTGCCCGCTGAAGCACCCGGATGAACAGATCCATGGTGGCGTGTGGCTGACCAAGGACCAGCCATGGCAAGAATACGAAGTCACGGTGCTCCAACGGCTTGTCGAAGCGTACGCCTATGCTTGGCGCGCGGTCGGTCCGTCCAAGAGTCACCGATGGCGATGGGGACTAAGCAAAACCACGACATGGCTCCTTGCCGCGATGATGGCAGGCGCACTCGCCATCCCGGTCCCCATGTCGACATTGGCGCCTGCGAAGATTGTCGCACAGGATCCGATTATCGTGAGTGCCCCCATTGATGGGGTCATCGCCGAAATCATCGTTCGACCGAATTCCTCTGTATCTAAAGGCGACGTGCTGTTTCGGTACGAGGACACCACCTTCCGAAGCGAATACCTCCTCGCGGAGCGGAATCTAGACGTGGCCCTGGCCCAATATCGACGCGCGGCTCAGGGTTCGTTCGTGGAAGCCAATCAAAAAGCCGATGTGCCGCTGTTGAAAGCCGAAGTGCAGTTAAGGGAAACGGAACGAAATTATGCGCATGAACAATTGACGAAAGTCGACGTTCTGGCCGAACAAGCCGGACTCGTCTTGTACACCGATAAATCCGACTGGATTGGAAAGCCGGTCGTCGTCGGCCAACGCATCATGGAACTGGCAAACCCGCAGCAGTTGGAGGTGCGGATCGACTTGCCGGTAGAAGATGCCATTGTGTTACGGGAGGGCACACCGGTCGCGCTGTTTCTGAATGCGACTCCTTTTTCCAGCGTTCCTGCCACGGTGAGCCATGCGAGCTATCACGCCGAAGTCCTGCCGAACAATACGCTGGCTTACCGCGTGACGGCGAAGCTTGACCAGAACCCATCGGAGTTCCGCATCGGATGGCAGGGGAGCGCCAAAATTTACGGACAACAGGTGACGCTGTTCACCTACCTCTTCCGACGCCCTATTTCGGCGATCAGGCCATGGATCGGTTTATGACACCGACGAGGCCTCAGCAAAACGCAGCCATCCTTCCACCATTGCGAGAGGATCTTCAATTGATTGTCGGGGCTCCAGCCGCCGATGGGTCGCCGACGTGGGTGCTCGTCGATCCGGTCCGCGGAAAATATTTCCAGATCGGATGGACGGCTCATCAAATGCTGTCACGTTGGCATGGCCGAAGTGCGGAGGCCGTCGTATCGCAGATCCAGGCAGAGACGACCTGTCGCATCACCCGCAAAGATCTCGAAGATTTTTTGCGGTTCTTGTATGGAAACCATCTCATGCGTGACCCACCACAGGGAGGGTACCAAAGCTATGTCGCACAAGCTCAAGCCGCAAAGCCGCACTGGCTGATGTGGCTGGTTCACCATTACTTATTCTTCAAGATCCCGTTGGTTCGGCCGGATCGATTCCTTCGAGCCACGCTTCCATATGTCGAATGGGTCTATGCGAAATCGACGGTAGGGATCATCGGACTTATCGGACTGACGGGCGCCTATCTCACCTCGCGCCAGTGGGATACGTTCATGGCCACCATGCTGCATGTGTTCACGCCGCGTGGCTTCGCGCTCTATGTGCTCTGCCTGGTCGTCGTTAAGGTTCTTCATGAACTAGGGCATGCCTATACCGCAACGCGCTACGGTTGCCGCGTTTCCACGATGGGTATCGCCCTCGTCTTAATGATACCGATGCTGTATTCAGATACCTCCGACGCATGGAAATTGAGGTCTCGCGGCCAACGCGCCGCCATCGGCGCCGCCGGCATGATGGTCGAATGTTCACTGGCCGCTCTGGCCATCCTCGCATGGTGTTTTCTCAATGACGGCGTGCCGAGAAGCCTGGCGTTTATCGTGGCCACGACAAGCTTGGCGCTGGGATTGGCAATCAATCTGAACCCATTCATGCGTTTCGACGGCTACTATGTCCTGTCCGACTTGTTGGGGATTCCCAACCTCCATGATCGCGCCTCTGCATTCGGCCAGTGGCAGCTCCGGCGGTTCTTGTTCGGCCTGGAAGCGCCTATCCCTGAACCGGTCTCCGATGGCCGCCGCCGCTTTTTGATCGGGTTTGCCTGGACGACATGGGCGTATCGTTTTCTGGTGTTTCTCGGAATCGCTTTCATCGTCTATCACTTTGTTTTCAAATTACTGGGACTCATCTTGTTCGCGCTCGAAATCTGTTGGTTCATTCTGCTTCCTATCACACGCGAACTGGCCGCGTGGTGGACGTTACGAGGTGTGATTCGAGAACAAAGGCGAGCGTGGGTCTCAGCCGGGGTTTTGGGGGTTGTGACGATCGTGTTCTTCGTTCCCTGGTCGAATCGGATCAGCATCCCGGCGGTCTTGGAATCGACGCCCTATGCCACGCTTTACACGCCGGTCCCAGGAAGAATCGCGGATCTGGCGTTGAAAGAAGGAAGCGAGGTGGAACGGGGTGAGATGTTGGTCACGCTCGAGTCGCCGACACTCGAAAAAGATGTCGCATTGACGCGCAAGCGGATCGACGTTGAGCGTCTGAGGGACCGTCGTCAGTTCCTCGATCAACAAGAACTGACAAAGCAGCAGGTGAATCTGGAGGCGTTAAAGGCTCGTCTCTCGCAGCTCGAAGGGCTTCTGCAACAACAGCAGAATTTGTCACTTATTGCGCCGATCGCCGGCAGGGTGACGGACTGCGCCGAGGCATTGCGCATTGGGCGATGGATCAATAAAGAGCTCCCGCTTGCGTATGTCATCGATCCGACAGGAGAGGAGTTGCATGCGTTGGCACTTGAAATCGATGTCGGCCATCTCCACCCAGGTCAGTCTGCTCGATTTATTCCCGAAGGCTCCGAACGGCAGAGTTTGGAAGCACAGGTCGCCGAAATTCGTGACATCGATGAAAACGTCTTTACCGTTCCCTACCTCGCCTCTCTTTATGGAGGTGAGGTGCCGATTAGAGAAGATGCCGGTGGAAAGTTAAGACCCGATACCTCCGTGTATCGCGTGACGCTACATCTCACCCAACAGCCTCCACGGTGGAACCAAGCGGTGCGAGGGATTGTACTGGTAGAAGGTCCTGGAATCAGTCTTGCCCAACGCATCTGGGAAAAAGGTATCCGCATTCTTATTCGCGAAAGCGGAGTTTAGAACCGGCGCAGCCGCACGATCAGCATCACTTCTGCCGTCCTCCGCGAATCTTCTCACGAAGACGATACTCACTGTTTCGGCAAGAGGTAAGAAAGGAGAATTCACTTCGTGGAGCCGCATCCACTTGCTAAATTTCTTGATAGATCGAGGACTCAGGTCTTCCCTGGATATACGAATATGAGAATAACCCGGAAGCGTAAAAAGACCCCGTGCGGGCATAGGCTCGCCGCAGTGTGTATGAGCCCGACTTCACCGTCGGTCGGCGCTTCTTGCCTTGCGCTCGAACCACGGATCATGTTCGACGGCGCGGCAGTGGCCACGGTCGAACACGCCGAGGCTGCGCAACTGACTCAAAACCAATCCGAGTCACGGATCTCGCCTGACGATGTGACGACAAATGATACAAGGCCTAGCGCCCCGACCGGTGAACCACACCTCGATGCTCGGGATCAAGCCTTGGTCGATGCGCTGGCGGTTTACGATTCATCAGCTGCTCGCCAAGAGATTGTGTTCGTTTCTCCCAGCGTGCGCGACTACCAGCATCTGCTCGACGGTATCAGTCCCAATGTGGAAGTGTTCGTGCTGGATCCTGCGCGCGACGGCGTCGAACAAATGGCTCAAACGCTCGCCGATCGGACCGGCATCGACGCCATCCATCTGATTTCCCACGGCGCGGAAGGAAGGCTCGATCTCGGAACTGCTCGGCTTACGCTGGACTCCATGACGGGCGAGCACGCAGACGACCTTGCCGTTATCGCGCAGGCTCTTTCGGAGAATGCCGATCTTTTGATTTACGGCTGCAGCTTCGGACTGGGGGAGCAGGGTGCAGAGGCTGCACTGAAACTGGGACAACTCACCGGCGCTGATGTGGCCGCCAGCACCGATAACACCGGTCACTCTTCTCTAGGCGGCGACTGGGACCTGGAATTCTCAATGGGTCCTGTCGAAACCCCGCTGATTGTCACGAGGGCTATCCACGAGAGCTGGTTGCAGCTTATGGCCACGGAGGACGTCCTCGACAATTTCGGTAGCGTCTCCTACGGCAACAACGACGGCACACAATCATGGAGTGCCGGTTGGGTTGAGACTGAGGGCGGCGGAGCCGGTCCTGGAGCCGGAGAGATCCGAGTATCAGGCGGTACGCTACTTATGGATGTCGGTCTTGGGACCGGCGGAAACACTATCCACCGAGAAGTCAACCTGACGGGGGCGCTGTCCGCTACGCTCTCCTACTCCTATACCCAATCCTTGGCGTTAGGTGGCACGGTCGAAGTGCAGATATCCGATGATGGTGGGGCCAATTATACGACATTGCAAACGTATACGTCGTTACTGCCGGCGGGCGGCACCGGCAACTTCGATGTGACGGCGTATATCTCGGCGAACACGCGTGTCCGATTCGAAGTGACCGGTGCCGGCCTCTTGGGCAACATTCAGTTTGATGACGTTCATATCTCGTACGTCACAAACGATCCGCCGGTGATCACGAACCTGAGTGGTGACAGCCTCTCGTATACCGAGGGCGACGGGGCCGTGGTCCTCGAACAGGGGGGTAACGCCACCGTCAGCGATGCAACTTCCGTCAACTTCGATACCGGCACCTTGACCGTGTCTTTCACGACCGGCAGCGATGCAGCCGAAGACGTGCTCGCTATCCGCAATCAAGGACTCGGGGCAGGCCAGATCGGCGTCTCCGGCACGAATGTAAAGTACGGTGGGACGACCATCGGCACGTTCGCAGGTGGTTCCGGTGGCAGCAATCTGGTCATTACGATGAACAGCAATGCGACGCCGGCGGCCGCGCAAGCACTCATTCGCAATATCACCTATCAGGACACCGACACGGACAATCCCACACCCGGGGCTAGGACTGTGCGCTTCGTGCTTACCGACGGCGACGGCGGCAGTAGCGGCAACCATGACACGACCGTAACAGTCAGCGCTGTCAACGATGCACCCGCGATCACAAGCAATGGCGCGGGGACGACAGCGGCGGTAAATGCTGCGGAGAGCCAGACGGGAGTCACGACCGTGACGAGTACGGACGTGGATGGTAATGCGCCGGTCTACACGATCGTCGGCGGGGCCGATGCGGCGCTGTTCACTCTCAATGCCACCACCGGTGTGCTGACCTTCGCAAACGTGCCGGACTTCGAGAATCCGATCGATGCGGACTCCAACAATATCTACCAGGTCACCGTCCAGATCTCCGATGGGAACGGTGGCACGGACACACAGGATCTCAATATCGCTGTCACGGACTTCCCGGAGGTATTGTCCCCCACTAGCCCGCTTCCGGGGGGAATGCCCTCTCCCGCTGTATCTCCGTCGCCTGTGCATTCGATTCCCGTGCACTCGATTCCTGTGCATTCGATTGAGGTCAGTCCACCGCCCGGAGCGCCGACAGAGATCAAAGCACTTGCTGGCCCAAGCTCGCTCTCCAACAACCCAAGTTCCGCGCAGTCGGTGTCCCAGGGGCCAGTGGAGGGTGTCGATGAGGAAAAGAAGTCTCCAGGACCGACAGGTGCGTCCCTACCTGTCGTGCGCGAACTGCGAGGGCCTTTCAATGCCGGGGCTGCCACGATGCTTTCGAGTGTTGAGGAAGGAATCCGCAAGATCACCAGAGAACACATGCCTGGAGAAGCGCCAGCACCGCCGCTCAGTGAAGCGTTTCGCAAGACACTCAGCTACCTGGAAAATGATCTACGGCAGGCCACTGACTTGGTCGAAAGTCGCCAGCAATTCGTGATCCGTACGGCGAACATGGGAGGATTCGCGCTTACGGCCGGAGTCGTCGCCTGGTTGCTGCGCAGCGGATTTTTCCTGGCCAGTTTGGCGGCCACTCTCCCCGCTTGGCGGCACTTCGATCCGCTCCCTGTCGCTCTCCTCGGCGGTCGAGAGCGGCGCAAACGCAAAGCGGACATGGCCGCTGCAATCGAACATGAAAATAAGAGATTCCAAGGGATTAAGGGCCTCTTCGATAACAAAGGGGATGCGAATCGCTCCGATGGCGGAGGCCCTGAGACATGAGACGGTTCGGTCCGATTGCATGGATCAGTTTCAGCTTGACGTGCCTCACGATCGGGGCATTACTCGCGGGCGACACGCTGGTCGGATTGTCGTCCGGATCACTGAGCAACACAGCCGAAAACCGCAGGGCGCTTTCCGAAGCTCTGGCTGGCCAGTACTCGCACCTCGCCGCCCAGAGCCATTCCGACACCATCAAAGTGGGATTGGCTCTGCTCATCGAACGAAACCCTCAGGTTCTGTCGGCTGCCATTCTGCTGAGCTCCGGCACGACATTCGCTCAAGCTGGAGATCATGGGCGACATTGGGTACAGCCTGATGGCGACCACTCCACGATCGATTACATCCAAGTCCCGATTTTTAACGGGGATGACCGCTGGGGAACGCTGCAAGTCGCCTTCAGGCCGGCGGCCGAGTCGAATAATTCTTGGTCTTTGGGTCATCCGTGGGCTCGTTTGTTGCTGTTTGTCACGTTTGTCGGGTTCTTCAGTTACCTGCTGTTCATTAAACGCACGCTCCGCCAATTGGATCCGTCATCGGTCATTCCGCCTCGAGTCAAACATGCGCTGGACGTGCTGGCCCAAGGAGTCGTCATGCTCGACGACCGGGGCTCCATCGTTCTTGCCAATGCCGCGTTTGTGAAGCGGGCGGGCTTGCCGTTGGACGATCTGCTCGGGTCAAAGTTGTCGCGATTAGCCTGGGCACCGGTCACTCCTTCCAAAGAACCGTTGAGCGAGCCTTGGACCGTGGCTCTGCATACCCGAAAAACACAGGCGGACGTGCGCATGGTGCTGACCGATTCGTCAGGTAAGTCCTGGCACTTCATCGTCGGCAGCGCTCCGATCCTCGACGAGCGAGGGAGCCTGCGTGGCGCAGTCGTATCGTTGGATGATGTCACGGAGCTGGAAGAAGCAAACGCGGCTCTCAGCAACGCGGTGAAGGAATTGGAACGATCTCAAAGGCACATCCTCAATCAAAATGTTGAGCTTGAACACACCAACCAGTCACTGGTTGTCGAAATCGCCGAGCGAAAGAAGGCCGAATCAGAGCGCGAGGTACTGAACCACCGCTTGCAGGAAGTCTCCAGAAGAATCGGCATGGCCGAAGTAGCGGCTTCCGTTCTGCATAATGTGGGAAATGTGTTGAACAGCGTCAATACGTCGGTCGGGCTGATCCACAAAGTCCTCGAACGAACCCCCGTCGACAAGTTCGTCCGTGTTGGACAAATGGTCCAAGACCATATGAACGACTTGGGCAACTATTTCGCCCAAGATGAGAAAGGCAAACAGATTCCTTCGTATCTCGTGAAGCTGGCAGCACAGGTGAATACCAATTTCGCCGACGTCAATAAGGAGCTCGACTCGCTGGATCATAACATCGAACATATTCGGCGGATCATTATGGCTCAACAAGGCCACGCCAAGACTCAGGTCCTTCTGGAACACATTCAATTGAAGGACATCGTCGAACAGTCTCTCGCGATCAACAAAGACGCCCTGGAGAAGGGTGGTATCACTGTCGTGCGTGAATATGCCGAGGTGCCGGCCGCGCTCTGTGACCGGCATCAGGTTCTGCAGATTATGGTGAACCTGGTCAACAATGCGATCCACGCTATGCAAGCCGTGCCCGATCACTCCCATCGCCTCACGGTGGCAATCGGGTACCATACTGAAAGCAATGAGCGAATACAGATTCATGTACGCGACACAGGTATGGGAATCGCTCCGGATAACCTCAAGCGCCTATTTACCCAAGGCTTTACCACTCGTGAAGGGGGACAGGGGTTAGGACTCCATAGTTCATCGTTAGCCGCCAAGTTATTAGGGGGTGTCCTGTCTGCCGCGAGCGATGGAGAAGGGCGAGGAGCCACATTCACACTGGATTTGAGGCTCGCCCAAGCTTCTATGGCCGCCTGAAAGATCTACGGTGGAGAAACGATATGCTTAAAGATGTACAGAAGAGAACTCTAGACAACCGGCGAATCCTTATCATCGACGACAATCTCGCCATCCATGAGGATTTCCGAAAAATTCTCGCGCCGGCCGCCGCTTCCGGTGAACTCGATCAGATGGAAGCGTCTCTGTTCGGTGAAGAATCGCGTGGAGATCAAGGCGAAGTCTTTGAATTGCGGTTCGCCGACCAAGGGGAAGCCGGTTTCCATTTGGTGGAGAAGGCCATCTCCACCGGAACTCCGTATGCGCTGGCCTTCGTGGATATGCGTATGCCGCCAGGATGGGATGGACTTCAAACGATCGAGGAGATTTGGAAGGCGGATTCACACATCCAGATCGTGATCTGTACCGCGTTCTCCGATCATCCGTGGCGTGAGATTGCCGCGCGTGTCGGGAAAACCGACCGTCTCCTGATCCTGCGGAAACCGTTTGACGCGGTCGAAGTGGAGCAGCTGGCGGTCGCGTTAACCTGGAAGTGGGAACTGACCAACCGGGCAAAACTTCAGATCGACTATCTCAACGGGATTGTCCAGCTTCGATACAAAGAATTGCTGGACGCCAACGCTCGATTGGAAAAAGATGTAGCCGCGCGCACCGAAGAACTGTTGAATCGCAATGCGCAGTTTCAACAGCTTAACGAGGAGCTTCAAGGGTTCGTCAAGCAATTACGAGGGGTCATGAGTCCTGCAGACCGCTCGAATTAGCTAGCTGTAAAGGTCCTGCAAAGTTTCAACGTATCCCGCTCAGTGAATCCGGTTGGCGCAGATTGACAGGACTGATTTAGTACAGCGGTGACGCTACGTGGCGAACCGTTGGAAGGAAATAAAACGCCGCCCCGCCCCTGTCGCGATGTGTTTCGAGACAAATGGTAAGAATTGATCGGAGGAAAGAGGCTGGCTCAGAATGAATCCTTGGATTTCTTCGCAACCGTGTTCACGCAAAAAATCGAGCTGATCTCTGGTCTCCACCCCCTCGGCAAGGACCCGCAGGCCAAGACTGTGAGCCATTGCAATGACTGTCCGAGTTATGGCTGCGTCACGCTCGTTCCCCACGATGTTTCGAACGAAGGACTGGTCGATCTTTAGAGCATGGATAGGATACTGCTGCAGATGACGCAATGAGGAAAACCCGGTCCCGAAATCGTCGAGTGAAAGCTGCACACCGAGCGTTCGTAGGTCCTGAAGGGTCGCGATGGTATGTTCGGGATCCCTAAACACAATCGTCTCCGTCAATTCCAAGTCAAGCAGTTCTGCCGGACACTTCGTCTCATCCAACACGCGAGCGACTGTCGTGGTCAAGTGCGTGTCGTGGAACTGTGAGTCGGATAAGTTCACCGCGAGACGAATAGACGGAAGCCCTGCCACGGACCACTCCCTGACCTGTGTGCAAGCTGCACGAAGCACCCATTCACCGAGCCTGGCCCCCAGCCCGACCTCTTCAACGATCTGTAGGAATTTCCCAGGAGCTAACATGCCTTGCGATGGATGGTGCCAGCGGAGCAGAGCTTCGGCCTTGACGATTGCGCCGGTGCGGAGATCGATCACTGGCTGGAAGTAAAGTATCAGTTCACCGCGGTCCAACGCGCGATGAAGATCGGCCTCTAGTGTGAATCGTTCCTCGGCGTGTTCGTTCATCGAGGTAGAATAGAATTTGTATCCGTTGCGATCCTGAGATTTGACGGAATACATGGCCGTATCCGCATGTTTCAGGAGCGCGTCCAAGGTGAGACCATCCGCGGGGAAACAGGCGATGCCGATGGAGGCAGTCACAAACACATCATGCTTCCCCAAATGGAATGGTTCTGCTAATTCGCGGTGAATACGCTGAGCCACCCGACCACCGTCTTCCGGATCAGTGAGGTTATTCAGCAAAATAGTAAACTCGTCGCCACCTAGCCGCGCTAAGCAGGACTGCAGAGTGAGATCGGTGTCTCGCGCAATAGAGTCACTCGTCCTCACGCATGTCTTCAGTCGTTCCGCGACTTCCTGGAGCAACCGGTCGCCCATCTCATGGCCCAGCGTGTCGTTGATGACTTTAAAACGATCCAGATCCATATAGAGGACGGCAACGATAACTTTATGGCGTTGCGCATAAGATAAGACTTGAGTGACGCGATCTTTGAAGAGGTGACGATTCGCAAGCCCCGTCAGACTGTCGTAGTACGCGAGAGTATGGATCTTCGCCTCCGCCTGCTTTCGGTTCGTGATGTCCTGGATAGTGGCCGCCATGCTTGCGACGCCATTGGAATCACTACAAACAGGCCGTGCCTGACTTTCGACGACGAGCTGCGTCCCGTCGGGAAGGCAGATGCGATATTCCATACTGCAGTGCTGTTCCTTTGTGCTCCCCTCCTGGAATGTTTTGAGAACCAGATCCCGATCATCAGGATGGATCAATTCAAGAAGATCGGTAAGAGTCTTCGGGAAATGCTCCGGTCTCATGCCGAAAATGCGGGCGACTTGTTCTGTACTCTGCAGAATATCGGAACTCGGATCCCATTCCCAGGATCCGAGCCCGGCAATGGATTGAGCATAACTCAGCTGAGTGGCGGTTTTCGCCAGTACAAGGAAGCTTTGATAGGCTCTCAATAGGTGTCTAATGCGCTGTACGAGGATGTGAGGATGAATGGGCTTGATCAAGATATCCGAGGCCCCAGTTTCATAACTCTTGGTCATGGAATCAATATCGTCGCCGTTCACGACCATGAGAATAGGGACATGAGCACCACCAGGTAATTTTCGCAAGGCAGTGCACACCTCGACCCCACTCATGCCGGGCATCGCGACATCGAGAAGCACGATGTGGGGATTCACAGTGCGAAAGACTTCTAGGGCGCTAAATCCATCCGCCGCTTCTTCAATCCAGAAGTCAGCCGACTCTAACCATTGACGAATCAAGGCACGATCGGCTGGATCGTCGTCGACAATAAGGATGATGCGCCGGGGGTCCACATGATTCTTGGAGATCACTGTTTCCTTCGTACACTTTTGGCGCGTCACTGTGCACCAGTGCGCCAGTTATTCAGGACCGTTCCATTGGGGAAGCATTTAGCTATTAGCGGTTCGATGTCCTCGGCATATCGGCCTATTGCCATCCTCCTAGACAACGCTAACGAGTTGGCAACGAACCGGAGCCTCTGCGAGTGCCAACTAGGCAGCATACCAGCAAAGTTAGTCGACAAATACGAAAAGCACGGTTTTATGCAATCGGTGTTCGACCGAGGTGAGCCTCACGCAGTTTCGGTCAGCACGTCACCGTGCATAGAATGGACATCGATATCGATATGGACGTAGGCATGAGACGGTGGAGCTGTCCAACAAGACGAACCTGAACTATGCATGTCCGTCAAAGGCGGTGCTGGTGGTATTGGAAGCATACTACCGGCTGACGGGGTAGTTGAGGTATGCAGTTGGAAGACAGTGCAGTGAGAAGTGAGAACCAACAGAACGCAGGCCCAATGTAAATACATGCTCTTACGGTTAAAGATTAATGCTCAGCGAACCGAAAAGCCAGGTAGAAAGCACGGGTTTCACCAAAAATCGAGCTGCATATGCGATGTAGCTTATGAATCATTGCGCTAGCCCGGCATCGGTCCCCGCGACCTGAGTGCGCGAACTGACTAAAGCAGCCCTCGGCCATCCGTAGTGGAGGACTATCGTGAAAAGATATGCACATTGGCACGACATTTATCATGCGTTGCGATATGGGGTGAGAAGCATCGCGACAAATCGATAAAAGTCAGCTCAAGGATGGACGTGGCTACTGCATAGCATTACTGGAAGAGGAAATGACAAAGGCGTTGAACGTATTGCACATCGAAGATTCCGCTGATGACAGCATCATTCTGACAAGGACATTGCGTCAGGGTGGTTACGATCTAACCCTCACGCGTGTTGACAATGCGGCCTCTCTTGAGGCGGCATTGAATGAGCGATCTTGGGATGTCGTCATCGCAGATTGGAATGTGCCATCGATCCATGTCCTTTCGGTCATGCAGCAACTCAAGCAGGCCGATAAAGATCTTCCATTTATCATCGTCTCAGGAGCAATTGGTGAGGAAGCCGCTGTCGAGGCCATGCTTGCCGGAGCGAATGATTATGTGATGAAGAATAAGTTGGCTCGATTGGTGCCCGCCATCGAACGGGAATTGCGTGAAACCGCTGTACGTCGACGCAAACAGGCGGTCGAACAATCATTAATCGAGTTTGAACAACGATTGGAGCTGGCCTTGGAAGGAGGCAGCATCGGTATTTGGGATCTATGCATTCCGACCGGAGTCGCCCTGTATGACACGCATTGGGCTCAGATGTTGGGGTATGAAGTTCATGAATTAGCCCCGCACGTCCGGACGTGGCACGCTCTCCTCCATCCGGAAGATATACACGACGCGCTCAATTTATGGGGAGAACACGTTCAGGGACGGATACCGATGTATGAAGACGAATTCCGTCTCTTAGCCAAGGGGGGCGAATATCGGTGGATTCTCTCGCGAGGAAAAGTGGTCGAGAGAGATGCGACTGGAAGCGCACTTCGCGCGATCGGTATGCATATGGACATCACCAAGCGAAAACACACCGAGGAAGCGCTTGCTGAGCGGTCCAAAGCGCTGATGTGCTCCAATGCCGAGCTGGAACAGTTTGTCTATGTTGCATCACACGACTTGAAAGAGCCGCTCCGCATGGTGTCGCATTTCTGTGGTTTGCTACAGCGGGGTTTCAAGGGGAGATTGGACTCCACCGCAGACAAATATATCGAATACGCGGTGGAGGGTGCGACTCGCATGCACGCATTGCTTGAAGACTTAGAGAAGTTCTCAGGGCTTGGGAGAACAAGGAATCCATATAAACCACAGGATTGCAATGCGATCCTAGCGACGGCTTGCTCGAACCTTAAAATGGCTATGGACGAAAGCGGCAGCATCATTGAACACGATACGCTGCCGACCGTCAGCGGGGATGGCCTGCAACTTGTGCAGGTGTTTCAGAACTTGATTGGCAATGCCATTAAGTATCGAAGGACGGCTCATCCGGAAATCCACGTCGGTGCATTTCGGCAAGATCAGGGATGGGTCATTTCCATCCGTGACAATGGCATTGGCTTTGATCAGAGTTTTTCTGAGAAAGTTTTTATCATCTTTCAACGCCTACATTCCCGAGAGGAATTCCCCGGAACCGGAATGGGGCTGGCCATCTGCAAAAAAATCGTGGAGCGCCATGGAGGTAAAATTTGGTGTGAATCGAAGATTGGCCACGGCAGCACCTTTTTCTTTTCCATACCCGATCGCCCTGACGAGAGACCATCATCACAAGCTACAACTCATCAGGAGACAGTCTCATTGGATCACCGGCAAGATCTCTCAAGAGTCCGTGAACAATAGGATTAGGGACGTCTATTCAATCCAGAGCCAAAAACTGCTCAGAACACCGCAGGAAAAGAGCTGAAGCAGTATTCTCGAATGAGTCTGTGAGTATCGGAGAAGATGATTAACCTAGAGGAGATGATATGAGCGGTACAATGATTCTGCTTGTGGAAGACAGTCCGGACGATGAAGCCTTGACGCTTCGCGCTTTTAAGCGGAATAACATGCTTAATCAAATAGTTGTCGCCCATGATGGCGTCGAAGCGCTCGATTTTCTATTTGGCACAGGCCAATTCGAGGGAAGAGATCTCTCGATCATGCCTAGCCTGATTCTATTGGATTTGAAACTCCCGAAACTCGACGGAATGGAAGTCCTGAAAATATTACGGGGCAATCCCAAGACAAACTGTCTCCCGGTCGTAATCCTAACGTCCTCAAAGGAAGACCTAGACCTCATACAAAGCTATGAGCTAGGTGCCAACAGCTATGTCCGTAAGCCGGTAGATTTCAATCAATTCATTGAAGCTGTCAGGCAATTGGGGCTGTATTGGTTGGTTCTAAATGAGAATGCACCCGCCAAAAGGCATGCAGCCTAGAACATTGCTAATAGGGCACTGTTACGCGTCTTGTATGTCGAAGAGTGTATAGGCGAATGGTATCTGGGTATTCAAAGAGTCATATCAGTCAGGTATGAGCCGACCGGGCGGGGTGTTGTTAGGCCAGGTCAATGCACCGGACCTTCCGCGAACCGCAGTGCGACGTGATCCTGGCAGATCGGAACCTTCCTCAATTTTGCACATCATTGCATTGGAACAGCTTAAAACATCTCAAGCTAAAGCGGCATGTCATGCTTCCGGTTTTGGAAGCTGGAAGCCATTATTTCTCAGTAGACAATAGGCATTGGGGCGCTCCCCATCCTTCCTCGCACGGTGATCAAAGACGATCGTAGACTGTCTTCCCCCCCATCAGTTTCTGAAACACATCGCCTCATTCTAAGGATTGCTTATGGACAACCGATAAAGGGATAAGCCTGACCTCTGCGCCAGGCTACTCAGGCCGAAGTCCAGACCGGTGAATATCTTTGAAAGACAACCACTTCAACAATAATGGACCCATGGTTCGGCGCTTGACCGCTTGCCTGCTTTCGCTGGCTGTCACTGTAGAATGGAGCCACATCCCCGCTCATGCTGAACCAATGGCAGGCGATCTCACAGCCTTGAGTCTGGAAGAACTGATGAACGTAGAGGTGACGTCGGTTTCCAGGAAGCCAGAGTCACAGATGGGGGCAGCAGCGGCCATTTTTGTGATTACTCAGGACGCTATTCGACGATCTGGGGTTACAAGCATCCCGGAGGCTTTGCGCCTTGCGCCGGGTCTGCAGGTATCCAGGGTTGATTCGAGTCATTGGGCAGTCGGTGCCAGGGGATTCACCAGCACGCTCTCCCGCTCGCTGCTGGTGTTGATTGACGGACGGAGCGTCTATTCACCGTTATTCGCCGGCACGTTTTGGGATGTCCAGGATGTCTTGCTCGAAGACATCGACCGGATTGAGGTCATTCGTGGTCCCGGAGGCACGCTTTGGGGTGCCAACGCAGTCAATGGGGTCATTAATATCATCACAAAAAACTCGAAAGATACACAGGGCAATCTTGCTGTGGCGGGAGGAGGGACCCAAGAGCGCGGATTTACCGCGTACCGTTACGGGGGAAAAGTCGGGCAGGATTTCAATTTTCGAGTCTATGGAAAGTTCTTCGATCGAACCGCCGAAGCGCAGCCGGAATATGACGGCTGGCGTAAAGGTCAAGGCGGCTTTCGGACGGACTGGAAGATGAGCTCACAAGATTCGCTCACGGTCCAAGGCGACATTTATGCCGGACGAGCCGGACAGACCGTGGACATGTCGAGCTTCACACCGCCATTCTTGGGGACTGTTCAGGCAGATGCCGATCTGAACGGCGGGAATGTGCTCAGCCGATGGCGGCATATGTTCAGTGACTCGTCCGACATGTCGTTACAGTTCTACTATGATCGGACAAACCGGGTGCAGCCAAATTTTCGCGACTTCCGAGATACTGTCGATCTCGATTTTCAGCATCATTTCCGTTTGTCTTCACGGCATGACTTCATGTGGGGATTTGGGTATCGGCTGACGTCCGGTGTGACGCGAGGACTCCCGACGCTGTTCTTTCAACCCTCTCAACGAAGCGACAATCTCTACAGCGTTTTCGGCCAATATGAATTGTCCGTGATTCCTGACCGTCTCCGTATCATTGCCGGATTGAAAATTCAACATAATGACTATAGCGGCTTCGAGTTCCAGCCTAACGGGAGAATGGTGTGGACGCCCACCGCACGGCACACGGTCTGGGCGGCGATTTCTCGAGCGGTCCGTACACCGTCTCGCGTAGAGCACGATCTCACGGTTTATCAAAATGCGATCCCTGGTTTCCCTGCCTTTGCGAAGGTATTACCGAACGCGAATTTTGCACCTGAAAAAGTCATTGCCTACGAACTCGGGTATCGCATGCAGGCGACAGATCAGTTGTTCCTGGACATCGCAGGGTTCTATAACTCCTATACGGATCTGCTCAGCGCCGAAATCGTTGGACCGGCAGCCCTCGAAACGACACCCCCACCACTTCGTATTATCCTTCCGCTGCAGTTTGCCAATAAACTTCATGGCGACGTGCTCGGGATGGAAGTGGCCTCGACGTGGCAGATTCTCACCTGGTGGCGGTTGCGTGGAAGTTATTCTTTTTTAAAGCTCAACCTGACGGCGAACGCGGATAGCAACGATACCGTCAACGCCATCAAGACAGAAAACTCGAGTCCAAACCACCAGGTGTCGTTTCAATCCACCATGGACCTTCCCGGGAAACTCGAGTTCGACCTGACGCCTCGTTTTGTCAGCGAACTCTCCGGACAAGGTGTGCCGAATTACCATGCCATAGACGCACGGTTAGGATGGCGTCCGATCCCGAGTATGGAAATTGCGTTCATCGGTCGGAACCTCACCGGACAGCATCCTGAGTTCATCGGGGATAACAACAGGCTCACCAATATACAGCGTGGGCTGTATGCAAAAGTGACATGGCGGTGGTGAATCGACCTAATACTCTCATAGGCAAGAATCGATACCACCTAATTGGTGCATGCACGTGTGTGCTGCTTGCCCTATGGATTTCTGTACTGAGCGATATAAGTGCGGGGGCCGAGTCACCGGCACCATCGAGGCAACACGTGCAGGCCGCGTTCCTTTTCAACTTCGCAAAGTTTGTGACATGGCCTGATGAAGCATTTAAACACAGCCAGGACATGCTGGTTATCGGCGTTATCGGCCAGGATCCATTTGGAACCATTCTAGAAGAGACCATCCATGACAAGACTATTATGGGTAAAAAGTTGGCTGTTAGGCGGTTTGGGAAGGTTGAGGACGCCACGAAGAGTCATATTCTCTTCCTGAGCTCATCCGAAGAGAGTCATATTTCCCACATCATTAAGGCGCTCGGGAAAACCAACACCTTGACGGTGAGCGACATCGACCAATTTGCCGAACAGGGCGGCATGGTCGCGTTTACATTGGAAGACCAGAAGGTGCGTTTCAACGTCAATATGGAAGCGGTGGAACGCGCAGAGCTCAAGATGGGGTCACAGCTTTTGAAATTAGCCCGAATTGTCGGTGATAAGACAGAGAAGGGAAAATGAGATTTTACCCTTTTCGTGATTATTCCATTCGACAGAAATTAACGATGATGGCCATCCTGGCCAGCGGCACGGCCATCTTTCTGGCCTGTACGGCATTATTTACGTATGAACAGTTCGTCTCCAGAGAGAATATGGTTCACAGTCTTTCCACACAGGCGGAAGTTATTGGGGCCAACAGCGCGTCGGCGATCTTGTTTAACGATGTAACTGCGGCGACCGAGACTTTGGCGGCATTGAACGCGGACGCACATATCGTTTCTGCGGGTATCTATACTCACGCCCCTCAGGCCTTCGCCACGTATGGCCAACATGAAAAGCCATCTTCGGATCCACGTGAGCGTTTCGTCGATGGTACTGAAGGCTTCTGGTTTGAGAGTGACCGCTTGATATTGTTCAAGAAGATCGTGTTCAAGGGAGACACGATCGGCACCGTGATTATCGAGTCCGACCTAGAGGCCATGAAGGCGCGCTTTCGACAGTACCTCGTCATCATCTTCTGTGTTTTCTTGATGTCCTCTTCTCTGGCGCTATTCATCTCATCGAGACTTCAACGCCGGATCACTCTTCCCCTCCTCAGTCTAATGGAGACGGTGCAAACGGTGTCGCTTGAGAAGGATTATTCAATACGTGCATCAAAGGGCAGCCAGGATGAGATAGGCGTGCTCGTGAGGGCATTCAATGATATGTTGGAGCAAATCCAGCAGCGTGATGCAGCGCTCAAGAAGTCCAGCGACGAAATGGAGCAGCGAGTTTACGATCGCACCGCTGCACTGAATGCCGTCAATAAGGAACTGGAAGCGTTTTCCTATTCGGTCTCACATGACTTGCGGGCACCCTTACGCAGCATCGATGGGTTCAGTCAGATGCTGCTGGAAGACTATGCCAATCATTTGGATGCGGATGGCAAGGATTACCTCTCTCGTATTCGGGCAGCCAGTCAGCGGATGGGAGATCTCATAGACGATCTCATCAATCTTTCCCGACTTTCTCGCTTCGAGATGAGCTATCAGTCGGTCGATCTGACAGAGATGGCCTTGACGATCATCGCTGATTTGCAAACACTGAATCCAGAGCGTCAGGTGACTGTGCAGGTTGCCGATGCGCTGGTCGCGCAAGGAGATCCCAATCTGTTGAGGGTGGTCATGGACAATCTACTCAGGAATGCTTGGAAATATAGTAGTAAGTGCGCACATGCCCACATCCAATTCGGGTCGACTTTGTACGAAGGCCATCCGGCATTTTTCGTCCGCGACACTGGAGCTGGCTTCGACATGGCCCACGCTGGAAAGCTGTTCGGTGCATTCCAACGCTTGCACGCGGCCACGGAATTTGAAGGAACTGGCATCGGCCTGGCAACAGTGCAACGTATCATTCATCGACATGGAGGTCGAGTGTGGGCCATGAGTAAGAAAAACGAAGGGGCAACGTTTTATTTTACCTGTTGCTCCCAGCATGAGTTGGCCAGAGATCAAAGCAATGAGCGACAAGCAGCCTGACATCTTCATTCGCTATTAGACCATCGATCTCCTCTTCAATAATCTACGGCGTACTTCTTTCTCGACGTGGCTTCAGAATCTCGGCGTTTCCCTCGAAATCCGAGCCGCATTGCTTGGGCATCGACTGCGTGGGATGAGACACGATCAACTCAGTGGAGAATCAATGACAGCGGCCTATTCGCACGACGGATACGGCTGGAATCAGCAGCTCCCTTGAAGCCGTGACTTGCCTCCACTATGCGCTTTTTGTCCTATGTAAGTGCTACTGAAGAATCTACAGAAGCGGTGAAAGTCACTTGCTCTTTGGAACGTCGAGAGAGGTTGGTGGTCCCAACGGGATTCGAACCCGTGTTTAAGCCTTGAGAGGGCTCCGTCCTAGGCCAGGCTAGACGATGGGACCGTTCCAGAACGTCCAAAGAATGGACCGTAGCATAAGCGGTTTTCCGTTTGCAAACGAAGCGCCGCTCCACTGGAAAGAGAGCCCTTAAGGATTGTCCCAACTAGGCCGTTTGCATGGAGCCATAATACATGTCACGGGCCGCAGTGGCGCCCTTGACAGAAGAGAGCAGAAAGCCTAGCCTGCCTAATGTTTTCATGAAGTTCCATATGCGCTGCACCAATTTCACACAACCTGAGAACATTGTGGTTCGAGGTTGTTAAACAATGGATGACTCGGTGGTGTTTCGCAGGGCCGAACCCGTAGGTCATGCGGCAACGGCTGGCGTCCTCTCCCAGCCGAGGTTCGAACTCCGTATCGGCTCGAATATCTTTCGCAGCACCAACGGTGTCGTCAAGATCCATGGAAAAGAGCAACTCGTCATTGAGGTAAAACCGGAGCAGGGGCTGCTTTTCGCCACCCTCGATCTTTATGACGAATGCGGCGCCCGGATCGGGCACTTGCGCAGAAACGTGCTTACGCTAAATGAGCGCGGGCGGTTTACCGTCGATGTTCCACTCGGTCAAAGCCTCTCGTCAGTCAATACCCCCTCCGTTCGTGTGACAGATCAGCAATTGGGTCACGTGGTTCTCGAAGCTCGACTGGCATCGGAGTACCGAGTCGACCTCACCTGCGGAAAATTGTATTCGCACAAGGGAATGCCGGTAGAGATCACTCCCCACTATTGCCGGATCGGATCGAGCACGGCATTATTCGGAAACATCGTGGAAGCCCGAGGCGGCCCGGTCATCCTCGGCTGATCGTGCTTCTCTTTCAGGTACTCTTCAACTTCTGATTGTTCGATCGTCGCTGTGTTCCCTTTGTATAGAGGATCGTTCCTTCACTCTGCAGAAAAGCGAGAACCATTTTACCCGCAATTCTCCATTCTCTAGAATGGCAACGATGACCGAAATCCCAAAACCTACCGTCCAAGCATTTCTTGTCTGTGACCAAGTGATCGAGGAAAGCCTTACGAAAAAGAAAAGCCTCATCGGCATTTTTACCCATCTACAGGCCACTTCATTTCCCTTTCAGCATCAACACATGGGTCTCTACTTTTGCCTCACCGATGCCGAAGGTCCGTACCATTTTGATATCGATTTGATTTACCTCAACACGGAACAACTGGTCTGCCGAGCCACGCTCCCTAACATCGAAATCGGTGATCGCCTTCAGATTTCAGATTTCGGGATCAACATTCCTCTGCTCATCTTCCCCGCGCCTGGCCGGTATGAATTCCGGCTGCGCATGGAAGGCCATCTCATCGCTCAAAAAGATTTCAACGTCATGTCAACGCCGACGACAGCCCCTTCCACTCCCGAATCTTCTCTCTGACCTTTTCCCCATTCCTCCCGTCGGCCTGTCTATGATAGAACACCCGCTGGACCGACCTTCTCACATAACGTGCCAAGACATTCACACAAGGCATCATGATTCGACCTGAATCCTCACATGCTTCGAATTTCGTTCGGGATCTCGTTGCAGCGGATCGTGCGGCCGGCAAGCATGGCGGACGTGTGAAGACGAGATTTCCTCCTGAGCCCAATGGATACCTCCATATCGGTCACGCCAAGGCCATCGTGCTCAATTTTGGGATCGCGAACGAGATACCCGGGGGAATTTGTCATTTACGATTCGACGACACGAATCCGACCACGGAAGACCCCGAATACGTGCAAGCCATACAGGAAGACCTCCGCTGGTTGGGATTTGATTGGCATGGCAAGATGTTCTACGCGTCGGATTATTTCGAGCAGCTCTATGCGTTCGCCATTGCGTTGATTAAGAAAGACAAAGCCTATGTCGATAGCCTCACCGCGGATCAAATCCGAGAACATCGTGGCACGCTCACAGAACCGGGCCGCGAGAGCCCGTATCGAACTCGATCCTCCGATGAGAATGTGGATCTCTTTGCCCGCATGCGCGCCGGAGAGTTCGTCGATGGAACTCATGTCCTACGCGCAAAAATCGATATGGGCTCCCCCAACATCAACCTGCGAGACCCGATCCTCTATCGGATCCGCCATGCTACCCACTATCGGACAGGGACCGCATGGTGCATCTATCCGTCGTATGACTTTGCACACCCGTTATCCGATGCCATCGAGGGAATCACGCACTCCATCTGTACGCTGGAGTTTGAGGATCACCGCCCCCTCTACGATTGGGTCGTTGCCGAAGCCGGCACCCCACATCGTCCGCAACAGGTCGAATTCGCTCGATTGAATCTTACCTCCACCGTGATGAGCAAGCGCAAGCTTCTCGAATTAGTCGGCAAGAATCTGGTGGCGGGCTGGGACGACCCGCGTCTTCCCACCTTAAGAGGTCTCCGTCGCCGAGGGGTGACTCCGGAAGCGATTCGTGCCTTTTGCGAACATATCGGCGTCGCAAAGCGCGATGCGATCGTTGAGATGCAACTGCTCGAATACTTCATCCGAGAGGACTTGAACAAACGGTCACCGCGCGTGATGGCGGTACTCCGACCGTTGAAAGTGGTGCTCGATAACTATCCGGACGATGTCGTCGAAGAACTCGATGCCGTGAACAATCCCGAGGACGGCTCCGCGGGAACGAGAAAGGTTCCCTTCTCGAAAACGCTGTACATCGAGCAGGATGATTTCAGGGAAGATCCCCCAAAACAGTTCTACCGCCTTTCACTGGGTCGAGAGGTCCGGCTGCGCTATGGGTACATCATCAAGTGTGTAAGCGTGACGAAGGACGCTCAAACCGGTGTCGTCACCGAACTGCATTGCACCTACGACCCTGAGACCAAAAGCGGATCGGCACAAGAACAGCGCAAGGTGAAAGCCACCATTCACTGGGTGTCGGCATCACATGCAGCGCCTGCAGCCATACGGCTCTATCATCCGCTTCTTCTCGCGGACCAAGCCAAACTTCCGGCTGAACAGGACTGGACACAGTCGTTGAATCGCCAATCATTGGAGCTCCTCACCGGCTGCTTGGTTGAGCCAAGCCTTCGTTCAGCCGCGCCTGGTTCCCGTTTCCAATTCGAGCGGCAGGGCTACTTTTGCGTCGATCCCGACTCATCACCCGAGACGCTCCTCTTCAACCAGACCGTGTCTCTCAAAGATGCATGGGCTAAAGTAGAAAAATCCCAGCAAACACCCTCGCGCTGATATTAACGACCCGTTCCGGCTACTGTACTTCACTCATTTCTGACGTTACAGTAAACCCATGACTTGTCCCCTGTGCCACCAACCCACAACCTGGGAAGCCAACCCCTGGCGTCCATTCTGCTCTGAGCGATGCCAGCTCACGGATCTGGGAACGTGGGCCGCGGAACAATACCGTATTCCAGGTCCCCCGCTCACAACTGAGATGGTCATCCCCGAGCCCCCCACGAAAGACGAGCAGCAGGACGAAGACCACACGAAGAGCTAAGCGCGGCTCGTCAAGATGGGGATGTTCCACCTCACATAGCTGAATCTCCGGCGCTTCACACAATGATCGTCACGTTCATGACGGAGTCCGCGTTCTTCACTATTGGCAAGTTGGAGTGAACTTGTTAGGGTGGGCTTTTGCTCACCTTGCTGAGGGGAACATTTTATGCTCGCGACGAAGGGCTACGCGGCAATGGCCGCCAAAGAACGATTGCAGCCGTTTTCCTTCGAACGACGTGAAGTCGGTCCGCGGGACGTCTTGATTGCGATCTCGCATTGCGGCATCTGCCATTCAGACATTCACCAGGCCCGTAATGAGTGGGGCATCTCTCTGTTCCCGATGGTGCCTGGACACGAAATCGTCGGAACCGTTGCGCAAGTCGGTACGGCGGTCAAGACCTTCAAGATCGGCGATCGAGCCGGTGTCGGCTGCTTTGTGGATTCCTGCCGAACCTGTACCGCTTGTCGCGAAGGCTTGGAACAATATTGCGATGGAGGCGCACTCTGGACTTACAGTGGACAGGATAAAGCAGGCCAGAGGACTCAGGGCGGCTACTCGTCCCAGATCGTGGTGGACGAGAACTATGTCCTCCGAATTCCCTCGACGCTCTCACCGGCCAGAGCGGCCCCGCTGCTCTGTGCAGGCATTACGACCTATTCCCCCTTGCGTCAGTGGGGCGTGGGTCGTTATCACAAACTCGGGATCGTCGGTCTCGGAGGCCTCGGTCACATGGCAGTGAAGATCGCCAAGGCGATGGGAACCGAGGTCACGGTTTTGAGCACGTCAGAGACTAAACGGGAGGATGCGAAGCGGTTGGGGGCTGCAAATTTTGCCGTGACATCCAACCGTCAGACCTTTACCAAGCTGCAAGGGTACTTCCATTATATCCTCGACACGGTCTCCGCACCGCACGATTACAATGCCTATCTGAACCTCCTCAAGACAGACGGCACGATGATTCTCGTCGGCGCACCGGAAACACCGACTTCTGTTCAGGCATTTTCACTCATTACGAAGCGCCGGCGCCTGGCCGGTTCTCTCATCGGCGGGATCAAAGAAACGCAAAAGATGCTCGACTTCTGCGCACAGCATCAAATCGAGTCGGACATTGAACTGATCCCCATTCAGGAGGTCAATGAAGCCTATGAACGGGTCATGCGAGGCGATGTGAAGTTTCGGTTTGTGATCGATGTCAGCACGCTGGGGAGGAAAGTAGAGGAATAAAAATGGCTGGGGGACTAGGAATCGAACCTAGGTAGCCGGCTCCAAAGGCCGGCG
>CAZPNQ010000007.1:0-65598 GCA_964587955.1 uncultured Nitrospira sp.
CATTGGGTACATTGAAGAGCACCCGCACCAGCGGGGCGGAGCTGTGGTCACGAGCGGAGTGCATCATTTCGACCAGCTTATCGAACGGAAAGTCCTGATTGGCGTAGGCCTCGAGCGCCGTTTCACGCACCCGCGCCATCAATTCGATGAATGTCGGATCTCCGGAAAGATCGGTGCGCAAGACGAGTGTATTGACGAACGAGCCGATGATCGACTCGACTGCGGATTGAGTCCGATTGGCGATCGGAGAGCCGACGGCGATATCGGTTTGACCCGAATAGCGGCGCAAGAGGATCTGGAAACAGGCCAAGAGGGTCATGAACACCGTTGCATTGTGCTCCGCGCTGAATTGTTTCAGTCGTTCGATCAACGACGCGGGCAACTCCAGCATGCAGTGTGAGCCGTTAAAGGTCTGCATCACAGGCCGTGGATAATCGGTCGGCAACGAAAGCTTGGAAAGCCCAGTCAGCTTTTTCTGCCAATAATTCGATTGAGTGCCGAGCCAGTCGTCGGTCAGACAACGTCGTTGCCACACCGCGTAATCGGCGTACTGAAGAGGGATCGGTTTTGCGGAAGGAACCTCTCCCAGGCAAAACGCGTTGTAAAATCTGGCAAATTCATTTCCGATGATCCCGAACGACCACTGGTCTCCGATGATATGGTGCATCGTGAGCATCAACACATGATCCTCGGGCTCGACCTCGATCAATAGAAATCGTGCCAGAGGGCCTTTCTCGAGATCGAACGGCTGATTCGCTTCCTGCTCGACAAGCCTAGCCGCCTGCTGTTGTCTCTCATCGCGGGGCAAATGCCTGAGATCGACTTCGACCCAATGGGGAGAGCGGAAGGAGTGGGTAATTTGGACCGGACCCTCACTCGTCATCGTGAACGTTGTTCGGAATGCCTCATGCCGGCTACAGATGACATCGATCGTGTTGCGGAGAGCCGTTTTGTTGAGTCGTCCCATCTGCCGTGATGCAAACGGCATGTTGTACGCCGTATTCTCCGGAGCCAGCCGATACATCAGCCACATGCGTTGCTGAGAATAAGACAGAGGAAGGGGGAGATCTCTTGGCACTGGAATGATCGCCGGCATCGCGGAATTCTTCAGCTTTTTTCGGCGCAACCGCGTCACTTCTTCAGCCAACTCTGCGATCGTCGGTCGTTCAAAAAGCGTCGTGAGCGAGACATCGACCTCAAAAATCTCGCGTATCCGGGAGACGAGTTGGGTTGCCAACAGCGAGTGGCCTCCCTGTTCGAAGAACTGGTCGTACACACCTGATTCAGGTACTTGAAGCACGGATTTCCACAGCTCGGCCAAAGATTGCTCGACGTGATTTCTCGGTGCAATCCTTGGTGCCGCTTGACCGGCGATGTGTTCCGGATGGGGAAGAGCGCCTCGATCTACTTTGCCGTCGGCACTGAGCGGCATCGTGTCCAACCACAGAATAACGGATGGCATCATGTAGTGGGGCAATCGCGCTGCGAGATGGCTGCAAACCTCGTCGATCCTCCCGCGGAGCGACGATTCTCCGGCAACATAACCCACCAGTCGATGCTGATCCTTTTTATCCTTCCGAAGCAGCACCGCCGCGTGGTGCACGCCCGGGAAATGATTCAACACATGCTCGATTTCTCCGAGTTCGATCCGATAGCCGCGCAGCGTCACTTGTTGATCCACCCGCCCGAGCACCTCCACATTGCCATCGGCTCGATATCGAGCTAGGTCGCCGGTCCGGTACAGTCTGGTGCCCGCCACGTAGGGATTTGTGAGGAACCGCTCCCGGGTCAGCTGCGGTTGGTTGACATAGCCGCGGGCCAGGCACTCTCCCGCGACATAAAGTTCTCCCGGCACGCCGATAGGCATCGGCTGCAGACCGGCATCCAAAACATAGAGCTGCATATGGTCGATGGGTTTGCCGATCGGTATTCGGGCCGCTGTCTCGTCACGAGTCGTTTGATACACGCTGCACCAGAGCGTGGCGTCCGTCGGACCATATTCGTTGTACAGTGTGGCATGAGGCAGGAGCTGGTAATGTCGTCGCACGAGTTCGTGGGACAGGTCCTCACCGGCGGTAATGACGATACGAAGCGATTGCAGCTGAGCACTCAACGCCTCACCCAGTACCGTATGGTACAAAGAAGGGACCCACACCACGTGCGAAACGCGATGATGCTCGATGAGCGCAGCAAGCTCTAAGGGGTCGCGATGGGCGCTCTCCGGTGGAATAACTAGTTCCCCCCCCTGCAACAATGTCCAGAATATGCCCGTCACGGACCCATCAAAAGCCAGGGAAGAGGTCAGCAAGAATCGGGAAACTGGTTCCGGATAGTACTGCAACCTGGCATGAAAAGAGGTCACCAGACTGCGGTGTGTCACCGCCACCCCCCTGGGCTGCCCCGTCGAATCCGAGGTATAGATCATATAGGCGAGCTGATTCGGGGAAATAGAAAGTACGGGATTCTCCTCCTCCGGTCCGCCCACGGTGGCTATCGATAAGCTTTCTACGTCGAAGATGTGGCCGCCATAGTTCTGTAAATGGTGACGGAGGTGCGCTTGTGTGACGACAATGGAAACGTGTGCATCTTCCAGTATGACTTGGAGCAGATGACCGGGCAGCGATGGATCCAGGGGAACATACCCGCCGCCTGCTTTGAGAATACCCAAGAGGCCTACGAGGGCATGCACCGAGCCGTCGACGCAGAGACCTACCGGAAAATCAGCGCCAACTCCTGATTGTTGTAGCGAGCGAGCGACTCGATTCGCTCGTCGGTTCAGTTCTCGGTAGCTGATGGACCGGTCGCCGCACGTGACAGCGGGTGCATGGGGAGTCCGCTCGGCCTGCGCCTCAATGAGCGCATGAATACCGGAGGTCATGAGGGGCGGCTCTTTCCACGTCAGCTGAACGTTCCGCCTCTCCTCGGCGATCAGCAATGAAAGTTGGTCAAGCCGGGCCGCAGGTTTCTTGAGAAACTCCTCAAGAAGGAACTCCAGCTGTCTCAACATGCGATCGATGGAAGAGCCGTCAAAAATCGTAGAATCATGGAGAAACGCCAAGTCCAGACCGTCCACCGTGTTGATCACCATCAACACGAGGTCGAACTCCGACGCAGTCGATTCCCAGGGAAGATGAGTGACCTCACGATCCTTGATGGCGAACGCGGACAAGGGGTCCTCTTCGCATACCATCATCACGTTAAACAGCGGGGACAGTTGATGCGCTCGCTGTAACGACAGCGCCTCGATGATCTCCTCAAACGGGAGTTCCTGATGGTCATAGGCGTCCACCACGACCCGACGTACCTGATTCAACAACTCTAGTCCTGTCAGTCCATCAGAAAGCTCAGTCCGCAACGCCACCGTATTGACGCAATATCCCATCACGTTTTCGAGTTCTTTCCGTCGCCTGCCCGTCACCATCGATCCGATGACGACATCCGATTCTCGTGTGTGGCGGTGCAGCCACGTCGCAAAGACGGCATAGAGCACCATGAATGTCGTGACATTCCGGTGCCGACAGAAGAGATCGAGGCGGGCTGAAAGTCCTGGAGACAGCGATCGGAACCGCACGCCTCCCTCGAAGGTGCGAGCCCGCGGTCGCTGACGATCGATCGGGAGTTCGGCAAGAGGGCGGGCACCGTCCAACTGGCGAGTCCAGTAGGTCCGATGCGCCTCACGAAGACCTTGATCCAGCCTGGATCTTTGCCAATTGGCATAATCGGCATACTGAACGGTCAGCGTAGGAAGTCGAGCTCTCTGCACGTCACTGTCGGCTTCCCAAAGAAGGGCCAACTCTTTCCAGAAGATACGAAGAGACCACCCGTCGGCGACGAGGCGGTGGAATGTCAGCGCCAGGATGTGCACATTGTGTGCTATCGCCAGCAGGGTCACCCTAAATAACGGTCCCTGCCGTAAGTTGAAGGGCCGGTTCCTTTCGGCTCGTAGGAATTGCCGCACCTGAATGTCTTGCTCCGCAGCGCCCAATGCTTGAAAATCTTCCCGTTCTATCGTGGCAATCGTCTCATGAGATATTTCCGTGAATCCCTCACCTCGCTCCGATCCGAAACGAGTTCGAAGAATCTCGTGACGACGTGCGATTTCCCGTACCGACCGCTCTAACACCTCGGGATGGACGTTCCCCCGTATACGCACTGCCATGGAAATATGATTGATCGCGCTCCCAGGGTGAACTTGTTCCAAGAACCACAACCGCTGTTGTGAGAGGCTGAGAGGAACCCTGTCATTTCTAGAAGACGCCGAGAGAAGCGGAACGTGTAGGTTCTGCGCCTTTTCCTCCACAACTTCATCTTTTCGGTTTTCTGCGGCCGGGTCCGCGTCATTCGAACTCGGGCTCAGTTCGCCGAGGCGAGTGGCCAGTGCGGACAATGTCGGTCGTTCGAACAGCACGCTGAGCGGGAGTTCGACGTGGAAGACATCGAAGATGCGTGCAACAATCTGTGTTGCGAGCAGCGAATTGCCTCCGAGTGCAAAAAAGTTGGCATGGCGATGCGAAGGACGGTCTTCAAGCACTTCTTGCCAGATATCGGCCAGCCTTTTCTCGATGGTGGTTTTCAATGCTTCGTTCGGCACCCCATCGGTTTCATCCTCCGGTGCTTGGTCCAGCATACTCGTTCCAATGACAGCAAGCCGGCCTGCCTCAAAGGCGGTCCTGCAGGCGCCCCGCTGAATCTTTCCGCTTGAGGTTCTTGGAATCGTGCCGGACTTGATCAGCACCACCGCGTGGATTTCGATCTCATATTCGTCCGCCAGCGTGCGACGGATGCCGCTCATCACTTCCGTGAGGTCGGATTCCGGCACTTGCCGGTCGACCTCATGGACCAGCACCACCAGCTCTCCCCTCTTGCCCTCGATCGAGAAGGCCGCTCCACATCCTCGCCGCAAGCCGGAGTGCGCCTGTTGAGCCGTCCACTCCAGATCGTGGGGATAATAATTTCGTCCTCGCACGATGATCAAATCCTTGAGACGTCCGGTCAGGAACAGCTCTCCACGATGGAGAAATCCCAAATCGCCTGTCCGTAAATAGGGTCCCTCTCCGGACCCGGCGAGCGTGGCTTTGAAGGTGGCGTGAGTTTCCTCCGGTTTATCCCAATATCCTGAGCCGATTCCGGCGCCGGCCAGCCACACTTCTCCCACGACGTCCGCCGGGCACTCGCCATGAGTGGTAGGATTCACAATCCGCACACGAGTTTCTTCGAGAGGCTCGCCGCATCCGACCAATGTCCGCGTTCCCGGCTCCGATGCGGAAGATTCATTGACGATTGAATCGGCCAACGCGTCGGCCTGCACATGCAAAAAGCTTGGCTCCGTTCCGGCCCGCTTCATCGTCACTAAGAGTGTGGCTTCCGCGAGTCCATATGCCGGGGTAAACGATGTTCGACGGAAGCCATGCGGAGCAAACGTATCGATAAACTGCTCAACCGTATCCGGGTGGATGGGTTCAGCGCCGCAACTTGCGATCATCCATGTACTCAAGTCAGCGTGCCATTCTTGCTGTTGCCGCACGGCCCTGAGACAAGCCTCATAAGAAAAATTCGGTCCGCCGCTGTGGGTAATCGCAAATCGAGACACCGCTTCGAGCCAACGCAATGGCCGCCGGAGGAACGTGACGGGCGACATCAAATAAGCGGGGACGCCGGCATAGAACGGTGCGATGATGCCATGGATTAATCCATAGTCATGAAAATACGGCAGCCAGCAGAGCGACCGGGTGCTGTCCGAACTATCTCCAACCAGGCTCAAGGCCTTGCTGTGAGAGAGCACGTTTCCGTGACTGATCATGACGCCACGAGGAACGGCCGTCGATCCCGAGGTATATTGCAGGTAGGCGAGGTCTTCTTCGTGAGGCCGTAGCGGCTCGGCTGAATCAGCGTGCTCGTAAGGTTGATCCGTCGCAATACATGTGATCCGACCCGTCTCGTTGGCGACCGAAAACCCCGAGGTCTGAGCCTCGATATCGGAGCTCGTGAGCACCAACGACACTTGGGCATCTTCAATAATGGCGCGAAGCCTGGGCAGACTATGCCTTCCCCTGATTGGATCGGGAGCCGGAGCGGGAACCGGCACGAGACCGGCACAGGTACATGCCCAAAAGGCGCATGCGGCATCAAGCCCCTGAGCATACAGCAAGAGGGCTTTGGATCCGGGCCGAAATTCACGAGCGAGACGGCAGGCCAGCGAACGCACGGTGCGTTCGAGTTGACGATAGGTCAGCTGACTCTCGATTTCGAGGTCGTCACGAATTAGGGCATAGGCGAGCGCATCCGGTTGTTGCCGGCATCGATGCTCGAAGAGATCAGGGAGGTTATGGATACTCACAGGCAGAGGTTTCGACATCGATGGGAGGCGCCCGTCTTCTCCTGAAAGAAATCTCTCACTAACTGCTCAGCTATCTATTTACCGATGACTAGAGTAGTGCGCTTGACGACAAATTCAAAGAATTTCCCGGTTTCCAGCTTGAGAAGGATTAGTCTCCAACCGCTTCATGCACTGTCGCTGCGACCTCGTCCTTGTTAATTCATTGCGGTCTTCGAGAGAGAGAAAGATATGAATATGCTCGGTAGGTGAGACCAACCATTTGACAGCAGTTAACGCGTAAGAGCTAAACTGTAGCATCTGCATCATTGACGGAGAAGCTTTAGAATTCTGTTCACCACTCGATCCGGTTTTCAGCGGGTTGCATTCTAACAGAACACCATAAGTAATTGATAATTAAGGTGAAATATAAATTGTGATGACGGTTTGAAAGATCCATATGAATTGACGCACAAGCCATTCTTTGGTGTTCGACGTGAAGTAATGAGGTCTTTCTATGAATCGACCATTGGTTGCGGGTGTCGTGCTGATGAGTACGTTGTCGGTAACCGTCAGTTGTGTGCCCCCACCACGCGTGACGGGAAATGAGGAGGCGGCTATTCGTCCGAACGCGACGTCGTCAGTCGACGTATTATTCGCTCCGCCATCGCCTGAAACGATTCCCGGAGATGTGAGAGGTGAGCAGATTCGCCTCGGCTACAAGATGATAGTCAACACACAGGAATATGGAAAACGATACGTCGGGAACGCACTCAACTGCACCAATTGTCATTTGGATGCAGGCCTCAATCCGAACTCCGCATCATTCGTTGGCATTGGGGCACTCTATCCGCAATATCGCGAACGAGCCGGCCGACAGATGACGCTGGCAGATCGAGTCAACGAGTGTTTCGAACGCAGTATGAACGGAAAACCTCTGCCGCATGACAGTGTTAAGCTCACGGCCATCGTTGCGTACATCGAATGGTTATCGCGGAATATGCCGCCCGGCAGTGCGGTCCCTTGGCGGGGAATGCCGCGCCTCACCATGACCCATCAGCCCGATCCTCTCAATGGCAAAAAGGTCTTTGAGAAAAAGTGTGCCTTTTGCCATGGTTCCGACGGACAAGGAACCATAGCGGCGCCGCCCGTGTGGGGACCACGTTCGTACAACATCGGTGCAGAAATGGCGCGGATCGGCGTGGCCGCCTCATACATCAAGGCCAATATGCCGCGAGGGCGAGGGTGGAGCGTGACGGACGATGAAGCATTCGACACTGCGTCCTATATCAATACTCAGCCTCGGCCGGACTTTCCGGACAAGATCCATGATTGGCCAAAAGGGAATAAGCCGCTGGATGTGCCATATTGAGTCGGTATTAATTCGAGGCTCAAAACGATAGAACGAGACAACGACGGCAGCTATTATTATGCGACACCTTGAATTATCAGTTAGCTCAGCAGGTCGGAGTCGGCATCAATTTTCTGATGCCGTATCGTGCAAAAGGAGGCCATCATGAACGCATTGTTCAAAGTCGGAACCGGGCTGATGATTAGTTTGCTCGTGAGCGGCTGTACTTCTTATCATACAGGAAAGCATGACACCAAGGTTCGGGCCAAGGCCGTAATTGTAGGGCCTGGCATTACAGGAGAGGCCAGCTTGTACCAAGAATACGAAGGGCGCGTGCGGATTAAATTGAGAGTTCAAGGGACGGCCGAGAGTAAACTGACTCCAGGTTTACACGGCATCCATATCCATGAAACCGGAAGCTGCGAACCATTTTCAGCGGCCAAGGGACATTACGACGGCAACGTCGATGCGCAGGTGAATCCAGAAGCCTCCATCAATCCCGGTCTCGGCAATCATCCCTACCATCTCGGTGATCTGCCGAATATATCCGTCGATAATGACCGGAAAGGATCGATTTATACCGTCACCAGCCGGGTGACCTTGTCTGATGGACTGAATACGTTGTTCGACACCGATGGGAGCGCGTTTATCATCCATGAGTTTCAGGACAAATACCTTCCTGATCCTCCGACGAAGGACGCTCCGGGAGGACCGCGGATCGCCTGCGGAGTCATTGTCAAGCAGTAACAGCAGCTGAGTGTTCGTGACACATTACTGTCACCTTCACTAACCGCGGGGTGACCCATCAAGATTCAGTCCGACGGAAGGTATCGCTTCAAAAGCGCAGGAACGGTTGGGATCATGGAAGGACAAGGCCGATAGCTACAGCGTTGTCAATTCAGCAGAGAGGGGCCAATGAGCGAGCAACAGACCATTACGGCATTATATGAAAAGGATCACGATCGATTGGATGAGTTGTTCAAAACCTTTCAAACTTCGAAGCGCTTGGACTTTGCAAAAGCTAAGGACGCCTTCAAGGAATTCAGAATCGGTCTCCAACGGCACATCGTGTGGGAAGAAGAGCTGCTTTTCCCGATGTGGGAAGAGAAAACCGGCATGATCGAGGACGGGCCGACGCCCATGATGCGACATGAACATAGCCAGATCAGGCAACTGCTCGGAGCGATTCACCAAAAGATGGAAGGGCAGAATCTCGACACCGATCAGGACGAGCAGGCCCTGTTGAACCTATTGAGCGCTCATAATAGGAAGGAAGAACGGGCGCTCTATCCCGCGATCGATAACATAACCAGCGCGGACGAGCGCGCAACGGTCTTCAGCCACATGACCAATATTCCCGAAGACCGGTACGATAGTTGTTGTAGTCAGCATGAAGAAGGTTGAGGTTAAGGTGAAGGCTGAGCGAAAGCCTCAGGGTCTTCGTCGTAACCTTAGCCTCAACCTTGACCTTCCGACAGGACTGGTGGTTTCGTCTGTCCTGCTCTTCGTGAGCATCATCGGGATGACGATTGCGTTTCCGTCCGATCCTGTCTGGGCCGAGTCCGCTCCTTCGCAGACGACCGGTCAACTAAAGGGCAATATTCTGCGGGGCCGAGAGATTTTCAACGGCAAGGGGGTGTGTCACTACTGTCATGGCATCGATGGATACATCGGTAGGCCACCTAGGCTCGAAGCGGACATCGCCGCGCTTATTGCCAAATTGAATCCCCCGCCTTCAGACTTGCGAAATCCCGATGAGCTGCGTCTTAAGCACAATAAGGAACGATCCCGCGCCATTAGAGAAGGACATCCTGGGACCGGCAAGTTTCCCTACACCACGATGACCGATCAAGACCTTGCCGATACGCTGCTGTACCTCGCACTGATCAGAAAAGATCCCCACCCGGAGCAGTAAATTCTGGGTTGGAACGGGTGCTGAGAATGTTGAAATTGTAGATTGTCACTAAGGGGAAACGGCCATGCGCAAGAAACTATCGCCGCCTAGTCATCCCGGAGAGATCTTGAGGGAAGAGTTCATGAAGCCACTGAATCTGTCTGCCAACGCTCTCGCCCAACGTCTTGGTGTGACGACTGCGCGTGTCAACGAGATTGCAAGCGAACGGCGGGGCGTCACTGCCGATACCGCCCTACGGTTGGCACGTTGCTTTTCCACAACACCGGAATTCTGGATGAATCTTCAGCAGCGATACGAGTTAGAAGCCGCACGTCGAGCGATTGGTACATTGGTGGAACGCAAAGTAGTTGCACTTGACTTGGCCGGGTAGAACATCGTCTTGCCGGGGGTTGCAAATCGGCCGAGTTCAGCTTGGAAATGCTCATCACGCTCGATCCGCGGATTAGGCGGAGGGTTGTTGCCGAGTTTTCGCGCCTCACCGATCCGTCAGCGGAGTCTTCCTTTTAGCTGCCATGTGCGCTCCAAAGCGGTTAAGTTGTTGAAGGGTGTGTCCGCTTATTCCATTCCAATAGCGATTTTTCCGCCAGGTTCAAATATTCCACCACATCGAGATCGCTGACCTGTGAAAAGTCGAGATAGTGATTACCGACGGCCAAGAATGGGTCCGGTGTGCCAAGGACCACCAATTCGTCCACGTGCAGGTCGGTCTCTCGCATGGTCTCCACGGGGCCGACCGGAATGGCTCCAACTAAGCGGCGAGGCTTCCGACGCTTGATGGACTTGGCTGCTGCAAAGAATGTGGAACCGGTGGCGATGCCGTCATCGACCAAAATGACGGTACGATCGGTGAGGGTGGGAAGGTGCCGGCCCTGACGATAAAGGCCCTGCCGTCGGGCAATCTCATGTCGTTGTGTCCGCAATAGCTCCTCGATGTCAGCCTCAGAAAGATTGTACGCGGTCATGGCGTCAGGATTCAGGTACACCATTTCCGTTTCACCCACTGCGCCCAGTGCATACTCGGGGTTATCTGGCGCTCCCAGCTTTCGAGCGATGAAGACGTCCAATGGAAGATGCAACGCCACACTCAATTGATAACCGACTACCACCCCACCGCGTGGCAGCGCCAAGATAATGGCCGTTGAATCATTACGGTATTGGATCAGCTGTTCAACGAGCTGACGACCGGCCTCCTCGCGGTTCTTGAACGTCATGCTTGTTCTCTTTCCTTCACCGGGCTCACGGGTTCACATCGCTTGTTACCGGCGGGAACTGATGTCCGGCCGAAGAAGCCCGAAAGTCATCTCTGCCTTCTTCTATCTCTTTGAAGGGGGTCCATTCCGTTGTCGGTTCCCATCGTGTTCATGCGCTTATGACCATTACCTCCTTGTGTGAAAAATGAGAGTCAGGTTGATCCCTAGTTCGTGTGATCTGTATCGTGCAGCGTGCGACATCGATGGCCGCACAATAGTCAATGCAGGGCGAGCCTTTTCGGTAAACTAACATTCTTTCCCAATGTCCAAACCTTGAAGAATTGCGTGTAGTACAATAACCGGCAGGCGCACAGCTCATCTTCTTAGTTGCTCAAAGATATTCGGCCGGCGTGGTAAGAGGGGACGATGGTTCGATCAGCTCTTAAGGGTTGTAGGTATGAGAATGCAAAGTACCAGCATGCCACTGCTTTCAGCGGTGTGATCCTATTCCTATGTCTCCTGGGAATCGGTGGATGCGCCGCAGATGAGCCTCTAGATTTGAGCTCCTACGATCCCGCCCATGATCAGATTGCCATTGCCGGCTTCTACCGGGATCAAGCAGTTGTGATGCGCGAGAAGGCCAACGCGCAATCTACTGCTGCGGCACGTTACGAGGCACTCTTCGGGCCTGAGGATGACGCGGTCGCCGGTGCGCGTTCGTTGGCACGCTACTATGAGCAAACCGCGCAGGAACTCGATCATCTAGCCGAGACTCATGTTGCCGTGGGTCGCAGCAGACTGCGGCCACAGACCGTCCGGTAATCATATCGCTCATCGGAAGGGGAGGAACCTATGAAACATTCTTCGACAGTTCGTATGCTTCTTGTGTTGATTCCGATATTGATGGTCCTCCAGGGCTGTATCAGTACCGTGAGTCCTGGAAATCGGGGGTTGCGTTGGTACCCCCTCACTAGCGGAATGACGAAAGAACCGCTCAAGGAAGGAATTTTCTGGCGGGCGCCATGGAATGATGTCTTCGTGTATGACACGAGATGGAAGACCTTCAAGGAAAAAGTGGATGTACTGACCGCGGACGATCTGCCGGTCACAGTGTATGCCGCGATCACTATGCGTCCGATCCCGGAAGAAGTCTATTTTCTGGCCCAGGAAGTGGGGCATGACTGGTACAAGCAGCTGGTTCAACCGCAACTCTTGTCGGCGGTGCGCGGGGTTGTCGCGAACTACGCGATGGTCACGCTTCCTGAGCGCAGCAGTGAGATCGGCAATAAGATCGAGGCGGTCGTGGTCGAATCGATGAAAGGGCGCCATTTGGATGTCTATAACGTGGCGTTGTCGGAAATGGAGTTTTCACAGATGGTGTTGAAGGCCATTGAACAAAAGCAGGCGAAGGAGCAGGAGAAAGAACAGAAGGACTTTGAGGTGGTGATTGCGCAGCGCAACGCCGAAATTGCCAGGATTCAAGCCAAAGGCGAGGGTGATTCGTTGAAAATTCGCGCGGAAGGCGAGGCCGACAGCCTGAGGATTCGCGCCGTAGGACAATCGCAGGCGCAGGACATCATTACGAAAACACTGACGCCGGACTATTTACAGTTCAAGCTCTACGAAAGCCCCAATTCCAAAACCATCATCGTTCCTGAAAAGCTCAATGTTCCGATGATTGTCAACCCAGGTGCCGATCATTCGCGATAGGGGCCGCCATGAGACTGGCGCAATATTTTGAGCATGCTACGTCCGAAAACTCTGACCGTTCGGCAAATCAGGGAGGGCGCGGTCTTCACGGTCAGCTCCGATACCACTGGAATTGCGATTGCGGAGCTCATGACCGAGCGGAATTTTTGAGCGGTGCCCAGCGTGGAACACGATTCCACGCTGGGTGAACTATTCGGAAGCTTGTCAATGGGTTTTCTTCGCTTCAGGCTGGATGGCTCGTTCGCGTAATTTGTTGACCAGCTCATCATAAGAGGTTTCCCGAATGATCTTCTGGAATTGGCTCCGATAGTTACTCACCATGCTGACACCATCGACAATAATGTCATAGGCGTACCATCGGCTATCCTTCAAAGAAAGGCGGTAGTCCATAGGAATAGTTGTCTTGGCAGACCGCAACTCAGTCCTGACTTCGGCGTAAGATCCTTCGAGTCGTTCCGACAGATAGCCGACTGTTTGCTCTCGTCCCGTATAATCTTCGATCTTCCCGGCGTAACGATCCGAAAGAAAACTCTTGTACACGTCGACGAATTCGTTCCGCTGAGCCTCGGTCAGCGGCTTCCAGTAATTGCCCAGCACTCGCTTCGACATTTCGGCATAGTCAAACCTGCTGGCGGCAATCTCTTCCAGCATATGACGCCGCTCTGCGTGCTTGGAAGAATTTTTTAGGGCAGGATCTTCGAGAATGTGTAGAACGTTGGTGATTGTCTCGCGCACTGCTTCCATCGGAGTCTCTGTCCCTGGCGATGAAGCGGCAATAGCGAGACCCCAAAGGAAAGCGCACGTAAGCGCCATGGGCCACACCCAATTTACTGTAACTTGACGCCTCTTTCCGGGCCGCTGGAGCATGACGTATAGGGTTGTCGTATCACTCAATTCAATGCGAACGTTCCTTTAATCTACACGATACACAACGACCTTTCCATTCTCGATCATCGATTCCCAGGAGGGATCGGGAGGGGTTCGGATGGTTGAATCTCCAAACGAAAGTATCCGTTCGAAGGTTAAAGGCCGACTCTTCCTAAGACGGTTCTGTCAACTTCGCACTCCTCACATCTGAGCCAATCAGTGGCAGGCCTGCCGTTCAGGCCACTTGACAGTATATTTTCTCAGGCATAATTTATAAGAAACGTAGGGTTCCCAAAGGTGTGAAGGGCCGAGTTGTTGTGACATCAGCCCTGTGGTGTCATTTTTTCGGCTTTGTTCAGGGAGGGATGTCCATCGGTCTCATCGTTGGGAGGTGTGCTGTGGTGTTCCACTTCGTTGCGTGACGGGTCCGAACGAAAGGAGTCTCCATGGATAGTACCTTCTTAATGTTCGCCGTTGTGATGCTCGTGATCTTCATCGGCGGCATCATCGTGTATAAGAAGAGCTAATCACCGTTCTACCACCTACTTCATCTTGTGGGTGGCTCAGCAGCTAGTGAACCACTAAAAGAAATTCTCACGTGTGCTGAGCTAACACCACGGCTCTGCCTTTTTCTGGCGTTCCCGCACATCGGTCAAAATTTCACGCACGTTTAAGTTGGTTATACCCATCGAAGGGTACTTTGCCCTGGATCATGACGCACGCAGGAACTGTGCGTGTCACCGACTACGAACTCAAGAGCTATTCTTGAATCGCAATGGCGCGCTTTTGTAGGTAGGCATTGCGGACCGCAGCATAGAGATCCACGGTGGACTCCTCCACACCCTGAAACTTTTCCAGATTCAGGGAACGTTCGTTGACAACTTCCGTCGCACGCGCGCCAATCGAGATGGCATATGTGAGCGCCCGCTCATCTATATCGACCACTGTCGGAATGGCATCGATGTTATGCATGGTCGGTAAGATCAGCCAGTAAATCGGATTCAGGGCGATGTCTCCGGCGTAGCCGACAAGGTCTCGAACCGTGTACGGTCCCAGAAGCGGCACCATGATATAGGGCCCTGGTTTGATGCCATAAAATCCCAATGTCTGTCCCGTATCTTCTTCCGGTGTCGTAAGATTGAACCGTTGAGCCACATCGAAAAATCCGCCGATCCCAACGGTCGTATTAATGAGAAATCGTCCAACTTCGATCCCAGCTCCTTTGAATTTTCCCTGAAACACATTGTTCATGAATCGCGGCGTCGCTCGACTATTGTAGAATATGTTGCTGACGCCGACCTGGACGATATTTGGAACGACGTAGTTGTATCCCTTGGCGACCGGTTTCAACACCCAACGATCGAGCTGCCGGTTGAATTCGAAGATCTTGGAATTGACCGGTTCCCAAGGATCATACTCCTCAATTGCTCCTTCACCGGGTTTGGCAAACGGATCAAGCGGCTCGTCAGGATCGGCCTCGCCGGCTGGTCCAGCTGATGGGCCGGTCTTGTGAGAGGCATCGGCGATAAGAACCGTTGAAGCGTCCTGTTTGTGGGATGTGAGAGAGCTCGTCGCACCTTTATGAGCAGCACAACCGGAAAGTAGGATCAACGAGACAGCAAGAACTAGTCCATACTCGCTTCTCTCGACGCGAACCGGCCTACGCACAGATTGGGTTCTCATTCTTTGGATAACCTCTTGAATAATGAACAAGCGTCGACAACGCGGTTTCGCACTGTACCAAAAGCCGAGTCAGCCGCCAATCACTTATTTCTTAATTATTCTCTTGGACTCTGAATCAATAAGTCGGTTCCGCGGTAAAGGAAGAGGTTCGTCAGATACGTCGTCGTCATTGTGGTAATACCGACCAGGCGAGAAGAATCGACTAGTGGCTTGTTTTTGGGGGATTCCGCTGTCAGGCCAGGCGGTCTCTCCCATGGGGGATCGACAAGTCTTGCTCCGGACCGATGGGGACGATACGAGTCGGGTTGATGTCATCGTGCGTGATGTAATAGTGCCGCTTGATATGATCGAAATTCACAGTATCGGCAATTCCGTCGGTTTGATAGAGGTCTCTGAGGTACCCGATGAGATTCGGATAATCGATGATTCGCCGGACATTGCATTTAAAATGTCCGTGGTATACCGCATCGAACCGAACCAATGTGACAAAGAGCCGCCAGTCGGTTTCCACGAATTCCGGCCCGAATAAGTAGCGGTGGGTTGCGAGGCGCGCATCGAGCTGATCCAGCGCGACAAACAATCGCCGTACCGCTCGTTCATACGCACGTTGAGAGGTGGCGAACCCCGCTCGATAGACTCCATCATTCACGTTCTCATAGATGAATGTATTGAGCTCATCGATCTCCTGCCGCAGTCCATCCGGGTACAAATCGATCGGGCTTTCGGAGAATCGATTGATTTCGCCGTTGAAGATTCTCATCAGATCATCATCGGAGTTGGACACGATCCGTTTGGTCATGCAGTCCCACAGTACCGGGACCGTCATGCGCCCGATGTAATTTGGGTCGGTCGCTTTATACGCTTCACGAAGAAATTGAAAGCCATTGATTCGATCGAGAGAATGCCCGGAACCCTCGCGAAACGCCCATCCTCGCTCGTCACGAATAGGATCGACGACCGTCATTCCGATCACATCTTCAAGTCGCTTCAACTTGCGCACGATGATCGTTCGATGGGCCCACGGACAGGCCCATGAGACATAGAGGTGGTACCGGCCGGCAGCCGATGGATAGCCGGAGCTGCCATCGGCTGTGACCCACTTCCTGAACGCGTCCGGCTGGCGCGTAAACTCACCGGCTGGCGACTGCTCGTCCGGAAATTGGGCGTGAACTTCCATACGGGGTCGTTCCTTCTAGAGCAGTATCTCATATTCACAAGCACTGGTGTTGAGGAGTCCAATGCGCGAGGGCCGCATTTCGTCACGGCGGCTTAGCGGTATTTTGCGAAGCAAATGAGGTCGAGATGGTCGTAATGATCGGGGAGAATCGCCTCGGCACGGTAGCCCAGGTTCATGAAGAATCGAACGTTTCTGGCTGTACTCAGCATGGTGCAGGCATAGAACTTATGGGCATCGGTGGTCGCTCGTTCAATCTCACGGATCAGAGCCTTCCCCACTCCTTGGCCCTGATGAGTGGGGCCCACGGAAAGCAATCGGATCACGCAGACGCCCGCGACTGTCCAGAAGCGTACGGAACCGACGATCGTTCCTCCTTCTTCAGCCACAAAAATGTGTTTCTCCTTCGCATCTTCTTTCAGACTCTCAAGCGTTTCTGTGGTCCAGCCGCTGGTTTTATAGATGCCGGCATACTCACCGAACGCCGTACGTTGAACGTTGAGGAGAGGAGGAAAATCTGCTTCGGTAGCTGGCCGAACGTGAACCACAACGCCCATCCTGGGCTAGGGAACGACTTCAGACCTTACGTAACGGAAGCGCAGGAAATTCGCAAGTATGGTTGCCGGGTTTGAGAGGTGCATCGTTGCCGGAGTTGAACCGGTCGCGCGCGCCGCTGCTGCCGGCGGCCCGCCCATTATGCAGCTTGACGGCCGTACCGGCGGCGTTCGAAACCGTGCGACACTGTCTGTGGTGAGATCCCTCGCCGATTCCGATTGATCACATCGTCGACGATCATTCCACAGTTGACACAGCGCCAACCATGGAAGTCCGATGGCGAACCAGTTAGTACCGCGAAGCTGTCGTCATTGACGGTGAGACCGTTGCATCGTAAGCAATTCATCGATCATCTCCCTAGTAGAACGTTCCCCTCATCCAAGAAGCGGGTGGTGGACGTCAGGTGCTGACAGCATGAATTCCAGCCTGTACGCGTGCCGCCCGCAGCAATGCTGTCCCATCTTGGAAGCCAAGCACATACCGTTTGAAGACCTCGGGAGGGCACAGTCGATAGGTGTCCGTGTGGTCAGCATTCATCAGGGCATCTCGCAATCCATCCGCTTCCGCACGCCATCCTTCCACTTCCAATTCTGTGCGGGCCTGTATAGATTGCCTTTGACACCATTCGATCCGAACGCTGATGGAGTTCATCATTTGCTTCATGTGTCACCTCCGTAGTAATCAACGTATAAATAAACTAAAGCAAGTTAAGTGCCATATAGATATGTAACCATATGCGTTTTTTCGTCACCTACATAATTTATAAGTCATTTATTTTCGATAACTTGCAATATTGAAATGAAGTGTTGATCGCAAATACTGTGGATAACTGAGTATTCGGTCAACGTCGGAAGTGAAGGATGTAGGATCTATTGTTTGATAATCGCACTAGGCAATACCCTAGGAGAAACATCTTGAGGCCGTTGAATATTCCGCTGCAGAGATATCACTATGGGCTGCTTCTCCTCCCGGAAGATTGCACGATTACATGGAGCCGTGGGCATTAGTCGAACTCTTATCGACTGACGCGTAATAATTGCGATCCAGTATGAAGGGGCTCCATCCTATACGGCTTCCTGTAATTACTGTCATGCCGGCTATCATCATTCGCTTTGGACGGCCCTTTCGCGCCGATCGGCGGTGAATGCGCGCCTTGGCGAGCTGAGGAGCGCAAGTGAAAATGATTGAAGAGCGAGAAATCAGGCAGACGGCCAGCAGTCTTTTCTGATAGACTTCACCGTTCACAATGACGGAGGAATCAAGAGTGGAACACGATCTTCCCCCAAAAGCCTTGGAGGCGCTATCGCAAGGCAACCGCAACACCGCGGTTGACGTGGTTCAACAGGAGAAAAACTTGAGCCGTGAAGACGCGAGGGAGTTGGTTGCCGCATTTATTCTCTCGCAACCCTCACTGCAAGCCAAAATGAGATTCGAGGAAAGCCGCGCGGGAACATCATGGGGCCTCATGCGCTGGTTGATCCTGTTCCAAGCGATCGCGGTCGCAATCGGGTACTTCCTCTTTTTCCGAGATCAATGGTGAGCGGATCTGCTACAAGCAGCCGTTTGACGTATCGTTCCCGACCCAGCTGTAATTTTACTTCGTTGAGGTCGCTCTCTTTCACTCCGACTCCACCCGGAAGGCGTGAGCCCGATCATCTCATGCCGGTCGTCTCATCAGCGCCGACGTTGCGAATGTCCTATGCGCGGATTGTGTTTGCCCTTGGGTATCTCCGCGGTAAACCACTGATTGAAATCTTATCTCGGTGAGCCTCGTGGTAGCGGCTGTACCCGATGGCCTTCCCACCGATGCATGGCTCTCATCAACCGTCACCCACCCTTTCCATGGGCACCAATCGCCAATCCCTCTATGCATTCCTTCTGTCTCTCGGCATGCAGCTGACCGTCCTTCACTATTCCGACCATACATAAGTAGGGATTATGGTGTTTTATGTGATTATGATACTTACCCCGATCATGTCTGTGATCACGGCAACTAGTAGCCCGCCTGCATTATCCAGTGAACAAAAAACACGAGTGGTCAGTCGGAGAATAGGAAAGCTGGCGCTAAAAATTGGAATTTCTGGCGCACTCTTTTTTCTCGCGGGGGAACTCTTCCTGCGGATTGTATTTTGGGAAGGTGAGTCTTTCATCGCTCATAGAGGACCGATCGTTCAGCGGCTTGAAAGGGATTTCAAGTTTAATCGGTTCGATGGCCCCTCTCGAGGACCAGAACCGGCCTGGGTGGTTAGTGTTCGAACGGTACTTTTCGGAATGGGCTTTCTTGGCGAAGGAGCTGACACCCCGTGTTGTCGTGGCTCTGTATCCTCACATGTCATTGAAAGACTGAGCTTCTCCAACTATACGACCGGAAATCATGGATATTCATTCTAGAATGTTGTCGTTTTGCAAGACGAACAACATAGTATGCGTGGATCTGTCCACTTCCCTTATCAAGTTTGATGATTCTCGGGCCGTTCGAGCATCCCCCTTTGACAATCATCCAAGTGCCGAAGTGCATCGCAAGATTGCCGAGGCTCTCTGTGAAGTATTTAGAGTTGACAATGTCGAAGTACCGAATTCATGATCTCATGTGCCTTCACTGAATGTCGTGTCACATTGCACACGTTAGGCGAAGCTGAGGACGGTATGGAACGTCAGGCGAAGCCTGGGAGAAGTTTGTGAGCAATATACTGGGGATTTCTGCGTTCTACCACGATAGCGCGGCGTGTCTGATTCGTGGGGGAGACATCATCGCGGCAGCTCAGGAAGAGCGGTTTACGCGAAAAAAACACGATTCTGGATTTCCTGCTCATGCAGTGGCCTACTGCTTGAAAGAGGGAGGAATTACTCTAGGAGACGTCCGATATATTGCCTTCTACGATAAACCGCTCGTGAAATTCGAGCGTTTGCTCGAAACCTACTTGGCATTTGCTCCGAAGGGACTTCAGTCGTTTGTGGCGGCCATGCCGGTGTGGCTGAAAGAAAAGCTGTTTCTACGAAATCTGCTAACCAAGGAATTACTTTCGCTCGCTCCGGAGATGAAGAAGCCCGAACTCCCACTGTTACTTTTTGGCGAGCACCATGAGTCCCATGCGGCCTCAGCGTTTTATCCGTCGCCCTATGACAAGGCAGTGGTTCTCTGTATGGATGGGGTAGGGGAGTGGGCAACGACCTCGGCTTGGCTGGGGGAAGGTAACTCACTCACGCCACTCTGGGAAATTCCGTTTCCTCATTCTCTGGGGCTCCTCTATTCCGCGTTCACGTATTACACCGGCTTTAAGGTCAACTCCGGCGAGTACAAGGTCATGGGCTTAGCCCCGTATGGGGAGCCCAAATATGTCAAAGCGATTTACGATCATCTCCTTGACCTCAAGCCGGATGGAACATTTCGCCTGAATATGGATTATTTCAATTACTGCACCGGATTGACTATGACCGGAGACAAGTTTGATGACTTGTTCGGCGGACCTCCGAGAAAGGCAGAGAGTAAGTTGACGCAACGGGAGATGGATTTGGCCCGTTCGGTCCAGGAGGTAACCGAAGAGGTCATGCTCCGTGTCACGAGAACCCTACACCGTGAAACCGAAGTTGAGTATCTCTGCATGGCCGGTGGTGTCGCCCTCAATTGTGTGGGGAATGGGCGAATCCTGCGTGAGGGGCCATTCAAGGGGATCTGGATTCAGCCGGCAGCTGGAGATGCGGGTGGGGCGGTTGGTGCTGCGTTGAGTGCCTGGTATCGCTACGATGGCCAACCTCGGGTCTCAACCGGTGTTGACCGAATGCGAGGGAGCTATTTGGGGCCGCGACATACCAACGACGAAATCGAACAGTTTCTCAAGCGGGCTGAGGCGCCCTACGAATTGCTGGAGGACGATCATCTCTACGATCGGGTGGCAAAAGATCTGGCAGATGGGAAGGTTGTCGGCTGGCTGCAAGGTCGGATGGAATTCGGTCCGCGTGCGCTCGGCGGTCGTAGCATCCTTGGCGACGCCAGAAATACGAAGATGCAGTCGGTGATGAATTTGAAGATCAAGTACCGTGAGTCGTTTCGCCCCTTTGCTCCATCGGTTTTGCGGGAACGGGTGTCGGATTTCTTTGAAATGAGTACGGACAGTCCTTACATGCTGTTGGTTGCGCCGGTGATGGAGAAACGACGGCTGCCTTTAACCGCCAGTCGATCCGATTTATGGGGTATTGATCTATTAAATATTCCAAGGTCCGATATTCCCGCCGTCACCCATCTGGACTATTCGGCCAGAATCCAAACCGTTCATGAGGAGACCAATCCGAGGTATTACCGGTTGCTCAAGTCATTCGAAGCACAAACCGGGTATCCTGTTCTGGTCAATACATCTTTCAACGTTCGAGGGGAGCCGATCGTATCTACTCCGGAGGATGCCTACCGATGTTTTATGCGGACTGAAATGGACGTGCTCGTCCTGGAAAACTGTGTCTTGTATAAAATGCAGCAAAAGCCGTTGGAGAACGATACGAACTGGCAAAAAGAATTCGAACTCGACTAGGAGACAACGCGATGGATCGAACGAAGCAACAGCCTACCGTAAAGGATTTACGACAGTTCGGTTTGCTGGTTGGAAGCGTATTTGCGGTAATTGGATTGTGGCCTATTGTGTTCCGAAGCGAGTCGCCTCGTTTGTGGGCTATGATTATCGGGAGTCTGCTCATTGCTCTGGGTGCGATTGCTCCGCAGAGCTTGAAGCAGGTTCACAGTGGATGGATGAAGGTAGGCCATATTCTCGGCTCCATCAATACGAAAATCATACTGGGAATCGTTTATTATCTTCTTATCACGCCGATGGGTCTCGTCATGCGTTGGATGGGCAAGGATCCCCTGCATCGTACCTTGACACAAGACACCGATACCTATCGCATCGTACGGGCCCCGCGGCCCTGTCAGCATATGCGCAATCAGTTCTAGGAGTATTGCTGAGGAGTACACATGGAATTTCTTGCCGAATTGTGGGCCTTCATGAAAGAGCGGAAGAAGTTTTGGCTGTTACCAATTCTCATGGTGCTGCTGCTGCTAGGCACGTTGATCGTTCTTACTCAAGGGTCTGCTGTCGCTCCATTCATTTACACGTTGTTCTAATACAGTAAGATCAATTCCAAATAGAACCGCACAAAACATGTGACAGGTTCTAGCGCTTGGAGGTATAGATGTGTGTGGCCTGTCCACCGAAGAGTTCCGCCGCCTCCATGACCGTTTCACTCAGGGTTGGATGAGGATGGATAGCGGCCGCTAAGTCTTCGGTAACTGCTCCCATTTCGACCGCCAGAACCCCTTCGGCAATCAGCTCGCCCGCGCCGACTCCGCAAAGTCCCACGCCGAGGATCCTCCCGGACTCCGCATCACATATCAGTTTGGTCAGACCGTCATTTCGGCCGACGGTGGTGGCTCGACCCGAAGCCGCCCACGGAAAGCGCACGACCTTCACCGGTTGGTTCGCGGTTTTGGCTGCTTCTTCGGTCAAGCCGCACCACGCGATTTCAGGATCGGTGAAGACGACGGCCGGAATCGCAGCGGTGTCGAATGCCGCCTGCTTGCCGGCGATCACTCGAGCCGCGACCAGTCCCTCGTGCGTGGCCTTGTGCGCGAGCATCGGTTCACCGATGACGTCACCGATCGCAAAAATGGTCGGCTCGGCCGTGCGCATTTGACGATCAACCTGCACGAACCCCTTCTCCGAGATCGCAACTTTGGTGTGTTCGAGTCCAAGCTGCTCCGTATTGGCCTTGCGTCCTACGGCGACGAGTACGCGGTCAAAGAAATCCGTGCTGGTTCCGTCGGGGCCCGTCAATGTCGCTGCGACGCTATCGTCACGGCTCTCCAGTTTGTCCACCTTCGTATTCAACGTGATCGTCCTGAATCGCCGCTGCAGCCGCTGCTGCAACGGCCTGACGAGGTCCGGATCTGCGCCGTTCAGCAGACGCGGCAACATCTCCACGATTGTCACCTCGGATCCGAGGGCCTCATACACGGTGCCCAATTCCAATCCGATGTACCCTCCCCCAATGACCAACAAGCGCGGGGGGACATCGGGCAAGTCGAGGGCACCGGTGGAATCCATCACTCGGGCATCATTCAGCTTGAGAGACTCGGGAATGGCGGGACGCGAGCCGGTCGCGAGAATAGTGTGAGAACAGGACAGCATTCGGGTTCCATCAGGTCCGGACAACAGCAGAGTCGACGGATTGGTGAACGTCGCTCGTGCGTGAACCACATCCACCTTTCGGCTGGATGCCAACGTTCGCACACCCTTGGTGAGTTTGCCGATGACGCTTCTCGTCCGTTCACGGAGCGCATTGAGATCGATCGAGGGTTTCTCAAAACGAATCCCCCAGCTCTCGGCGTCCGCTGCGTCGGTAATCAGCTTGGCTGCATGGAGCAAGGCCTTTGAAGGAATACACCCACGCAGGAGACAGACACCTCCAAGTTGGGGTTCTTGGTCGATCAATACGGCGCGTAGGCCGAGATCCGCCGCATGGAACGCGGCGGCATAGCCGCCGGGGCCCGCGCCGATTACCGCCACGTCGTATTGTGAGTCAGGCATCGTCACCTCGTATCCAATTGCTTGTATTTCGTCGTTCGCATCTCGTATCTCGCTGGATTCTGACGTCACACGAGCGACGCTTCACGAGATACGCTCGCCTCGCCTCCCAAGCCTCGCGGATTCGTTGATACGGGCTGAGCGGGCGAAGCGGGCTTCACGCATTACAGCCCGAGAAACATCGCTTGAACGTCCTCAAGTGCCTTGGCGATCTCATTGGTAAAACGGGCGCCCACCGCTCCATCCACCAGCCGATGATCATAGGCTACGCACAGTTGCAAGATCCGGCGCGGCACAAATTGTTTGTCGCGATACACCGGCGTCATGCGTGCCTTCCCGATGCCTAAGATGCCGACTTGCGGAGGGTTGATGATCGGCGTGAACGGGCCGGCACCGAGCCCCCCTATGTTGCTGAGGGTGAACGTCCCGCCGCGTAGCTCTTCCAACTTCACTTCCCGCTTGCGCGTCCGTTCGGCGAGGTCGGCCAGCTCCACGGACAGTTGAAAAAGATCTTTGTGGTCCACGTCATGGACCACCGGCACGATCAACCCCGACGGGGTATCCACCGCCACTCCGATGTTGTAATAGTCCTTGTAGATCACCTCACCGACGGTAAGATCGAGGGTCGCGTTCAATTGAGGATACAGTTTGAGCGCATGGACCAACGCCTTGAGAAAGAGGCTGGTGAGCGTGAGTGTGGCCCCTCGTTTCTTGAATTCCGGAGCATATCGCTTGTGCAAAGCTTCAAGATCCGTAATGTCGGCATCCTGAAATTGATGAACGTGAGGAATGGTCGTCCAAGCCTGTGTCATGTTCGCAGCAATCTTCCGTCGCAACGACGGAAGCCGCTCGCGGCGCTCGTTGCCGTACATCGTGGTAAAGACGCCGCTCGATTCGGAAACCCCTCCAGTGGCCGCGCCACCGCTGCGTCTTGTCCGTTCGCGAACAAAGGCTTTCACATCCTCGGCCGTAATCCGGCCTCCGGCTTCCGAGCCTTTCACCTGTGTCAGATCCACGCTCAATTCACGGGCGAGCCGGCGTACCGACGGAGGGGCAGGGATGGTGAAGCCTGGAGACGGTGCAATTGTCGAAGTAGGTTCAGAGTGACTTGGCTTCGGCATCGGCTGCTCGGTTTCCTCTTGAGCCGTGGCCGGAATGGTGGCTTGAGGTTTTTGTTGCTCCTCATTTTTAGCGTGAGCCGCTTCCGCCTCTGGCGGTTGGGGAGCCGGCAGCGGTTGTTCCGACTCAGATATCTTCGAAGGCTGTACTTCACCTTGCGCCTCCTCGAGTTCGACCAACCCTTCGCCGACCTTCACATGATCACCCTCACGTATGAGCAGGCGCGCCACTCTTCCGGCAGCGGGCGACGGGACCGGGATCGTAGCTTTGTCGGTCTCCAACTCGACCAGTGCTTGGCCTTCGCTGACCTGATCGCCTTCGTGAACCAAAATCTTGACGATGTCGCCACCTTCGATTCCTTCTGCGAGAAATGGGAGTTCCACTTTCATAGCGATGCTCGCGTACCCCCTGCGTGAAACATATCTCGTGAATCAAGTCGGTTAAGAGTTGCGAGTGTAATGTTTCGAGTTACGGGTAACCGTTTTATAACTTGAAACGCGAAACTCGAAACGAGGAACTCAGAATTGAGATACGAACGACGAGATACGATCACCGTCGCGAACCTCATTTGTTCCACGGCGCCTCCTCGTCTGTCCGGATACCGAAATCTTTCGCGGCTTGGCGAACTGTCGTCGCGCCGACGGCTCCGTCTCGACGAGACAGAGCGTAGAGCGTCGCCACAACCAGATGCTCCGCATCGATTTCGAAGAATCGGCGCAGGGCCTTGCGGGTATCGCTGCGGCCGAATCCATCCGTGCCGAGCGCAAGCAGGCCGCCAGGAATCCACGGAGCGATTTGCTCCGGAACCATGCGGACATAGTCGCTCACCGCCACGCTGGGACCATGGAAGGTTTCTACAATCTGCTGTAGGTAGCTCTTCCGTGGCGGCTCGTCCGGATGCCACATGTTCCACCGTTCGGCGTCGAGTGTCCGCGCTCGCAACGTCTTATAACTCGTCACGCTCCATACGTCCACCGCCACGCCATAGCGTTCCAGCAACAGAGTCTGCGCTCGAAGAGCCTCCTTGAGGAGGGGTCCGCTCGCCAACAACTGGGCTTGGTGTTTGGCTTCATTGAGCGCCGGACCGAAACGGTACATGCCTTCAAGTATTCCCTTTTCAGTATCAGGCGGCATGGCCGGCATCGAATAGGGTTCGTTGTAGAGCGTGATGTAATACAGCAACTCCTCCTGATTGTGGTACATGCGTTTGAGCCCGTCCTGGACAATCACGGCAAGCTCGAACATAAAGGCCGGATCGTAGGCAGCGACCGTCGGGTATGCGCCGGCCAAGAGATGACTGTGCCCGTCCTGATGCTGTAGACCTTCGCCCTCCAGCGTCGTGCGCCCCGCCGTGGCGCCCAGGAGAAAGCCACGGGCGCGCATATCCGAGGCAGCCCAAATCAGGTCACCGATACGTTGAAACCCAAACATCGAATAAAAGATGTACAGAGGAATCGTGTTCATGCCGTGTGTTGCGTAGGCGGTACCGGCGGCAATGAAGGATGACATCGCGCCGGCTTCGGTGATCCCTTCTTCGAGAATCTGTCCATTCGTCGATTCGAAATAATAGAGCAAGGAACTTTTGTCCGCCGGTTCGTACCGCTGACCGATATGCGAATAGATGCCGTATTGACGGAAGAGCGCCTCGAGTCCGAACGTGCGCGCTTCGTCGGGGATGATAGGCACCAGGTGTTTTCCGAATTCTTTGTGCCCCAGTAGGCGGCCCAACATGCGGGCGAAGCCCATCGTCGTCGAGACGGCTCGATCCCCCGATCCTTCGACAAACTCTTTGAACTGGCCGAGGTCCGGTGTCCCCAATGATTCGACTTTCACCTGCCGCTTCGGTAGGGAACCACCCATGGCCTTTATTCGACCGGCAAGATACGCCGCTTCCGGACTACCGGCGGGTGGCCGAAAAAACGGCGTCGAAGCGAGGTGTTCATCGGATACGGGCACACTGAATCGGGTCCGAAACTCCCGCAACTCCTGCTCATTCATCTTTTTTTGCTGATGGGTGATGTTGCGTCCTTCACCCGCCTCACCCAAGCCATAGCCCTTGACCGTCTTCGCGAGGATCACCGTCGGTTGGCCTCGATGTTCCACGGCCGCCTGGTAAGCGGCGTAGACTTTCCGCGGATCGTGACCACCTCGCAGGAGTTTGTGGATTTGCTCGTCCGAATAGGACGCCACCATCTTGAGCAGCCGCGGATCGGCGCCGAAGAAATGCTTCCTGGCAAACGCGCCGCCTTCCACCGTGTATTTTTGATACCAGCCGTCCACCATCTCGCCCATTCGCTTGGTCAGCAGGCCTTCGTCGTCCTGTTCCAGTAACGGATCCCAATCGCTGCCCCAAATCACTTTAATGACGTTCCAGCCGGCTCCATGGAATAGGGCCTCGAGTTCCTGGATGATCTTGCCGTTGCCTCGGACCGGACCGTCGAGGCGCTGGAGATTGCAATTGACGACCCAGACCAGATTGTCCAATTGTTCGCGAGCCGCAAGCGTCAAGGCGGCGAGACTTTCAGGTTCATCCATTTCACCGTCACCGACGAAGGCCCACACGCGCTGCTGGCTTGTGTCCTTAAGCCCGCGGTCTTGCAGGTAGCGATTGAAGCGTGCTTGATAGATCGACATGATGGGGCCGAGCCCCATCGAGACGGTGGGAAATTCCCAATAGTCGGGCATCAGCCAAGGATGCGGATAGGAAGACAAGCCCTTCTTTCCATCGCCGGCGACCTCTCGGCGAAAGTGATGGAGTGCCTCTTCGGAGAGGCGTCCCTCAACATAGCTTCGCGCGTAAATCCCGGGCGCGGCATGCCCTTGGACGTACAACAGGTCGCCACCCTCGGGTGAGTCTTTGCCGTGTAGAAAATGGTTGAAGGCGACTTCGTACAGTGTGGCTGCCGAGGCAAACGTAGAGATATGTCCGCCGATGCCCGAATGTTCTCTGTTGGCTTTGATCACCATGGCCAAGGCATTCCACCGAACCAGACTGCGGATGCGACGTTCGAGCTCGAGGTTGCCGGGATAAGGCGGCTCCTGGTCGGCGGGAATAGTATTGATATAGGGAGTGTTGGAGGGGCTGGAAATCCGTGCCCCTCGTTGGGTTAGCCGCTCGCGGAGCCGTTCAAAGAGATAGCTTGCCCGCTCGATACCGTTCGCCTGCAAGACGTACTCAAGAGAGTCCAGCCACTCCCGAGTCTCCTGAGGGTCGGTATCGGCCTGCATGGGCGTTGTGTCGTAGTTGTCACTCACGGAGTGTCTCGACAACGCTGTGTCTGAGTCAGATCCGATCCACCGACACTATGGTGGTGGCCGAACTGATCAACGACTAGGAAATGCCCCAGGGGGTTGGCTGGAAGATCCGAATTGACGGGATCGTTCATGCTTGGAAGGCTTGCTCGTTAGCCGCCGGTTTGCTGGCAAAGTCGTCTTCGGCCTTCAGATCCGAAGCAAAGCTTACTGGATCGCTCCTTCCCCGCCCATGGTGAGGAGTCGGTCTAACGCCCGTTTCTTTGTGAGGCGTTCGATTGAGGCTGCCATGTCGAAGAATGAGCTCTCATCCTCGATATTCAGGAGATGCTGAAGACTCGAATTGATAGCTCGGAGTGTTCGCTCATATGCGGCCATCGTCGTCGCGAATTCCGCTTCAGCCTTCACGGCATGTGGAAACGCCGCCATGTGTTGCCGGAATCGTGATACCGCTCGGTCTCGGGAAGCCAGCAATCGAAGCAATCCCTGATGCCACAGCGCCAGTTTGACGGTCTGGACTGCCTGGTGCGGCACTATGGGTTTGACAATCAGATCGAACGCATCCCCTTCCAGCGCATGATTCAGCGCAGGAAACGCGGCGGGTCGTTCCGTCTGACTGGCTGTCACGAGAAGGGGCGGGAATGAATGGAGAACTCTTTGGTGTTTGAGGATACGATACACTCGTAGGAGCTGCGAATTGATCGCGACGGTATCATAAGTCGAGTCTCTCAATTTAACCGAGAGCGCGTCTTCCGAGGTACACTTCTCGATCGCTATCTGGGGGATATGAGTAGACAGAAGGCCCGGAAGGATGTCGAGGGTGTGAGGATCGGTCTCGGCAATGAGAATCCTCTGGGAGAACATTCGTAAATCATTACATGAACGCACTCAATTCTCGCTAGCTGGAACAAACCCTAAGGAAGTCATATGTCGCATTCCAAGGATGGATTGATATGAGCCTGGTCAATGTGGCGAGTAGGTTATCTTAAATCGATGACGGCCTTTGCCTTTTGCAGAGCTGCGAGTTCAGCCGCTTCTCGAGAGGGATAATGACCATCGGGGTAACCTTGGTTGGACTCCACCTGCGAGTTTTTCGGTCGGGTAATTATGTATTTACACACCCATGTTCCATCGGCTGGTTGCTCAGGAGCCAATACGATTTGACGTCCTTTATAGTCGACGGGTGCTGCAGGCTCGGCGGATTCTTCATTCATGGATCTTCACCCACTCGAGTACCATGTTGACAATTCAGCCTCCCCCAGCTCCACTACACATGATCTGGGTTTTCGGCGATGAGGGGATGTGCCTCCTCCGACTCCAACCACCCGAAACTGCCGGTAATGCGCCGAAGTCGATGATTTCCTACTCCTAACGAACACGGACAGGACGGGGTACTAGGAAAGCGCATAGTCGACGCAAACCAGCCAGTTAGACCCTAGGCGACGATCGGAAATCGGATAATTCTGAAACCTTATTTGCTAGGGGGAGCCCGAGTGCTTGACGCTGTCGATTCATATTAGCCTGATGGCGTAATGAAGCGGCGGCGCACGAAACCTTCCTCTACCGGGCGTGGCTCCCTCGAAACACATCCAACACCACAGTCTTGTCCCGACTGTGCCGGCGTGCTGCGTCTCGATCAGGAGGGATCGCACGGCCATCGTCTTTATGTGTGTCAAGTCGGCCACCGATACTCGGCAACAAGTCTTTTAGACAGCAAAGAACTCCAATTGGAGCGGACGTTATGGTCGGCGGCCGTGCTGTTGAAGCAAATGGGTGCAGCCTACGAGCAGTTATTGAAGGGGATGTCTCGGTCTGACTCCGAGAGGAAACGAGTTCAGCGCCGTATCGACGAAGTGAGGAAACAGAGCCTCGCGATTCGCATGATCATCGAGGCGACCAATGCAGTGCAATAGGATCAACAACTTCCATGTCGGTCGCGAGAGGCGTGATGACACGATCAATGAAGCCCGTATCAAACGCGACGTCATCGTCATCGGCGCGTCAGCGGGCGGTGTCCAGGCGCTTCAGCGGATTTTCGCCGATTTCCCTTCCGGCATGCGGGCCGCCGTGGGCGTCGTGCTTCATCGAGGGGTGAGCCCGAGCGAACTCGTCCAGGTGCTGGGCCGACGGTCCGCATTGCCCGTGAAGGAACCGACCGAGCCGGTGCCGATTCGACAAGGAGTCATCTACGTAGCCCCTCCCGACCATCATCTGTTGTTTGAACGCGGCAAAGTGGCGGTTCAGCGCGGTCCGCGCGAGCACAGCACCAGGCCGGCAGTCGATCCGCTGTTTCGATCGGCCGCCGAATCGTACGGGCCCCGCGTGGTGGGCTTGCTGCTCACCGGCTGCGGAGAGGATGGAGTGAGCGGCTTGATTTCCATCACCGCAGGCAACGGGCTTACCCTCGTGCAGGATCCCAATGAGGCCTACATGCCCTCCATGCCGCTCAATGCCATACGCTATGACGAGGTGGCAGGGATGGTTTCTCTGAACAACGCGGCCGCTACATTAGCCTCATTGGCCGCTGGCAATCAGGTGCGAGCCAGCGTGCTCGCGAGTCAGCAAAGTAGGTAGATCGGCTCCTGTCGGTGCTTGAGCGCTCTTGCTGGCCAACGGCAAGTGGGTCTACAATGCAGACCTTCCTTACAGACAGTCCTCGAATTCTTCGGTGTTGGTGTCGCATGGCCGCCAAGAAACGATCATTGAAAAATGGACATGCAAAAAACCGGCAGAACGGCATGCGCGACAACGCCGCCGCCGTTCGTGTTTCCAAAATAAAAGGGCCGTCCCACATCGTGGGATTGGGCGGCTCGGCCGGAGCCCTCGAGGCGTTCGAGCAATTCTTTGCCCATATGCCGGCGGACAGCGGGTTCGGATTCGTGCTTATCCCGCATCTCGACCCGACCCACAAAGGCATGTTGCCGGAGCTCGTAGGCCGCTGCACGAGCATGACGGTCGTGCAGGCGGAAGACGGGATGGCCGTTCTCCCAAACCGAGTCCATATCATTCCGCCGAACAAAGACATGTCCATCTTTCACGGCATCCTCCATCTCCACGAGCCCACGTCGCCACGCGGGGCGCGAGCCCCGATCGACCTGTTCCTGCGGCACCTGGCGGAAGACCAACAAGAGCGGGCCATCGCCGTCATCCTGTCAGGCATGGGAAGCGACGGGACACTGGGCGTCAAGGCGATCAAGGAACATATGGGCCTTGCCGTGGTGCAGGATGGGCAATCGGCGAAGTATGACAGCATGCCCAACAACGCGATCGGGACGGGATTAATCGATTATGTCGCCACCGCACAAAATTTGCCCGAAAAACTGCTGGCCTACGTCAAACATTCCGCCAAGCTCCCGCGGGAAGTATTGACGCAAGAGCGGTCGGTGTCCGGCGCGCTGGTCAAGATCTTCGCCCTCCTCCGCAGCCATACGGGCCACGATTTTTCTTTTTATAAAAAGAACACCATCTGCCGTCGAATTGAGCGCCGAATGAACGTCCATCAAATCAGCCATCTCGGAAAGTACGCGAAATTCGTCCAAGACAATCCGGCTGAACTCGATTTGCTCTTTCGGGAATTGCTGATCGGCGTGACGAATTTTTTCCGCGACCCCGAAGCATTCAAGGCGTTGCAAGATGTGCTGCCGTCGATGTTGAAGAACAAGCCGCGGGACGCCACCGTGCGCGTGTGGATACCGGGCTGTTCAACCGGCGAAGAAGCCTATTCGGTCGCGATCGTCATCGTAGAATGCCTGTCGCAGTTGAAGCTGGATGCGGTGCTGAAGGTGCAGATCTTTGCCACTGACATCGATAAAGATGCCGTAGATCGGGCTCGCCAGGGGGTTTTTCTCCCGACCATCGCCACCGATGTGTCTCCCGAACGGTTGCAGCGATTTTTCCTCAAGGAGGATCATGGATACCGGGTGTCCAAATCGATCCGGGAAATGATCGTCTTTGCGCCGCAGAACATCATCATGGACCCTCCGTTTACCAAGCTGGACCTCCTATGCTGCCGCAATCTCCTGATCTATTTTACCGGGGAGCTGCAGCGCAAACTGCTTCCTATGTTCCATTACACACTGAATCCCGGCGGCATTTTGTTTCTGGGCTCCAGCGAGACGGTCGGCAATCTCCACGATTTGTTCGCCGTCGTGGACAACAAGTGGAAGTTCTTCCGGCGCAAAGAAGCCCGTACCGGCGCGGCTATGCACGTCGATCTTCCGAACGCGTTGTTGCCTCGCGAGGCAGGGAAGACTCCTGCCGCCGGCAAACCCGCCATGCACGTGCCGCTGGCCGAAATGTCACGCCAGATTTTGCTGGAGCGGTTCGCGCCGCCGTCGGTGCTCGTCAACGAGACCGGAGACATCGTGTATATCCAAGGACGGACCGGCAAATATTTGGAACCTGCATCCGGCGAGGCGGCCATGAATATTTTCACGATGGCCCGTGAAGGGTTGCGCCTTGAACTGGGAAGTCTGATCCGTAAATCGATCCTGCGCCATCAGGAGGTCAAGGGAGAAGGGATACGGGTGAAGGTCAACGGCGGGTATGAAACGGTGTCCGTGATCGTGCGACCCATCTCTGGCCAGGCCGGACTGAAGGGCCTGGTCCTCGTGGCGTTCGAAGAGGGACATTTTGCCGAGGACGTTCCCCTGAAGCGCTCAAAACTGGGCGGCGAGAAACGAAACAAAGAAGTCGAGGGATTGGCCAAGGAGCTTCAACATACGAAGGAACAACTGCAGATCACGATTGAGGAAATGGAAACCTCCCAAGAAGAGCTGAAGTCCGCCAATGAGGAGCTGCAGTCGACGAACGAAGAGCTGCAGAGCACCAACGAGGAACTGACGACTTCCAAGGAGGAGCTGCAATCCCTCAATGAGGAGTTGGTGACGGTGAACTCGGAATTGCAGCAGAAGATCGAAGACGTGTCGCGAACCAACAACGACATGAAGAATCTGTTGAACAGCACGGACATCGCCACGATCTTCGTGGACAACGAAATGCGCATCCAGCGTTTCACGCCGCAAGCGGCGTCGGTCATCAATTTGATCCCCACTGACGTAGGCCGTCCGCTGAGCGATATCGCCACGAATCTCAAGTACGACGGCCTGGTCGGCGACCTGAGCCGCGTGCTCGACACACTCGTCTACAAGGAGCTGCAGGTCGAGACGAAGAAAGGCGAGTGGTATCTCCTGCGTATCATGCCCTATCGCACGATGGAAAACATGATTGACGGCGGCGTGCTCACCTTTACGAACATCGGGACGGTGAAGAAGCTGGAGGAATCGCTACGCGAGAGCGAACAGCGGCTGCAGCTATTGTTCGAGAACATCCCCGTCATGATCGCCGCGTTTGATGATCAACACCGGATTGTGGCTTGGAATCAGGAGTGTGTGCGGGTGACGGGGTATCGGGCAGACGAGGTGGTCGGGCGCCGCGATACGCTGAAATTATTGTACCCGGCTGCGGCTGATCGCGCCCGCATCGCTCAGGACACGCCACGGCACTCCGGCAACTCGGAAGATTTGGAGTGGTCCTTGACTTCTAAGGACGGTACCTTGAAGCAAGTCGTATGGCTCAACCTGCCGACGCAAGTCCCTATTTCCGGATGGGCGCAGTGGGGTGTTGGATTGGACATGACCGTACGCGGCGAAGCGAGGGGACGTCTCTCCGCGCTGTTTCAATCTTCTGCGGATGCCATGGTCTTTGCGACGATGGATGGACTGCTGCTGGATGTCAATGAGGCCTTTGTGCGTCTGACCGGTTTTGTCCGAGGCGATGTCGTCCATCGTATGCGGTATCAAGAGATGACACCACCGGAATGGCAACACATCCATCGTGAGATGATTGAAAAGATGATCAAAAGCGGGACACCTCAGGAATTCGACCAAGAACTGGTTTGCAAAAACGGTGCTCCGGTTCCCGTCCATCTTAAAGTTTTTCTCGTCCGCACGACCGATGGAAAGCCCTTCGGAATGGGAACGATCATCAAGCACAATTTCAGCAGGACAGGAGCCGCATAAGAAGCCATAGGACCCCATATGGCACACTCACGCGACCACACCCAACTTACCGAGCTCCGCCAACTGGCCGAACGACGGTTGAGTCGGATGATCGAGCGGTCGGTCCCCGATCTCGCACCGGAAAATGTCATGGCCTTGGCCCATGAGCTTCAGGTTCATCAAATCGAGCTGGAGATGCAGTGTCATGAACTCCGCCGGACCCAGGGGGAGCTGGAGGAAAGTCGGAACACCTACCGAGAATTGTACGAGACGATTCCTGTCGGTTACGTTACCCTCGATCGAGACGAACGGATTCACGATGTGAATCCTGCCGGCATGGCTCTCCTCCGGTGGGATTTTCAACCCCCTCTGGCCCGGAACTTCAATGCCTTCCTCTCCGACGAAGATCTCGACCGCTTCACGCTGTTCTGCCGCGGGATCGTTACCAGGCAAACGGCCGATATCGGCGAGTTTAAGATGAAACGTTCCGATGGATCTTTCTTTTCCGCCGCTTTGCAGGCGGCACCGGTGAAGGCGGGAAAGGGCAAAGGCCGGCTGCTGCGCCTGACATTCAAGGACATTTCCCAGCGAAAAGAAGCCGAGGAAACTTTGCGCCAACAACAAATCGAGTTGGAAGCCGGCCGCATCGCCCTCCAAGACCTCACGGCAAAACTATTGACCGCCCAGGAAGAAGAGTGCAAGCGCATTGCCAGTGAGCTCCATGACGATCACTGCCAACGAGTGACGGCTTTGATACTCGAAGCGAATCTGCTGGCGAACCTATGCCAACGACAAGCGCCAGATCTCGTTCCGAGGATGGCTTTGATGAGCAAGAGACTCGCCGAATTGTTGAGCGAATTGCGATCCCTCTCCCATGAGTTGATCCCCCGCAATCTCGGCGATGTGTCCCTTGTGGGGCCGATACGGGAGCTCATCGGAGAATTTCACGAGAAGGCCGATTTCGAGGTCGCATTTTCCGAGCAAGGTGTGCCGGCTAAACTTCCTTCCGCGATCATGACGACGCTGTTCCGTCTGCTACAGGAAAGCTTGAGCAACATCTCAAGACATGCCAATGCGAAGCATGTGGTTGTGACTTTGATGGGCATAGAGCGGGGGATAGAACTTACGGTGAAGGACGATGGTATCGGTTTCGATCCGACCCTCGTGTCCGGGAAGAGAAGGTCGGTAGGGATTGTGGGTATGAAAGAGCGGCTCCGATTGCTCGGTGGGACTATGCAGATCAACAGCCGGCCTAACTATGGAACAACACTGACCTTCACGGTTTCTTTGCCTGAGGTGAATTGACAGTCACCCTTGAGAGCTTGACTGGTAGTTCCCATGCCTTCTCAAGGCACTAGCATGTACTCCAGTAATCTGATGACGTATCAATGTCGGTGCTTTCCGACCTGTTCAACTACGGCGGAACTGTAGGTGAGTGGAAACGGTTTTCATATCCATGTGCCGAGCCTCTTGATGAGCACACAGCGAGAAAACATAAGCTTAGAGTTTGACGGCGATGGCTTGAATGGTGCACGCAGTTTTACTGAAGTGACATCCGAGGATAGAAGAAGGCACTATAAGGCGTCTAATACCAGCAGTCCCCATAAGAATAGCAACGACTACGATGGGCGAACAACGGACAAAACTCGCATTCAAGGGGAATCATTTGTCCAATGCTCTTGGATGTCGATGGAGGCAGAATGTCGTTAACAAGTGTGCACAACACGGTCAGTAAGAGCCCAGCGATGTCTGATCGTACCGGAACGGTGAGCCGCCTTGAGGAGGTGGTAGCGACATCGCAGGAGTTTGATCAAGTCGTCTCACAGGCGTTGCCCATGCTGCTGGAAAGAGCGACGAGCTATACCAAACGATTTTTGCGGGAAACCGGCCAGTGGAATGACGATATCGAGCATGAAAAATTTGCGCTGCGCTGGGGATCTGAGTATCTGGAACGGTTTCTTGTCTGTGGACGCACCGAAGTTCCATGCCGGCCGTTGTTTCTGTTCGACTCGTTGGTGGCGAAGCAGCACAGCAGGCCGGAGCCCTTTTGTTATCATCCTGACTTGCTGAGGCCGCTGGGCCGGTTTCTCGATGGGCTGGTGGCAAGGGCGGTGGTCAGCCGTGACGCGCTCATCGCGCTCTATCACCACTCGTACGGATGGGGCCCGGGAGACGTCATCGCGGTGACCGGACTCAATGGGTTGGAGAGTCAGCGTATCTATAAAAATTTTCGCCGGTGGCGCGAGAGTGGTTGGCAGCGTACCATAGATGAAATGGGCCTGACAAAAGCAGAGGTGATCGAGCTCGGCAATCAACAACAGCGTCAACGTCAACGATTCAACAGCGAGGCTGAGCGGCTCATCCGAGTCGCTCAGGCCCACTACCGCAAAAGTGAACCGGATCATTATCCCTGTCTCTCGCGGTCTCAGTGGGGGGACATGTTTACTCAGGGTTATGGTTGTGATTACCGGATTTGGCATCTGGCGCTGTGCCTCGATTGTATGCAAACGGCCTGGGGACTGGGATCCAACGGATCCGCTGCCGGTGAAAAACCGCGTCTGGAATTGCAAGTGCGACCCTAGAAGGGTACGAGCCCTTGCTCGCGTGCGTCACGTGAGCCTGTAAAATGAGCAGTTAAGGAGGATGTATGGGTCAGGATGAGGACCTCGAAATCTATCGATCGCGACTCCTTGAGTCGCTAAATGGCCGATCCAGCCGCTCTCTTCGGGCCGCATCGGATCCAATTCAGGTGTATGTCAACGAGCGGCGCGTTGGGGAGCTTGAAGGGGCGGGGATCGATGCGACGTTGCATGTTCACAATGTCGATCACATCGAAACGGTGCAGCTTCGCACTGAAGAAGGATTTCTCTTAGGGGGGCTCGCTGCTCCTGAACATGGGTTCCGGACGAACCGCATCCAGCTTTCTTCCGATGCGATCGAACTCTGTGTGCAGAACACCGCACAAGGAGGAACGCTCAATGCGCTGTTCATTCCAGGAGCGAGTGTCTGGAGTCGAGCCTGGAAGAGCATCACTGATGCCGCCGACAGATTGGTGGCCCGCCGTTCAGATACTGCGCCTACATTTGGCATGCGAACCGTCGCTTTCGCGCAAGCCGTATTGGCGATAGCTGTCGTTGGATTGCTCACTGACAGGATGACGGCACGGATGACTTCGGAGTCCGCGCCGTCTCCGGTTATTCAGGCGGAAGCTGTTCCTTCGGCGCCGGTTGCCGACATGGCAAAGCTCGAACATCAGCTGGCTGAGCTTGCGCGGATGCAGTCGAAGGTCGGAGAGGCACTTGAGTCTCAACAGAATGGTATGGCGCAGCTCCATCAAGCTATGGCCAAACTGTCATCGACCCAAGAGTCTGTGGCGTCCAGTGTTGTGTTGGTCAAAGAAGAGGTCAAGGAAGAACTTGAAAAACGGCTGGAAGCGGTTGGGCGTGAGACCGACCGCACGACGCGGCATCTTGCGGCAAAAGGACGGGTTGAGCAGGAGCAACTTGAGGCCGCGATTCATAGCCTCACCGCTGACAATGACCGGCTGTCCAAAGAGGTGATCAGCTTAGAGGAGAATAACAAGGCGCTGAAGACCAAGTTGCATCCGCCAGTAGCCAGTGCATCGAAATCCGTCGACTCAGGCCCCGAACGTCTCTTGAAAATGGCTGACAGTCTCCAGGCCTCCCAACAGCAGCCATTCCTCTTCTGGGTGACGTTCAGTGAAGGAACGAGTCAGGAGAGCATTGACCAATGGGTAAACGGGATGAAGGGTAATAAGGGAGCGATGAACGAAGGCTGGCAGGAAGTACGGATTGTTTCTCCGGCAGTTCCTCCCGACCGTTTCTTGGAACAAATTAAAGGAGACAAAATCGTCAAGGCCGCGCGAATCAGTCAGTAGGAGCATCGTCGGGAAGGGTTCTTACCTACGTCGTCTCTTGGCATTTGATACGTCGCCAAATCCATGAGTAGATACCTTGACGTTCCTCGGACGTGGAATATGCTGACTTTGGTATCGGTCACGAGTCGTCGATCACATCAGGAAAGTTCTGAACTGGCAATCATGAGACCAATGTCCAGTCAAGTATCCTCCACTGGACATAATTCGGATCGATCATAGAAGTTTTGTCCGTTGAGCCAAGCCAGATGGAGTCGGTAGCATAAATCGTGAACAAGGGAAGTAACTAGTCATAAGGGCACCCAATAGATAGCCATCAATAGGTAACCTTCCCATCTATCAACCAACGTTACTACTTCACCGAACCTAGAATAACGAATAACAACAATCTGAAGTCTGAACTAGCAATCGGACACAAGGAAAGAGAAAGGAAGACCAATGAGAATCGCGCAAGTAGCCCCGTTGTGGGAGAGTGTTCCACCGAAACTCTACGGCGGAACCGAACGAATCGTGTCGTACATTACGGAAGAGCTGGTGGCCCAGGGGCATGACGTCACGCTGTTCGCCAGCGGTGATTCGGAGACGACCGCGCGGCTTGAAGCCATCTGCCCGCAGGCCCTCCGATTGAATACCGGTATATTCAATCGAGACGCTCCATTGATGATGCTTCAGGAACGGGCACTTGGGGCGGCCAAGGGATTCGACATTATCCATTCACACCTGGATTTCATCGGATTCCCGTTGGCACGGAGGAATACTATTCCAGTTGTAACGACCCTGCACGGTCGTCAAGATCTTCCGGAATTGGAACCGGTCTTCCGTGAATTCTCTGAAATGCCCTTGGTGTCCATTTCAGACGCCCAGCGTAAGCCCCTGCCTTGGGCCAATTGGGCCGCGACTGTGCACCATGGTCTTCCCCGCAACCTCTATACGTTTCATTCTCAGGCGCAAGGGTATTTGGCCTTTCTGGGGCGCATCTCTCCTGAAAAACGTCCCGACCAGGCGATCGAAATCGCTAAACGCACCGGTCTCCCCTTGAAGATCGCGGCAAAGGTCGATCCCGCCGACCAGAACTACTTCGAAGCGGAAGTTGAACCGTTGCTCAACCATCCCTTGATTGAATTCATCGGAGAGATCTCCGATGCCGAAAAAGATAAGTTTATCGGCAATGCGATGGCGCTTGTGTGTCCTTACGATTGGCCGGAACCCTTTGGATTGGTATTGATCGAAGCGCTGGCCTGCGGAACTCCGGTGGTAGCGTACCGACGCGGATCGATTCCTGAAATCATCGATCACGGCGTCACCGGCTTTATTTGTGAGACCGTCTCCGAAATGGTGGACGCCGTGGGACAGCTATCCCTCATCGATCGGCGGCGCTGCCGAGCTGCATTTGACGAGCGGTTTACTGCGGATCGGATGGCACGCGACTACGTGGCGCTGTATGAACGTCTTCTCGAAGATGAAGCATTTCACGCGACATCCGCCTTCGCCTCTGAGGAGCATAAGATTCTTGGGCGAGGCCGACATGTCTGAGATACGCGATGCTTCGCAAGAAACCGATTCAGCTCCGAGCCGCGCTCGAGGCTGGGAGTTAGTCAAGACCAGAGACTTCGGCTTTTTGTTCGCCGGCCAAACGATCTCTCAAATCGGTGACAGCCTCAACAAAGTAGCGCTGTTATGGTTCGTCTATGAAATGACCGGGTCGGCGCTCAAGATGACGGTGGTCGGCCTGCTTCAGACGCTTCCCCCCTTGCTGTTCGGCCCGTTGATCGGTGTCTTCCTAGACCGCGTTCGGAAGAAACCTGTCATGATCGGCGTCGACCTCCTCCGAACCCTCATGGTGCTCTTGATCCCGCTGCTCTATGCTGCGGGTGAACTAACGCTCGATCGGCTGTACGTCCTGGTGTTTGCTACCGCAATCTTTTCCACGGTGTTCGGACCCGCCTTAACCTCTGCGGTTCCTCTCATCGTGCCCAAGGATCGGCTTATCGCTGCTAATGCGCTCATGCAGACGACGACCAATGTCGGGCTTCTTGTGGGTCCCGCCGTCAGCGGCCTCGGAATCGCCCTTATCGGGGCGCAGAACGTTCTGTATGCCGATGCTGCGACGTTTTTCGTCTCTGCGCTGTGTTTGTTCCCTATTCGCATGTATGAAACGCTCAGTCGTCGTACGGAGAGCACAGGATTGACCGAAGGGATCGCAAACGATTTACTCGCGGGGTTCCGCTTCGTGTTCGTCGAACAAAAAACGGTGTTGCTGCTGATGTTGACAGCCACCCTTTATAGCGTCGGTATCAGTGCATTTGTCTTTCTGTTGCCGGTCTTCGCGAAAGACGTGTTGGGAGTAGGTCCCATTCAACTCGGATGGCTGTGGTCAGCCCTCGGCGTTGGGATGTTGCTAGCCTCTCTTTGCCTGACATCGATTACACAGGGAGACGTATCTTGGCGTTTGCGATTTATGTCTGGCACCTTGGCCATCGGCGGCCTGGCTGTCGCGGCACTTGGTTTCCTGGAGGCCCCTGTTATGGCCGGCGCCCTGATCGCCGTGATCGGAGGAAGCACCGCCATGTTTACTCCGATGGTGTGGACGATGCTCCAAGAGTTGACACCATCCCATCTCCTTGGCCGAGTGTTTACGAGCTTCGCCACAGGAGGAATGGCGTCATCCATGGCTGGCATGGCGGGTTTTGGATGGGCTGCCGATACGATCGGTCCCGCTGCGAGCCTGGGAGGAATCAGCCTCATTCTTCTCATGACGGCTGCTACCGCATGGCTGTTCAGCTTTTATAAGTCGCACGCACAGGGCTTGGCCGTTTCAACGCCCGTTGGTTCCTTTGTCTCTCAGCCAAGCATCGCTCAATCATAATTCAGAACGGCAGTTTGCAAAACCGCTCTGAACCTTTCTATCAACCCTCGCATCGAATTTAGAACGGCCCCCTGAGATCAGGGGGCCACCTCGCGACTTGAAAGGTGACAGGATAGTCGTCGCGAGTTAGAATGATTGTGTGAACTCTAAGTAAGGAGGTTCACGAGGAGGAGTCTTGAGATGACCAAGTCGCCACGAGCGTTGATCATGCTGAGTGTAAGCGTGTTCTTGCTGGGACCAATCGCTGCGGGTCCGGCGTTCCCCGAGGCACAAGAAAAGGAAAGTACGACGGAAACACCCACGTCGCGTCCTCAACCATCCCCGACTCCCTCCGACAGTCAGCCGGCGCCTACCAAACCATCGACCGACACGAAGCCACAGTCCCAGCCCGGTCCTCCGACAAAAGCGGACTCGCCAAGCGATCACAAAGACGTTGTGCCAGAGAAGCATGCGCCATCCAAGCCATCAACCGACACGAAGCTGCAGCCCAAACCCAGTCCTGCGACAAAAGCGGACTCGTCAAGTGAGCACAAAGACGTTGTGCCAGAGAAGCATGCGCCATCCAAGCCATCGACGGATGCCAAACCGCAGTCTCAGCCTGGTCCTCCGACGAAGGCGGACGTACCAGCCGTTGAGCTTGAGAACAAGGAGAAAGACCCTGCTTCCAAGAAACCTTTGGGCTCACTGATTTTGTGCGTCAAACTTGCGCTAATGGGAGATTCGCGGCTTTTCCATTACGATATTGAAGTCGGAGACGACCAGCACACCGTGACCCTGACCGGACGTGTTTCGACCGAAGAAGAAAAAGCGGCTGCGACAGAAATTGCGCAGGTTGTCCAAGGTGTCAAGTCCGTTGTCAATAAGCTTGCCGTCGAGAAAGACCTCGCCAAGGTGCTGTTGAAGAAACAAGATGAAATCCTCACTACGTTGATCAAAGAGCGTTTCTCCAAAAGCGCTACCTTGAAGGCAGCTAACTTCGAGGTCAAGACGGAGGACGGTATCGTCCAACTCAACGGAACTGTCCGCTTCCAGGTTATCGCGCTCGAAGCTGCGGAGACGGCCCGTCAGGTTCCGGGTGTTCGAGCCGTAAACACCGAAAAAATACGGCTGGAGGGCGAGAGCTGATGCAAGGCCGCTCCGGCCCCTTGCCTTACTCTCCCCCTACGGTGGAGAACGCAGACAGCATCGTAGTCCAGGACCGTCCACTGCTTCTGACTCGCGATTTTGGGCTTGTTTGGTCCGGACAACTTATCTCACAAATCGGCGACGGCATCTCGAGACTGGCGCTCCTGTGGTTTGTCTATGCTGTGACCGGATCGCCCCTGAAAACGTCCGTGATCGGTCTCCTGCAGACGATTCCTCCGATCGTGTTGGGCCCGATCATCGGCGTGTATATCGACCGTCTCCCGAAAAAAGTGCTATTGATCACCAGCGACGTATTGCGCGCGGTGTTGATCGGGTTGATTCCTTGTCTCATCCCCGTGGAATCGTTCACGGTGTCCGTGCTCTATGTCTTGGTCCTCTTGCATGCCATTGCAACGGCGGTGTTCGGTCCGGCTCTCACCGCCGCCATCCCTGCCTTTGTTCCTAAAACGCAGTTCACGGCAGCCAATGCGCTTCTCCAATGCACGACCAGCCTTGGCATTGTTTTCGGTCCGGTACTGAGCGGCTTAGGCATCGCTGCCTACGGGTCACAAGAGGTGTTATGCCTCAATGCCGCGACCTACATGATTTCTGCCGCGTGCCTCACGCTCGTCCGCTTTAAGAAGCCTACATCAAAGGCTCCTTCACTGGCTGCGAGACCGACGATGCTGCAAGATCTGGCTGAAGGATTTCGCTATAGCGTTGGAATTCAACCGGCGATATTACTCTTGACCGGGACTGCTGCCCTCTATACGTTCGGCACCAGCGCGTTGACCGCTCTCTTTCCGGTGTTCGCACGGAAGATGCTAGGGCTGGGACCGGTCGAGGTCGGCTATTTGTGGTCGGCGCTCGGCGTCGGACTATTCGTCACCTCGATCGGACTTTTATGGGCTACTGACTGGATGATCAAGGATCGGGTTCGCCTGATCATGGCGACCAGTGTCCTGAGCGGGATAGCCCTCTGCGCATTGACCAGAACCCTTGATCCTTATATGGCCGGCCTCTTTATGGGTCTGATCGGCTGCGGGATGGGCGCCTTTACCCCGATCGCATGGGGTATCATCCAAGAACTGGTCCCGAGCCAGATGATCGGGCGAGTGTTGGGACTCTATGGGACTGGGGCTATGACTGCCGCCATCGGGGGAATTTCTGCATTCGGATGGATCACGGAACACCACGGGCCTGAAACCGGCGTCCTCGGTATCGGGCTCGTGCTGTTTGTGACGGCCCTGGTCGCCGCGCGCATGAGCCGAGCGAGTGCCGTACACTGAAGGGAATCATACATGAACGATGTCATCAGATTGAAGGATCAGTATTACATTCTCGCATCATCCTCATTGGCCGACGGCCGCACGGAAGTGTTGAAACAGGGTGAGACCTTTGCGGTGTTCGATCGGTACGGTGACATTCATCAGGTCCTCCCTGGCCCACAAGGACTCTATCATGAGGGAACGCGGTTTCTATCCCGCTTCGAGCTTTCGCTCGGGACACAGCGTCCGATGTTGCTGAGCGCCATGGTGAAAGAAAACAATGCGCTTGTCCGGGTCGATCTGACCAATCCGGACGTGTTACTTGATGGGCAAAGGCCTGTGCCGAGAGGCACGCTCCATCTACGCCGTACCCGGTTTCTCTGGCAAGGAACCTGTCACGAGCGCATCCGGGTTCATAATTATGGGGTCAGGAAATTTCCTTTCCTACTCACGATTACGATGGACACGGATTTTGCCGATCTCTTCGAAGCGCGCGGTCGAGAGCGGCCTCATCGCGGATTGCGGCTCGATACCATTCGATCAAAGACAGGCCTGGTGCTTGGATACAAGGGACTCGATGAGACCATCCGTCGAACCTATGTCCGGTGCTCTCCGGCGCCGAAGCGGGTGACGCCCGATGGATTGAGGATCGAAGCGAATCTCCCTCCGCACGCCGACATGACGTGGGACATCTCCATTTCCTGTGAAACCAAGCCACGGCGGAGTCGGGTATTTCTCTCATACGACCGTGCCAGTCGTGAGGCCGATCGCGCCTTACAGAAAGCCAAATCCTCCGACGCTCATGTGTACACAGCCAATGAGCAATTCAATCACTGGTTGAACCGGTCGATTGCCGATCTCCACATGTTGATCTCGGAGACACCGCAAGGACCCTATCCTTATGCCGGAGTGCCCTGGTTCAGTGTTCCATTCGGACGAGACGGTATTATTACCGCGTTGCAGATGCTCTGGATGAATCCTGCGCTGGCGCGGGGAGTCTTGGCGTTTCTTGCCTCGACGCAGGCGACGGAGAATCAGCCGGAACAAGACGCAGAGATCGGCAAGATTTTGCACGAGACGCGTCAGGGTGAGATGGCGGCCCTTGGGGAAATTCCGTTCGGCAAATATTACGGGAGTGTCGACGCCACGCCGTTGTTCATTGTCCTGGCAGGGGCCTATTACGAACGGAGCGGCGATCGCCGGTTTCTCACGACGCTCTGGCCGCATATTCAGCTGGCTCTCCAGTGGATCGATCAGTACGGCGATCCAACCGGTATGGGTTTTACAACCTATGCCAGACGGTCTGCCGATGGGCTGGTGCACCAAGGATGGAAAGATTCCCACGACGCTGTCTTCCACGCTGACGGGACTGCGGCTGACGGGCCGATTGCCCTGTGTGAGGTCCAGGCTTACGTGTATCGAGCCAAACGAACGGCGGCGGACTTAGCAAGAATTCTGGGAGACTTCGACCACGCCGATCGATTGCTGAAAGAAGCGGGCTCACTTCAAGACCGATTCGAGCGGGCGTTCTGGTGCGACGAACTCGATGTGTACGCCCTTGCTGTGGACGGGCGGGGGCGGCCTTGCCGTGTACGTTCCTCAAACGCCGGTCATTGCCTCTACGCTGGTATTGCCGGAGAGGAACGGGGGGTACGCGCGGCACGCGCACTGTTGAGCGAAGAGTTTTTCAGTGGATGGGGCGTCCGCACGATCGCCACCTCGGAAGCGCGATACAATCCGATGTCCTACCATAACGGGTCGGTGTGGCCTCACGACAACGCCATCATCGCGGCCGGCATGGCGGCCTATGGTCAGAAGGAAGGGGCGATGAAGATCTTAACCGGACTCTTCGATGCCAGTCTGTTTCTCGACCTTCATCGAATGCCCGAATTATTTTGTGGGTTCTCCCGTCACGCCGGCGAAAGTCCGACACTGTATCCCACGGCCTGCTCTCCACAGGCCTGGGCCGCGGGCGCCGGTTTCATGACCCTGCAATCCTGCTTAGGCATGCAGATCGACGCGCCGCGTCGCGTCGTCAGGTTTACGCGCCCTGTCCTTCCTCAATTTCTCGAAAGGGTCGAGATACGGAACCTCTCTATTGGAAACGCCCGTCTCGATCTGGTGCTCGACCGCTATGGAGAAGAAGTCGCCTTACGAATCGCCCGCCGCACGGGGGACGTGGAGGTTCTCATCACTGTATAGGTCGATACGCGGTGTTACGATCACGGAAGTGAGTACTCGCCCACACCGCTCAAGTTGTGGAACGATTCACGGAATGTTAATCGGAAATTCGCTGAATCGTCGTGGCATATCCGTCTTCCGACACGTAGGCTTTAACCTGATCTCCTACCGCAACACGGTCCATCTTGGTGTGATCGTCGACACGGACGCGGGTCGTTTCACCGGCGTTGTCCTTGATTGATACATACTTCGATCCGATATCGTTGACCCTTCCGGTGAGCGAATCCTGTTTGATCCGTTCTCCCAGAGTCGGTGAAGCAGCGCGTCGTTCGGTCGCCGTTTGACTGCAACCCAGTGTAACGGCATAAAGCCCTATGATGGCCACAAGGGTCATGTGTAGAAGCTTCATTCCCATCATTGCACCTCTTTGTCTTTCCTAGTTGATTGTATACCTGAGGCGCATCGATTCCGTGCTGGGCATGACCCTAGCCGACAATATGCCGCGCTTTCGTTTGTCGTGGTACTGGTAGTAGTTTGCTGGGACACCCACTTCACGGAGTTTTTCGCTGAGGCTGGATGCCAGTAAAGGATAAGACCGAGGAATTTCACAGTGGAACTAAATGATGATTTCGCAGGGCTGAAGAAAGACTTTCAATGGTATTTCACGATCATCGTGCCCTTGAATATGTTTGGCGCGCAGTTCCTTGAGCGCTGCGACAATCTTTGGCAGAAACGAGGCCTCATATCCGAGCGCGACGATAAACAGCGTATTCGTATCATGGCTCGACAAGGAGTTGGAAGCTGCTATGGTTCCTGTCACACCACTTCCCCCGACTCCAGAAATCACCGTGTATCCATTGATTCCTAATTTTTTGAACAGGGCAACGATCTCATCTTCCAACTTCTTTCCACAGACAATGTGAAGCATCTTCATGAAGGTCCCCTTTGAGGTGGGTCCGTAGTTGGGACAATCGCTGCTTCAGCCTACCATAGCCCGCGCAATCCTTAAAGAAAGTATATTGTGTTTTGATTACCATGTAGATAGATGGCCATAGTACCTCATTATTAATCTTCGGTATTGATCTCTGGTAGGGCGGACAATTCCATCAGGAATGACCTTCTTCACACCGGGTTCAGAACCAGCAGAAATCCTCGCACACTCAAAACGGGCGTGGCTGAAGATGATTTCAACGCGTGCGGTGCCCTGCTGCGTCGAAGACCGTATCGCAATCTCAATGACCTGCACACTCGGTGCTTTTTCAGCTATTAAATCTCAGTGCGCCAGAGCTCGGAGGTAAGGATGAAGGTCCCGCTGACGACGACCGATTCTCCATCGCGTATCCCGTCGAGAATTCGCACTTCTCGTCCGTTGCTTTCTCCTACCTGGACATCGCGCGCCTGAAAGGTAGTTGTATTGTGCCGGACAAAAACGAATTGACGGTCTCTTTCCCGTTGAATCGCGCTTTCGGGCAACACAAGAACGTTCTGTTCCGGGAGAGAATGGACACGGACCGTGGCATACATATTCGGTTTTACTTTTCGCTCGGAATTCGGGACTTCAAGATGCAGACTCATTGCGGGGGTGTCATCGCCAAAGAAATCGTCGAGATACGTCACGTCACCATGAAAGACTTCGCCCGGATATGCAGTCAGAAGCACTTCGACTTTTTGTTCCATGCGGGAGGCTTCGCAAATGGGACGGATGAGCGGAAGGTTCTTCTCCGGAACGTCGGCCGATACCCACACCGTAGACAAATCGGCCACCGTGAACATTGTATGGGTGATTTCTACGACTTCCCCTTTTATAATATTCGTTGCAACAACACGACTGTCGAATGGAGCGGTGACTTGCACATACGGCTGGATGGTGTGCTCGTCATCCAACTGGTGGACCTTCTCGGCGCTCATACCAAGGAGATAAAGCCGGTCTTGAGAGTCGCGTTTTTTGTCCCGCATACGTAACATCTCACCTCGTCGCCGTTGAGTTTCTGACGGAGGGATGGCTTTTTCTTTCCCAAGCATCTCGGCACGTGCATATGAGTGCTCGGCTACATAGAGTTGTGCCAGCGCCTTCAGGTACGCTGTTTGAGCTTCTGCCAGATCTTGGCTATACAGGATGGCGAGCACTTCGCCGGCTTTCACCTTCAGACCAAGGTCCGCAAACACCTCCACCACGCGACCTCGGACTAAAGGGAAGATGTGGGCAGTTGAATGAGGTTTTGAGACGACCGTCGCGTGAAAGTCGCGATATGTAGAAAAATTTCTTCTCATCGCCGGTTGAACGGCGATATTGCCGGTTTCCACCTTCTCGATACTCAGCCGGACAAAGCCCGGTCCGATGTTCTGCGTAGCGTCTCTGCTGAAAGACTCTCCATCAGCGTAGTTGCAGCCGAACAGGGAGCAGAGAAACACTCCTACGATCCAGCTTCTTGTGGGCTTCAAGAATCTCATCGCCAGCCAATTCCGGACCTCGTCTCATTTTACGATCAGGAACGAGAATTTTGGACTAGGATATCCTCCGGTATCCGGCCGGATGCTTCCCCCAATCTCTATCGTCGGATTTGTATGGCCGACGATACGAAAGATGGATCTATCTCATGAAGTATCAATTGGCCTGATGCACTGAGGAGAGAATGAAACCGCTCAACCTACGTGGCCGCTTGCTTCTCGCGGGAATCCGATTTTGGTCCGGCGGGAGCAAATGCACCGTACAAGGTGGGCAAAACGATCAGTGTCAACAGCGTGGAACTGACGAGACCACCAATGACCACGACCGCCAAGGGTCGTTGTACCTCCGAACCGATGTCGTGCGAGAGCGCCAATGGGATCAATCCCAGCATGGCGACCAGTGCAGTCATCAGCACCGGCCGAAGACGAAGCAGACATCCTCGGACGATCGCCTCGTCGGTCGACTGGCCCTCGGTCCGCAACTGATTGATGTACGATACGAGGACGATGCCGTTGAGGACTGCGACGCCGAAGAGGTTAATGAACCCGACTGAGGCCGGTACACTGAGATACTCACCGGTGAGCCAAAGCGCCACGATCCCGCCGATGATTGCAAACGGAAGGTTCAAGATGATCAAGGCGGCATACCGGACGGAATTGAAGGAGGCGTAGAGTAACAGAAAAATCAAGCCGATGGTGATCGGAACGATGATCTGCAGCCTCGCCATCGCGCGTTCCATGTTCTCGAACGAGCCGCCCCACACGAGGTGATACCCGGGGGGCAATTTAATTTGGCGCCGGATTTTGTTCTGCGCTTCCTTGACGATACTTTCGATGTCCCGTCCAAGCGTATTGAAGCCGATATAGATTCGACGCTGCAGTCCCTCCCGACTGATCAGTGCCGGCCCCTTTCGAAGTTCGATCTTCGCTAAATCTCCTAGGGGAATGAGTGCGCCCGAAGCGGTGGTCAGGAGTATTTGGCTGATCGTGTTGACGCTGTCCCGGTACGGTTCAGGATAACGAAGAATCAAGTCGAACCGTTTTTGCCCCTCGTACACTCTCGTCGCGGCTTCGGCCCCAATGGCCGTGGAGATAATCTCGCGGATATGGGCGACATTGATTCCATAACGGGCGATCTTGGCGCGATCGATATCGATTGCCAAATAGGTCTGGCCGAACAATTGTTCTACACGGATATCCTTGACGCCTTTGATGTCGTTCATGATTGCTTGCACTTCGTCGGCCATCCGGCGCAATGTCTCGAGATCCTCGCCAATCACCTTGACGGTCGCTTCCGACCGGACACCGGACAGCAGTTCGTCCACCCGTTGCTGAATCGGCTGGCTAAGGAGAAAATTGGCGCCCGGCACTCGCTCGATGCGCTGTCGCACCGCATCGTCCAGCTTCGGCTTCGTTTCCGCAGTCGTCCATTCGTCCATCGGCTTGAGGAGCACGACGGGATCGCTCGCGTTCGGCTCTTGGGGGTCGTTGCCCAATTCCGAACGTCCGATTTTTGATACCACCATGCGGACTTCAGGAAATTCGAGAATCGCCCGGTGGACGTCTTTTTCAATCTCGATCGATCTCTCCAATGAAATGCTGGGTAAGCGGATAGTCTGAGGCGTGATGGCGGCTTCGTTCAAGATCGGAATGAATTCGCCGCCAAGGAAGGGAAACAGCGCCAAGCTCAGCGCCAGCAGCGAAATCGCCCCACCGATGACGAGGAAGCGATGCGCCATGGACCAGTTCAGGGCCGGTTTATACACCCGCTTCGCCGCGCGGAGAATCCACGTATCATGTTCATCGGCCCGTTTGAGCACCAGCGAGCATAGGGCGGGCGACAGGCTGAGCGAGAGCAGCAGCGACGTCAACAAGGCGATGATGATGGTGTAGGCGAGCGGCTTGAACATCTTGCCTTCCATGCCTTGAAGGGTAAGGATCGGGAGAAAGACGATGATGATGATGAGAATGCCGAAGACCACCGGTTGTGCCACTTCATTGGTCGCGCCGAAGACCAATTCAGTATGCTGCCTCTTCGCAGTCGAACGTTCCGCCAGATGTCGATAGATGTTTTCCACCACCACGACCGATCCATCCACCATCATCCCGATCGCGATGACCAGACCACCGAGAGACATCAGATTTGCGGTCAATCCGACCTGGTCCATCACGATGAACGTGGCGAGCGGCGTCACGATGAGCGTGGCGGTGACAATCAGCGCGCTCCGAACATTGCCGAGGAAGAGAAAAAGGACAAGGACGACCAGTACGATGCCTTCCAGCAGTGCTTTGTAGACGGTCTGCAGGGCCGCCAGGATAAGCTCGATCCGATCGTAGAACGGGACGATCCGAAGACCATGCGGCAGCAGCTTCTTGGTATGGATGTCGTCGACTTTGTCTTTGACCGCCTGCACCACTTGCCTGGCGTTGCCACCGCGGAGCATCAACACGATCCCGACAACCACCTCATGATTGCCGTTCAGCAACGCCGCTCCGTGCCGGATTGCGGGTCCGATGCCCACCTCGGCCACATCCCGAACGAATACGGGCGTCCCCTGCGCTTCTTTCACGACGATATTCTCAATGTCCGCGAGAGTTTTTATGAGACCGATTCCACGAACGATGTATTTTTCATCGCCCTTTTCCAATATATTGCCGCCTGCGTTGGCATTGTTGCTGGCGACCGCCAAAAACACGTCGTGCAGCGCGAGATCGTACTTGCGGAGCAAATCGGGGTTGACCATGACTTGATATTGTCGGACGAAGCCGCCCATGGAATTGACGTCGACAACGTCAGGTTGGCCTTTCAACAGGGGACGGATGACCCAATCCTCAAGCGTTCGACGTTCCATAAGATCGGATTCTGTCATGACGAAACCGGGATCCCGGTCGTGAGGACCTTCCAAATAAAACTGATAGACTTCTCCCAACCCTGTCGAGTTCGGCACTAGTTCAGAGACGGCGCCAGGCGGCAAGCTTTCTTGCACTTCCAATACGCGTTCCAAGACGATCTGCCTGGCCAAGTAAATATCGATATCGTCGCGGAAGACCACCGTGATCATCGACAGCCCAACTTTGGACAGAGAACGGATATCGACCAGTCCCGGAGCGCCGATCAACTGAAGTTCCAACGGAAAGGTTACAAAGCGTTCGACCTCGACGGGAGAAAGACCGGGAACTTCGGTCACAACTTGGACCAAGACGGTGGTCACGTCCGGAAAAGCATCGATTGCGATGGTACTGAACGAATAAAGACCTGCCGCGACAAGGATGACGGCAAATGCGACGACCAGCACACGATAACGCAATGACAGGTCAGTAAAGAGCGACATAGAGTTGAGGGCGCAACGAAGTGCTAAGCGTCGTCGCCTAAAAGTTCAGAGCTGAGAATAAAAGCGCCTTTGACGACGATGAGTTCTCCTTCCCGCACCCCGTCAAGAATACGCATGTCTATGCCGTTGCTTTCACCCACCTTGACATCGCGTACTTCGAACGTGGTTGCGTCACGCTGAACAAAGACATACCGGCGGTCCTGCGCCCGCTGGATCGCGCTTTCCGGAAGCACGAGGACATTCTGTTCCGGCAACGAGTACACTCGGATAGTCGCAAACATGTTGGGTTTCAGTTTTCGCTCGGAATTCGGCACTTCCAGGCGCAAGCTCATCGTGCGGGTCGCCATGTCAAGGACATCCCCGATATAAGTCACTTCGCCGTGGAATATTTCACCGGGATACGCGGTCAGCAATACATCCACTTGTTGTTCCACTCGCGAGGTCTCGGAATTCGGTCGAACGAAGGGGATGTCCTTTTCGGGGATATTGGCCAGCACCCACACTTCAGACAGATCGGCCACCGTAAAGAGTTTCTCCGTGACCTCCACGACTTCTCCCTTGGTCAGATTCCTCGCGATGACCCTGCTATCGAACGGTGCTTTAATGGATAGATAAGAAATGAGTTTCTGATCACGATCCAGCTCTTCAACATGTTCTTCGTTCATGCCAAGGAGCTGAAGCCGGGCTTGGGTCTCACGTTTTTCTGCCCGCGCACTGAGCATCTCGCCTCGTCGGCGTTGCGACTCGGCAAGTGGAATGACTTTCTCCTTCAGTAGCATCTGCGCGCGTTCATAAGAACGTTCCGCCACATACAGCCTCGCAATGGCTTTCAAATATGACGATTGCGCATCGACGAGATCATTGCTGTAAAGGAGCGCGAGCGCATCACCGGCTTTCACCTGTTGTCCGAGATCCGCATACACCTCCACGATGCGGCCCCTGACCAAGGCGGTAATTTCAGCCGTCGCATGGTGGTTGGGCACGACTGTCGCAGGGAAGTCTCGGTACGTTGAGAAATCTCTTCGCACTGCCGGTTTCAAAACGATATGACCGGTTTCGACTTCTTCTGTAGTTAGCCTCACGACACCTGGCTCGGCGTCCGGCTTCACAGCACTCTTGCTCACGGCTTCCCCATCGGCATTGTTGCACCCGACCATGGCGCAGAGGAAACCCCATACTAAGCATTGTAAATCAGGCGATTTCATTCAATGCATTCTCCTCGGTCACTCACGACGCTTGATCACTTCTCGAACACAGTTCTATACTCGTTCATCATAGAATCAGCGTCGCCATGACTGCACTGGAAGGTTCACTAGGCCACGAAGGATGGAGCTTTCCGCAGAGGCTTCATAAAACCATCGGGAGTGGAAATGTGACGGTTCATTTCCCGATCCTTACAACGTTCAAGACGTTGCAGGTGGAATGTCCGTTGGAGAACTGCTCAAAGGATTTTTGACGGAAGCCTTAATGGAGCCGGCGCAGGTATTGTCGGAACCATCGGCTCGCCTGTTCGGCTACCTGTTCCAGCGTGCCAGTTTCTTCGAAGAGATGTGTCGCACCGGGAATGATGATCAACTTCTTTTCGCAGGTCAGCAGGTTGTAAGAGTCCTGGTTCATCTCAATGACCGGTTCATCGTGGCCTCCGATGATCAGCAAGGTCGGGGCAATGACCGACGGTAGGTACGGTGCAGCCAGATCCGACCGTCCTCCTCGCGATACCACGGCCTTGATGTTCGACGGATCTCGCGCGGCGGCTTGTAAGGCCGCTCCAGCACCCGTGCTGGCGCCAAAATACCCGATTCCCAAATCTCTCGTCCGCGATTCTGTTCCTAGCCAACCTTTGGCCGACAATAAGCGATCTGCCAGCAGATCGATGTCGAACGCGTTGTGCCGATCCATTGCTTCCTCTTCGGTCAAAAGATCCAGAAGCAAGGTGGCAAGTCTGTCTTGCTGTAAATGGCCTGCGACGAAATTATTACGAGGGCTCGATCGTCCACTGCCGCTGCCGTGCGCAAAGACAACGACACCGTGCGGCTCGGCTGGGAGTCCAAGTATGCCCTCCAGGGTCATGTGTCCTTTTGTGATCCTGACAGCGTGCTCGTGAAAGGACGTCATGGCCGTCCCTGTTTTTTTGCGGGACTGCAGGGAGCCGGACGGCTGAGCTCAGGCGGCAATTTGGTCAGGCCGTCGACGCAGGCTGCATTGAGTTGCGTCTGTGTGAGACCGATGACCGATGAGAGTATGGCGCCCTTGAAGTTTGCGCGGCGTAAGTCCGCCGAGTCCAGCCGAGCACCGCTCAAATTGGCTCCGGCTAAGGTCGCATCCTGCAAGTTAGTTTCCTGAAGGTTGGCTTCCTGAAGATTGGCATGGGTCATGTCGGAATGGCTGAAGATCGACCCGCGAAGATCTGCCCCGGTGAAATTCGACGATTCCAGATTGGCCCTGTTGAATTGGGCATGAGTCAAGGAGGATTTCGGAGCGTAGATTTCGCTCAGATCAGCGTTCATGAAGTTGATGTGCAATCCCTTGGCTCCAATGAGGATGGCGCGGTTGAGATTCGCGTCGAGGAAATCGGCTTCATCGAGGACGGCATGATAAAGAATGGCCATCCGCAGATTCGTCGAGTGCAAATCCGCCTTGACCAGGGCAACCTCTTCCAGGTTCGCTCTTTCCAAGTCGGCGTCATGCAGATCGGCGCCGCTCAGGTCGGCAAACCGGAGGTCGGCACCGCGAAGAATGGCTTTCTTTAGATTGGCATCGCGCAAATTCGTTTCGTCCAAATAAGCGTTTCCCAAGTCGGCTTCGACCAGACGGGCCGTTTCCATGTGTGCGCGATCCAGGAGTGTTCTCTGAAGGTTTGCGCGACTAAGATTCGCGCTCGTCAGGACGGCGCGACGCAGGTCCGCACTTGTCAGATCAGCATGTACCAGGACCGCATCTCTCAAAGTCGCTCCGTAAAAATACGCCGCGGCGAAGCCGCCATCGGTCAAATCGGCAGAAGTGAGATCGGTGCCCTGCAACTGTGCCCGCTCGAACGAGGCTCCATTCAACTTGGTGCCCATCAGGACGGCGCCAAACAGAGCGGCGTCATCACCGACTGCGTGAGAGAGATTTGCACCGGTGAGTTTGGCGCCACGGAGATCGGCTCCGGAGAGATCACTGTCGATGAGGATGGATTTGGTAAGGTCAGCTCCGGCGAGGCTGGCCTGAGTCAGGGTGGCATGGGACAACTTCGCTTGCCGCAGGACGGTCCCTTCAAGATCAGCCCGTTCGAGGTTCGCTCTCGTCAGTTCGGCGCGGCTCAGATCCGCTTGGCAGAGCTCTGCGCGCTTGGCGTCCGGGTTGCCTCGATATTCCACCCATCGCTCGTGTGAAAGAACGAGAGCCTGCAATGTCTTGGCCGGGACCGATTTTTTCTTGTACGGACTCTTACACACGAAAACCGGGGTCGACGTCGCATGGGAAGCTGACGGACCGGCCGCCCCGGCCCATGGAGCCATGAGGCCTGCAAAAAAGACGAATCCCACAACGACAGCCGGTATGGAAAGGCGCATCATCAAGTGTCTCCTTCTGTATTAGAGCCTGCGATCGACTGCCTGAGCCGGGCCGCGCAAAGCCCGGAAAATCCGACGTCATAGGCTTGCGCGTCAAGGGCTCTCAGCGATCGAGAGGTCCCACTGTGCAGCCGCATGAGCCCTATTCGGCCAAACCCAGGTGATGGAATAACGCGGCAGCCCATTCGGAAAACACCGTGGCTTGTTTCACGGGACGGAGGTCGTCAAGACGGCAACGCGCTTCGGGATTGACTCGACGCGGAAGCGATCATCATGGAAGAAATCCGGGAAGCGCGTCAATGGCCAGTCGGAGCGGCACGGTCAGGGCGGTCGGCGGTATGGCCGTTTTCGTGCTCATGTGAGCTTGGAAGAGCTACCGGAGTATTTCAAGTTCACCGCTTGCCTCTTGACGCCATGAAGTATACAACCATGCCGCAGATGATGAAGAGGCTGAAGGGGCGTGCCAGGCAGCATATGCATATGATTGGGTTCACGGCGACCGGCATGAACCATCGTGATCTGCTGGGCACTATGCCTTGGCGGGTCTATCTCCAGAGGCGTTTTGAGAGCGGCCCAGTACCGACCTTTAAGCTCTATGGATGGATCTCGTCGAACAAGGATATACGACATGAAGATTCTTGCAGCAACTGATGGATCGAAACATGGTATGTGGGCAATCGAATGGTTGGCGGAGATACCATTCGCTGTGCAGCCGGTCGTTCGTGTCCTCCATGTCGTCGATGTGGCGAGCGTTCGCGCTCCCTTTATGATCCAACCCGTAATCGTCGGGACCGGGCGGTACATTCAGTCCGAAGTGAAGCGGATGGAAACAGCGGCGAAATCCACAAAAAAAGAATCGGAGCGTTTGTTGTCTGCACTTGGTTTGAGCGGAACCATGACGATCGACCGAGGCGGTGTGACAGCCACCATCATGAAGCATGCGCGGCGTCATGCAGGACTCCTGTCGATCGGGTGTCGGGGCTTGGATGCCTTGGATCGCTTCATGCTGGGCAGCGTCTCGAGCCATGCCATCCACCATGCCCCTTGCTCCGTTTTAGTCGTGAAAGACCGCCCTCGCCCCGTCAGGCACGTGGTGTTGGGGATCGACGGGTCAGCAGCGTCGGATAAAGCGGTGAAGTTCCTGATGCGCAATGTCGATCCGAGCCCCAACGGTCAGGGTCACGAACCAGTCCTAGTAACAGTGACGCATGCGGTGCCCTATTTTAAGTATCCGGAAGCCAAAGAGGCCGGTAGAGCACTGGTCCAACGCTATGGCGCTAAACTCGCGAAATCAGGCTTTCAGATACGTGAAGCCCTGAGACCGGGCAAACCGGCTGACGAGATTCTCACCGTGGCCAAACAGGATAAGGCGGACCTAATCGTGATCGGCGCGAAGGGGCTGAGCGCGATTCGCCGCGTACTTCTCGGCAGTATCTCCTCCCGGGTGGTGCAACACGCCCACTGTGGAGTGCTCGTGGTCCGTTGATCATCTAAAGTAGGGGATGGCCTCTAGCGAGCGGAACAAGCTTGACGAAAAGGAGGAAAGCACAATAGACTGACGCCCTCTCGGATACATCATGGGAGAGCTTTTATGACAGCATTAATGAAAATCGATCAAGACTCGCTTCCCGATCGTTTAGTGACGGGGCTTTCAAAAATCGGTCTGGCGATGAAGAGCCGGGCATGGAGACGAAAAGGACGGCAAGGTATCGGTCCCTTACAAATTCAAGTGCTGACGTTTCTCCGATCTCGACCGAATAATTCGGCGACGGTTTCTACGATTGCCCGAGAACTTTCCGTTAAGCTACCCACCGCTTCTGAAGTTATCCGAACCCTCGAGCAGAAACGCTTGGTTCGCCGGCGCCGCCGGGAAATCGACAACCGGGTAGTGACCGTTCATCTCACCTCACTCGGCGCCAAGGCAGGCCACGTGGAAAACCGATGGCCGGAGATTCTGGCGTCTGCTACGGAGAATCTGTCGTTGCAGGAACAGGTTGCCCTTCTTACCTCGCTCGTGAAATTGATTCGCGCGCTTCAATTGCAGGGAGAAATACCTGTTGCGCGCATGTGCGTCTCCTGCGAACATTTTCGTCCGCATGCCTATGCGGAATCGGACCAACCGCATCACTGTAACTTCTACAATGTTGCGTTCGGAGATCAGGCATTTCGGCTTGATTGTCCCGAGTATGTGGAAGCACCAGCGGAAGATCCGAACAAGAGTGCCGATTCTCACAAAGCTGTGGTGGTCACCCAAAGCCAAGGCCTAACCGCCAGTTGACATCTTGTCATCGGACAGCTTCCGTAACGGTTGCTGTGTTCGGCTGATATACATCGATCGGTCTGACTCGATCTGCTTCATTAAGTCTTCCAACGCTGCTTGTAACGCCCATTTGATCGGGACACGGTCGGAAGCAGTCACCCATCGTACCGATGATCCAACCGCAGTCTGTTCGGCGTGATACGACTTCATAAACCGAGTGTCTTCGCTCAGTTCTGCTTGCAGCCCGATTCGGTAACGATAGAGACCATTGCTATAGGCCAGCGTCAGTTTTGTGGCCACACGAAGCGTCAGGTCGGCTGGCTCGAGCGAGACTAGAGTGAAGGTGCCTCGTTGTTGCAGGTATTGCAAGACCGACTGCTTCAGGTTGAGATGCGACCATTCCAGCAAGACGATGCCTGGCCGATGGTCCGGGCCTTCCATTGAAATAGGGATGATGCTGGCCTGAAGGGTTCGAGGGATGGTGATGGACGAGGAGCTTGCGGAGAGAGGCGTCACGTCAACATGATGGACACATCCCGCCCATGTTGCACAGATGCCCATCAGGAGCAGCGTGAACGTAATTGGGTGGGTCATATAAGCGTTTGACGTACGAACTCTCGCCACACCGTTCAAGCGCTGTCGATTAGTGAGCCGAGACTGGAGAGGACTCTGAGACGATCTCCAGGTCTTTCAACGCTCGAGTCGCTTGTTCTCGGTATGCGTGTTCCGTCGGGTTCGTGTAAGTCTCGACTACCCGCTGATAGGTTGTACGGGCTCTCTCCGGCTGCTTCTTGATCGTAAAATACTGTCCCAGTGCCATCCAGTTCTGAATTGCCGTTTCTCGAGCCGTTTTCATCAGCGCGAATTCTCGCCCCACCTGCGATGTCCCCTGCAATTGGCCCTGTTTCCTGACGACGTCCGCCATCTGGTCGGCCATGCCTTCGATCTGCTCGTTTTCGTGAACCGCCGCGCCCACTCTATTGGCCTTGAGATGTGTGTAAAAGTTCTCGACGTGATCCTTAATGACATCCGCTCTCCTTTGATACGGATCTTGTGCACAACCGGACAAAATGAGAGCGAACAACGAGATGATACCTGTCGTTCGACAGAACCAATTACGAAACGAAATCTTCACCCGGAGCCTCGTAACTATAGTCCCTGTGTCTACGTGGTGAGTCTAACATACATCCAACGGGTGCAAACACTAGCTCAATCGGCCGCACTTCGATGACACTTTCTGATAATAGGTCGAGCTTGAAGTAGCGAAGCCCCTTGAACCTCTCACGACGGCTGAGCTATCTTAGTTGCCGTCTCCATAAAGTCGAATCTTGGGGACATAGAGGCGGGCGTTCGAATAAGGAGGAGAATGTCATGGGAAAGAGTTTAAAAGGAACGAAGAGTCACGATAATCTCAAGCATGCGTTTGCGGGAGAATCGCAGGCAAACCGCCGGTATCTCTATTTTGCCCGACGAGCGGATATTGAGGGCTATCCGGATGTCGGCGGGCTCTTCCGGGATACCTCGGAGGCTGAAACGGGACATGCCTTCGGGCACCTGGACTTTTTGAAAGAGGTAGGCGATCCGGCGACGGGCGTGCCGATGGGTAACACGGACGCGAATCTCAAGTCCGCTATCGAGGGCGAAACGTACGAATATACCCAAATGTATCCCGGGATGGCTAAGACCGCACGTGACGAAGGGTTTCCTGAGTTGGCCGAATGGTTTGAGACTTTGGCGAAGGCCGAACGGTCTCACGCCAATCGGTTTCAGAAGGGACTGGATACTCTGAAGGCCTAACAGCCTGCGTGTCAGCTCACCTTCAGCGGTCAGTTTTCGGCGACGTGGCGCGAGTCCGTCGGTGAAGGCTGGCCGCTGATCGTTTTCGGAGAAGAGAATCATGAAAGGTCTCAGTCTCATCGCACCGGTCGACTCCAAACAATTGGAGAAAGAAACGTTACGGATCTACGAGGTCTGTGACGGGTGCCGGCGCTGCTTCAATCTCTGCCCATCGTTCAATACCTTGTTGGATCGGATCGACGTATACGAGGGTGACGTGGCGAAATTGACGCCGGCCGATCATCATCAAGTCGTCGACGAATGCTATTACTGCAAGCTCTGTTTCAACCATTGTCCTTATACCCCCCCGCATCACTACGAAATCGACTTTCCGCATTTGATGGTCGTGTGGAAGAAGCGTCTCGCCGCGGAACGCGGTGTCCGATGGCGGGACCGTCTGTTGATCATGACGGATACCATCGGCCGACTGGGCAGCATGACGGCTTCGGTGACGAACCAGTTGTTGGGCAACCGATTCGTGCGCCGAGTCCTTGAACGGGTCATGGGGATTCATCGAGACCGCCGCCTGTTGCATTTCTCCCACGAAACGTTTCCCCGCTGGTTCGATCGTCGGAAGAAGGCCGCTGCAGTTGATCCGCCTGTCCGGAAGGTCGCGCTGTTTTCCAGCTGCCTTGTGAACTTTCAGGCGACCGATGTCGGCAAGGCGACGGTGCAGGTGCTCGAAAAGAACGGGGTTCACGTCGTGGTGCCGGAACAACGCTGTTGTGGGATGCCGAGTTACGATATCGGTGATACCCAGGCCATTCAACAGGCTGCTCGAACCAACGTCGCGTCATTGTACCCGTGGGTCCTCAAGGGGTACGATGTTGTAGTTCCGACGGCCAGCTGCAGTTTGATGCTGAAGCGTGAATATCCGGAGCTTCAGCGCGATGAGCAGACCAAACAAGTGGCGGAGCGAACCTTCGATGTCTGTGAATATCTGATCGCGATGAAAAAAACAGGCCAGTTGGCGACTGATTTCACCAAGAAGCCGGGGCGCATCGCGTATCAGATCCCTTGTCACCTCAGGGATCAGAATATCGGGTTCAAGTCCAAGGAACTGATGGAATGTGCGGGGGCCCACGTCGAGCTGATCGAACAATGTTCGGGGCATGACGGCACGTGGTCCGCCAAAACGGAGTTCTTCGCGTTGTCGATGAAAATCGCCGGCAAGGCTGTGCGCGCGATCGAGCAAACGCCGGCCGACCTCGTCGCTTCGGACTGTCCCTTGGCGGGCGTGCAGTTGGAACAAGCCGGCGCGTCGGTGCATGCTGGAAGAAAAACCGTCGTGCATCCGATTCAGGTCGTTCGTGACGCGTATGGGCTGTCACCATAAGAATGGGAGCCTCTGTGATCTACGTTCGTCCAGGGATCAGCTAAGGGAACAACAGTGAAAGCGATCACACCCGGCGATATCATTCCGTACGAAGAGTATGAAAGGCAGCGAGAAGCCTTTCGCGCCAAAATCATCGCGCTCAAGCAGCGGCGCCGAATTTCTATCGGCCCATTGATCACCGTCGTCTTTGAAAACCGCGAGACACTGCGGTTTCAGATTCAGGAAATGATCCGAACTGAACGAATCGTCGATCCGGGCAAGATCAAGGATGAGTTGGATGTGTACAATGCGCTGCTGCCGAACGCCAACGAACTGAGCGCGACCCTCTTGATTGAGATCACCGACGAGGCCAAGATAAAAGAAAAATTGGATCAGTTCATGGGACTGGATCACGGAGACAAAATGGCCATCTTGGCCGGTGGTGAAGAAGCTTTCGGCGAGTTCGAAGGCGGCCGCAGTCATGAAACGAAAATCAGTGCAGTCCATTTCGTCAGGTTTCGACCGTCTGCGTCCATGAAAACAGTTATCGCAGACCTCACTCAACCGGTGAGGATTCGCGTGAACCACGGTGGATACCACGAAGAGGTTTCTGTCCCCGGCAGTATGCGGGAAGAGTGGCTCGCCGATTTACGCGGTTGACTCAAGGCTCGGGACTCAGCTCCGGAGAACTATGCCCCCTATTTTGTTGAATAAGCGTATCGAGTTTGCCGCCGCGCATCGCTATATCAGAACTGAATGGGATGAGGCAAAAAATCGCGCGATGTTCGGGCGCTGTTACAATCCTCCGGCTCACGGACATAACTATCTGCTGGAAGTGACGGTCTCCGGAGAAATCGATACAAAGACAGGCATGGTCGTCAATCTGTTCGACCTCAAACGAGTGCTCCTTGCCGTGATCGAAGAATTTGATCATAAGAACCTGAATCTCGACATGCCTTACTTCGCGGATCGAATTCCAACGTCAGAGAATTTTGCGCATGTGCTCTGGACGAAACTGGTCGCTCAACGAGATATCGGGAACCTGCATGCCCTTCGGCTTTGTGAGGATGAAGATCTCTATGCCGAAGTTACCGCAACCGATGGTCCGGACGTTGCCACAGTCGCCAAGCGATATTCGTTCAATGCGGTCCAAGCCAACCATCAGGGACGAGACTGGGATTGCTACGTGACGGTTCACGGAACGATCGATCCTGCGACGGGGATGGTGACCGACATCGGTGCGTTGGATCGGCTTGTACATGACCGGATCATCAAATTATTCGACCGGCAGGATCTTCGCCAAGTGCTCGGCTTAGAAATAGTGAGAGGGGAAGCGCTTGCCAAGACCATCTGGGATCGTCTCGCCGGACATCTCTCAGGCGGAACTCTACACAACATTCGCCTCATTCAAACCCGCGACCTGTCGTTCGATTACGCCGACAGACTGCCATGATCGTCACGATTTGATTACGTAATGCGATCCGCATACCTACTTGCTGGGCTGATATTATCTGATCGCTAGTAGTTGTGCTCTGGCATTTGGTGACGCCGTTTCTTCGGTTGAGGCTCGGTATCGAAGGCTTAGAAAAGAGACTGGATAATGAAAATCTGTAGAGAGGGTTGTCCCGAACGCGGATTTGTGTCGTCTTGGTCTGCTTCGTAATGTTCATTCATGGGGAGATGCTAAACAGAGACCGAAACTTGTGAGGGACGATGAGCGCGACGGGTTCGCTGTTTATCGGAATGGTGGGGGCGCTGTTGTTTCTGATCAGTGTATTCGCTTTCAGTCAGCGGAACTGGAAGGGTGGCCTCGCATGGCTGCTGATCGGCGCGGGACTGATTGCGTTGCTGACCTACATGGATAAGCCGTCTGCGAATTTGTTGCAGTAAGAGATCCTCTTCACGAATTTCTCCAGCCGTGAGATATCCATGGAATAGTGGTCAGTGTTTTGGCGGGTGCTTGTGGTGGCGCTCACCTTCCGTATGAGTGGCTCCGCCCTTAGACTCGAGTGGAGTAAAGCGGGCTGCGTAGGCTTCCTGTTCCGGTAACCTCAGGAAGACGATAATCCCGGTATCTCGGCTTATCGTAAAGGCACCGGTACCTTTCAGGGTGTTGTCACCGGACGGCTCCAATTCCACCTGGACGTTGGCTTTCTCATACCCATGCTGGATAGTGGCCTTGGCTCTTGCTCCATCAGTGGGAATGGCCTTGTCCGAATGATCCGTCACGTACAGGATCAGCTCTCCATCCTGAGCGACGAGCTCTAGGTGATACGGTCCTGCGGCAAGCGATTGCCCGCCATGAACAGCTTTCACAGGATCGGACCGTTTCGACGTATGGGCTCCAACGGGCACCGCCGCGAGCATGGCCGTGCACAGAGCCAAGGTCCACAGTAAATGTTTCATGATCGTTCTCCCAAAACTAGCTCAATCTCATCAATCGATAGATGTCGACTATCACTGCTTCGGCGGATGGTGGTGATGATGGTGCTCACCGTGGTCCCTTGACGTTCCCCCCTGTGCTTTCTCGCTCGGGTCGGGCTTGGGTTTGAGCGGCATGAAGCGGGCGGCATAGCCGTCTTGATTCGGCAGTTTCATGAAGACGATGACCACGGTGTTCGGCGTGAGGGAAAAGGTGCCGGAGCCCTTCAGCATGTTGTTCCCTATGGGATGGAGATGCACCTGTGTCCTGGCCGATCCCGCCTCAATGGTGGCTTTTGCCAGGCCGCCGTCCACGCTGATGGCATTGTCCGCGTGATCCGTGACGTACACCGTGAGGTATCCATCCTTCGCGACCAGCTCCATATGAAACGGCCCGGTCATGCGCAATTGTCCGCCGTGTGGGGCCTCAACCGATTCAAAAAATTCGTCAGTATGAGCCTGAGCCGGGAACGAAAAAGCCAAGGTTACACCGATTACGAGAGCCGCAATGGCGTTGTTCATTCTCGGTTGCCTCCTAACTCGCCGGCCATTGAACCCTTTCGATGATTGGCTGCCTTGGCCTTGAAAAGTTTCTTTCGATGAATTACTCGGTAAGCATGGATGTTACTTAAGTAGGTGGTCCGAAATGAGTGCGGCGAGTTCGGCCGGCTCGACGACTCCTTCACGCGTGAGCAACAGTTTACCATGCGCGAAGAAATGGGTAGTGGGATAGGTTTCGAATGTGTGGGATTTTTTGATCTCGCGGCATCGGCCGGGAACATGCATCTTCGCCTTGCCGACTTTCAGATCGGGAAACTTGGCGGCTATCTCTTCCAGGATCGGGTCATAAAGCTTGCACGGTTCGCAGGTCGCCAATCCGTATGCCACGATGGCGGCAGGCGCTTGGGTGAATTCTGCATAGTTGGTATCACTGACGTCGAGGACGGTGCTCATAGGTATGGCCGTTCCTGGCTTTTCAGTAGGATGGTGCCAAGAGTGCTAAGTGCTGAGTATGAGAGGGATCTCATTACTCAGCACTCAACGCTCAGTACTGGTCAGTTCAACTTAGAGAGCGCGTCGAGGATTTCCTTGTCCTCGCGGGCTGTCTTAATTTCCTGCACCTTGGCATAGGCAACTTTGCCGTTCTTATCGACGATCACGGTGGCACGCTTGGAACAGTTCAGTGGTTCAAAGTAAAGGCCATACGACTTGGCGGTTGTCCGATGTACGTCGGATAAGAGGCGATGCTTCAGATCCAGTGAATCCGCCCAGGCTTTGTGCGAAAAGAAGCTGTCGCAACTGACGCCGAACAATTCTGCGTTAGCGGACTGAAACTTGGGGAAGTCGTCGGTCAGACACTTGTTTTCACCCTGACACACGGGACTCCAATCCAGAGGGTAGAAGCAGAGCACGACGTTCTTCTTGCCTTTGTAGTCGCTCAACTTCACGTCCTTTTGGTCCTGATCCTTCAGATTGAAGTCCGGTGCTGTGTCGCCCACCTTAATTTCCGATGCTACGTCGCTCATCACAAACCTCCTTATTAAAACATCTGTATGGGTGATTGCTGTACTGAGGTCTCAAGTTGGGAGGACCCCATCATGAAGCCATAAACTTTGTAACCTGTGTTTTAAAGGGATGTCAACGGTCCGATAGGCCTAGAAGGCGTTGAAAAAGTCCTCCTGCGGCGTTCTCGCGTCGCTTCGACAAAAAAATGAATGATTTCTATGATACCGGGCGCTCACCAACTCGCTCGCCTCGCGGCGAAGCCGAGGGCGCCCGTCCGCAAACGTGAAAACCCTCGGACACTGCCGGCTCACCAACTCGCCGGCGCGCACAAACGTGGCGCTCTTTATTCATCGCGCCGTGCGCCTCATTATTCTTCGCGTCGCGGACCTTACGAGGCTTGAAGTTCTCGGAACCCCAGCATTCGTCCGGCAGGCGCGGCGGTACGATAATTCTTAACGTGAATCGTGCGACTCAGCTGAGGAAGATCAAACGCTGTCCCGACCTTCGGAGAATGTCCTATCCGCAGCAATTCACCGGCCGACACAGTCAACACTTCTTTCGCCGTGCTGTCGGAAAGTCCCTTCGCCATAAACACTTCAACTTCGTCCAGCCCGAACTTACTCAAGCCCAGTGAATAGGACCACACCCGGTCTGATTCAGCGGTATCGTCATGGACGATGGACACGTGGTCCTCCAAAAGAAAACTCGTGAGTGTACGAGGCTGCCAGTCTGAGGGATTGACGTACGCTTGAGTAATGACATCATAGGCCGTGCCTTGTGACAGCAGAGTCAGACAACGAGCCAGGCGTGTGGCAAGAAGGACGGTATCGGGCATATCACGAGGGGAGGTGACCGACGGTGCGACGGCGCCCATCAGGTCATGTTCCCAGGTCAGCTGCTTCATGACGTCGGCGACATGGCTCATCGGCAACGGCATCACGACGTGGGCCGACCAGGGGCCCTGCGTGGCCTTCCAGGACTCGGTCGAACCCTCTTCTTCGTAGCGGATGGTCAGCGGTGCTCCATATTCGCGCTCGTACAGGAGCTTCAATTCCTCGGTAGTCGGGGCAGTGCCACGATAGCCGAGGAAATAGAGAGGCGGACGCTTGGCAGAAGGTTTAGGGGCTTTCTTCCTAATTCTCACTTTGCGGCCTTCTTTGCCTTGCGACGATCTTCAGGATGCAGCAGTCGTTTTCGTAAGCGTAAATTCTGCGGCGTGACTTCGACAAGCTCATCGGCCCCGATATATTCCAAAGCGAACTCAAGGGTCATCTCGCGCGGAGGCGTCAGCACCAAGGCTTCATCGGAACCGGAAGCCCGCATGTTGGAGAGATGCTTTTCCTTGCACACATTCACATCGAGGTCCTCATCTCGGCTGTTCTGGCCCACGACCATCCCTCGGTAGACGTCGATGCCGGGCCCGATGAACATGGCACCGCGTTCCTGTGTCATGAAGATGGCATAGCCCGTACTGAGGCCGTCCTCATAGGCTACAAGCGAGCCATGAGGTGCTACGATCAGGTCCCGCTCTTCTGCCGGTTCATATGCCGCAAACACGTGGTGCATGATGACGGTTCCCCGGGTCTTTGCAAGCAGTACGTTCTTGAGCCCCATGATGCCGCGGGTCGGGATGTGGTATTCCAAATGCATCTCGCTGGTGCCGACATCGGAGTGAATGAGCCGCATATGCCGCATCTCGCCGCGGCGTTTCCCGATCTCCTCGATAACCGTGCCCTGATAGGTTTCCGGTACTTGGATGGTCAGTTCTTCGTACGGTTCCATGACAGCCCCGCCCTCGCGGTGGAGAATGACCTCCGGTTGCGACACTTGAAGCTCGTACCCTTCCCGTCGCATCTGTTCGATCAACACGGAAAGATGAAGCTCGCCCCGTCCT
>CAZPNQ010000008.1:0-65103 GCA_964587955.1 uncultured Nitrospira sp.
CTTTCGAGGGAGTCAACATATACCTTCGGACAAGCAGCCTACGTCGTCGGTATTGTTGATTACGAAAGCAATAAATATATTCCCCATGGATTTCAGGTGCATTATTCAGGATTAGGGGGAGGTTTGAGCAAAGCTCGTAAATATCCCGCATGACCGATATGCGTTTAGACCAGCCATATTGATAAGTCGGAAATCGGATAACGAGGGAGGATTTGACGTGATGCCTACGGAATGGGAGTGGCCGATAAGAGATAGTTATGAGAACCATAGTGAGCGGGTAGCACTGCTGAGACCAATTTTATATGAAATGACAGCACCAGAGACAGGTAATGGTAATCTTGCGACGGGGGGAAAGGCGCTGTCGCTGAATATTAGTAGCGGGGGTATGCTTGTTCTCATGGATCACGTTCCAAATGTTGAGCAGGTATTGAAAGTCTACGTCCCGACACCCATCACGCTTGCTGAAACACCCACACTTGCTGAAGTGCGCTGGACAAGAAAGCTCCCGATTGGGAATTCAAGTAGCCCCGTCACGTATTTTGTAGGACTTAAGTTCATGTTCTAGTTCCTTGCGCACTCGCTATATAGTCGATTGAATGTCAGCGTGGATCTGTTCGAGGTTTGTCCAGCTAGCTTGAATTGCGTAGTGGTATTGGAAAGTAATCCAGTCGACCAAATGTAGTGATCCACAAGCTGGGACTTCTACCACGAGAAGCGCCACGTTCCTAGCAGTTAATCCGAAAAGATTGATGCTTGGATAATAGAAGTCCAAGAATAGATCTCAGTCCATCGACACACCCTATACGACGTACCGACGTATAGCGGTTATCTACGTGATGACAGCTTTTCATAGCGAGTTGACTTAGGGAGCCTAGTTTATTAGAAAGTTAAGATATGAGGATCATTGAGACCATCAAGAATAGAACGACAAGACATGATGTGCGTGTGTTGGAGCCGCCTAAAAAGCGTAGTATTGGACAACATGTTCAAATTACAGACGGCACATTTATAGGACTTGAGGCTGTGTGATTCAAGCGACGTCTGGGTATCAAAAGGCCATGGCGCTTTTGCGCACACTCGCGCTCCAGGCGCAGATGTGTTAGAGATCAATCGGCTAATTGCATCTGCTACAGCATGAACACTGTAAATTCCGATAGCGGTTGTTTTTCTGTTCGTAAGAGGCTTTCGATGGGGAGTGCCTTCCGAGTGTTGGAAGCCTGACGTAAGGAGGAATGAGTATGAAGGCGGTAATTCTTGCAGGAGGATGGGGAACCCGACTGTCCGAAGAGACCACTCTCCGACCGAAACCCATGGTGGAAATAGGCGGAAAACCTATCCTTTGGCATATCATGAAGATTTATGCTGCTCATGGAATAAAGGAATTCGTTATCGGCCTTGGTTACAAGGGGGAGATGATCAAGGAGTATTTTCTTAACTTCTATGCGTTCAATAAAGATATTTCAGTCGACCTTGGAAGTGGAAAGACCACGATTCATGATGGGAAACGGCACGAAGATTGGCAAGTGCATCTCGTCGATACGGGTCTGCACACTCAAACGGGAGGGCGACTCAAACAGCTCAAAAAATGGATAGGTGAGAATGAAACGTTTCTATTTACGTATGGAGACGGTGTCTCCGATGTTGACATCCAAGCCACTATTAAGTTCCATAAGTCTCATGGAAAGTTAGCCACAGTGACATCTGTCTTGCCTCCTTCTAGATTCGGACGGCTAGTGTTCGATCAAGATCACATCGTCGACTTCAAAGAAAAACCTCATGGCGAGGAAGGCTGGATCAATGGTGGGTTCTATGTTCTTGAGCAGAAGGCTATTGATTACATTCAAGGTGATGAGACGATATGGGAGAGGGATCCCATTCAACAGCTCACAAAAGATAATCAACTGATGGGCTATCGGCATGATCGATTCTGGTCCTGTATGGATACGCTGAAAGAAAAGAATTATTTGGAGGAGCTATGGCAGTCGTCGAAGGCTCCCTGGAAGGTATGGTAGGCGACCGGTTCATATTATTTCTATGAGAGCGAAATTCGGAGTCGATCTGGCTTTGAGCTCGCCGAGCATTCGACGTCTTAGTGAATGTCTCGCACGGGATCCAGAGTGATGGTCTCCTTACTCAAGCTGTATCTGCGGCAGGACAGTGCGGTTGAATCGGGGGAAGAGCATGAAGATTCTAATTACAGGCAACATGGGTTATGTCGGCCCATTGGTAGTGCGTCGTCTACGGGAATCCCATCCTGAAGCGACGCTCATCGGCTACGATATAGGCTACTTTGCACATTGTTTAACGGCCGCTACTCGACTCCCTGAAAGTCGAGCGGATGTGCAATATTTCGGGGACATTCGACAGATTCCCGAGCGGATCTTGCAAGGAGTTGATGGTATCGTCCATCTCTGTGCCATCTCGAACGATCCTATGGGTGCAACGTTTGAAAAAGTAACTCTCGATATAAACCATCGAGCCAGTATTGAGCTGGCTGAAAAAGCTAAGCGAGCAGGCGTTAAAAAGTTTGTGTTCGCATCGAGCTGCAGTGTGTACGGATTTGCCGAAGGCGGCCCTCGCCGAGAGGAAGATGCCATAAATCCTCTTACAGCATATGCCAAATCGAAAGTCCAGACCGAACAGGATCTGGCATCACTTGCATCGGAAAACTTCACAGCGACCTGTCTCCGGTTTGCAACAGCATGCGGCATGAGTGATCGGCTGCGATTGGACCTTGTATTGAATGATTTTGTGGCTAGCGCACTCGTATCAAAACGCATCAATATCCTGAGTGATGGGACGCCATGGCGTCCATTGATTCATGTCAAAGATATGGCGAGAGCGATCGATTGGGCCATACAGCGAGATCGTCGAGACGGTGGGCCCTTTCTGACCGTCAACGCGGGAAGCGACGCCTGGAATTATCAGGTGAAGGATTTGGCGGAAGCGGTGGCCAATCTAGTGCCGAATCTCGAGATTTCGATCAACAAAGATGCTCAACCGGATAAACGCTCATATCGGGTGAGTTTTGACAAGGTCTCAAAGCTGGGGCAAGGCTTTCTCCCTATGGTCGACCTTGAGAGCGCCGTGAAGGATCTCCGTGATGGAATTGTGGCCATGCAGTTTCGCGACCAAGAGTTCCGGACTGGCGAGTTCATACGATTGGTCACATTGAAACGCCTGCGGGAGAGTAGGCATCTGACGGACGACCTTGTATGGAATGAGCGGAGTGATAGAGCATAGTGGGTTGTCATTCGTATTGTGCACGGCGCATCATTCTTTGCTCGTAGGAGGACATATCAGTATGCGGCAATCAGAGTGTCGGTCTTGCGGTGCGGCGCTTGAGCGTACGTTTGTCGATCTTGGTATGTCTCCATTGGCCAATTCCTACGTTAAGCCAGATCAGTTGGATCGTATGGAGCCCTTCTATCCATTGTATGTCTACGTCTGCGAGAAATGTTTGCTGGTTCAGTTGAAGCAATTCTCAACGCCGCACGATATTTTTTCGGACTACGCGTATTTTTCGTCATTTTCAGACTCCTGGCTGGCTCACGCAAAAGCCTATGTCGATATGATCGTGGATCGATTCAGATTGGATCCCAATTCCAAAGTTGTAGAGATTGCCAGCAACGACGGATATCTTTTGCAGAATTTCGTCTCACGGGGCATTCCTGTGCTAGGAGTCGAGCCCGCCTCAAATATAGCCGACGTGGCGAAGAAAAAGGGCATTCATACGGAGGTGGCTTTCTTTGGAGAGAAAACGGCTCTGAATTTAGTTGCTGAGGGGTGGGTTGCTGATTTGATTATTGGGAACAACGTGCTGGCCCATGTTCCGGATCTGAATGATTTCGTAAATGGGCTCAAGGTCCTGCTGAAGCCCTCGGGCCTGATCACCATGGAATTCCCTCATCTGCTTCAGCTGATGGAGCAGAACCAGTTCGATACCATCTATCATGAACATTTTTCTTATTTTTCTTTCTTGGCGGTCGAGAAGGTGTTTGCGCGTCATGGGATGAAACTGTTCGATGTCGAGGAGTTATCGACTCATGGTGGATCACTTCGAATCTATGCGTGCCACGATGACGATACTTCCAAGCCTATTGAGCCGCGGGCAAGGGAACTGAAATTGCGAGAAGAAACAGCAGGATTCGGACAGCTGAATCGGTATCTATCGTTTGGTCTACAAGTTGAGGCGACAAAGAGAAAGCTTCTGTCCTTTCTTATCTCTGCGAAACATGAGGGCAAGCACGTTGTAGGTTATGGGGCACCTGCGAAGGGGAATACATTGCTCAACTATTGCGGGGTTCGGACAGACTTTATCGATTACACGGTAGACCGAAGCCCCCATAAGCAAAAGCATTTTCTGCCCGGCGTGCATATCCCGATTTATGAGCCGGAACGTATTCGTGAAACACGCCCTGACTATCTCCTGATTCTGCCCTGGAATATTCGGGAAGAAGTGATGCAGCAAATGAGCTACATCCGGGAGTGGGGAGGAAAGTTCGTCGTTCCGATTCCTGAAGTGCAGGTGTATGCATGAATTTCACAGAAACCGCTCTCAAGGATGTATTCCTGATCGATCCTGAGCCGGTACGAGATGAGCGGGGAATGTTCATGAGAACTTGGTGCCAACAGGAGTTTGAGGCACATGGACTTCCAATCATGTGGGTACAGTCAAGCGTTTCGGTGAACACTCAGAAAGGCACCATGCGGGGGCTTCATTATCAATCCGCTCCAAATGAGGAAGTGAAATTGGTTCGTTGCACAGCGGGGATGATCTACGATGTTATCGTCGACTTGCGGCCTGCCTCGCCGACGTATTGCCAGCATATTGGCATAACGCTCTCCGCGGACAATCACCGGGCTGTCTATGTTCCGAAATGTTGCGCCCATGGGTTTCTTACGCTCGAACAAAATAGCCAAGTGTTGTACTACATGTCGGAGTTCCATGTGCCTGCTAGCGCCCGAGGATTTCGATGGGATGATCCTGTCTTCAAGATAGCTTGGCCTGAGCCTGTTTTGGTCATGTCGGAGAAGGATCGAACCTGGCCAGTATTTCACAAGAACAGCGCAGTGCCATCATGATAGTAGCTGATCCAGTAGATGCGTTGAGAGGTGAAGAGCTAGGCAAAGCAATGCATAATTTTATAGCAGAGCTTTATCCGATATGCCGAAGCATTACCGGCAGCGGAGTAAGGGAAACTCTCCGGGCGATTCAAAAACGTATTCCACTTGAAATATATGAAGTTGCTAGTGGAACCAAAGTGTTTGATTGGACTGTTCCACTGGAGTGGAATGTGTCCGATGCATACATCATGAGCCGAGAGGGGAAACGCGTAGTTGATTTCAAAGCTCATAATTTACATCTGATGAGCTACAGCTCACCCATCAGGAAAAAGATGCCGTTGACTGACCTCAGGCCTCATTTATTCACGCTGCCGGACCATCCCGAGTGGATTCCTTACAGAACCTCCTATTACAAAGAGAATTGGGGATTTTGTCTCCGACACACAGATCTCGAACGACTACCCGATGACGAGTACGAAGTCGTCATTGATTCCAGTCTTCAACCTGGCGCACTTACTTATGGGGAGTTCTATGTGCCGGGGGAAATGACTGATGAGGTCCTCGTCTCATGTCATGTGTGTCATCCTTCTCTGTGCAACGATAACCTGTCGGGTATTACGGTAGCGGTGAAACTCGCAGAGACCATGGCGGCCCGGCCAAGACGATATTCGTATCGCTTTCTCTTCATCCCCGGAACAATTGGGTCGATAACATGGCTGGCTCAGAACGAACAGAAGGTGTCTCGCATTAAGCATGGGCTTGTTTTGACCGGGATAGGTGATGCAGGGAACATCACCTATAAAAAGAGTCGTCAAGGTAATGCGGAGATCGACCGGGCGATGGCGCATGTACTGAGGCATTCAGGAGAGGCTTCTACCATCATCGATTTTTTCCCTTATGGGTACGATGAGCGACAGTACTGTTCTCCGGGGTTCGATCTGCCCGTGGGCTGTTTCATGCGGGCCCAACATGGTCAATATCCGGAATATCACACCTCTGCAGACAACCTGGACTTTGTGAAGGCGGATTCTCTTGCACAATCGTATACGCAATGCTTGAAGGTGTTCGAGCTATTGGAAGGGAATCGAACCTACATGAACCAAAACCCGAAATGCGAGCCTCAATTAGGTCGGCGGGGCCTCTATCGTACCGTTGCTGGCCAACAAGAGAAACAGTGGACGGAATTAGCTCTTTTCTGGGTCTTGAACGCATCTGATGGACACCATACACTCTTTGATATAGCAGAACGTGCCGATCTTTCATTTGGCAAGATTCAATCCGCAGCCGAAGCGCTTCTGGAGGTAGGGCTATTGAAAGAATGTCGGAGACCGGGAAGCACCTGATCGAGAATTGATCATGAATACCATTTACTATGACCCTCCATTCTCGGACGAACGACGCCGCGAGGAGTTATATCAAGGCCAGCTGCTGGTATATTCTCCGAGGAGGAGCACTCTTGCGTTTATCGAATTTGCCAGGAAATTGATCGAGGAAGCCTTTGCTCCTTATGATCCGGAGACAGCTCAACGGTCTCTTTCAGTTGAGCAGTACGCCGATCTCCTTGGAAAATTGAAGCCAAATTTTATTCATCATTCCGAATCGAAAGCGCTCATGCGCGATGTTTTTGATGAGATGGGCTGTGACCTGGAAAAGACATATTTTGATGTGCCGAAGATGCGAACCTCTACCAGCGATAATTACCTCACGACGGGAATTGCTTATGCCTGGCATCCTCATCGCGATACATGGTACTCAGCGCCTCCTTGTCAAATCAATTGGTGGATCCCGATCTACGATATCCAATCGAACAATGCTATGGCCTTTCATCCGCAGTATTGGAACGTTCCGGTAAAGAATAGTTCCAAAGGATACAATTATTATGTCTGGAATCAGCAAAATCGGGGAACACATGTCGCCAAGTACCTAAGAGAAGATCCAAGGCCACTACCGAAGCCGACCGAATCGCTCGTGCTCGACCCTCAGATTCGCCTCATCGTACCGGCGGGAGGCATCATTTTGTTTTCGGGAGCCCAGATGCACTCGAGTGTGCCCAATACTTCAGGTAAAACTCGGTTTAGCATAGATTTTCGTGTTGTGAACCTTGATGATGTGGCAGGAAGGAGGGGCGCTCCTCGGGTGGATGAAGAGTGCACCGGAACCACCATGAGGGATTATTTGAGGGCTAACGACCTCTCCCATATCCCCGCCCATCTGGTGTCACTCTATGATGACGAAACTGCTGATGCCGGCGTACTCACGTATCAAAATAAAATGGAGCACAGTGCATAATGTCAGTGAAGTTTCATTTCAGATGATCAGATGAGAGGTGAGAATTGGCCGAAAGAAGTAGTGGCGGTGCTTCCGGCAGCTGGTAGATCTCTTCGACTGGCTCCGCTTCCTTGCAGCAAGGAAATACTTCCTGTCGGTTTACAGACCATAGCTGATATTCGGGCGCCACGTCTCAGGGTGGTCAGTCATGATCTGCTTGTCAGTCTGCAAAAAGCGGGTATTCGGAAGGGCTTTATCGTCATTCGACGAGGCAAGTGGGACGTTCCAGCTTATTGGGGGAATGGGGAAATGATAGGAATGAACCTTGCCTATGTGGTGATTGAAGGTTCCAGTGGCCCACCGGATACGATTGATCGGGCATATCCATTCGTGAAGGACAAGATTGTAGCATTCGGTTTTCCAGACATTATTCTTCGTCCGAAAGATGTTTTTGTTAAACTATTGAGTCGATTAAATCGTTCTGGGGGTGACGTTGTGTTGGCACTATTCCCCGCACATGACGCCAAGGCCATGGACATGATCGATATTGACGCTACACTTCGCGTTCGTGCGATCCAGCTAAAGCCAAGAAAGACTCGACTGCGATATGCCTGGTTGTGTGCGGTGTGGACACCTGTGTTTACCGAGTTTTTGCATCAGTTTTTGGTTCGGGTGCAAAAGGGAGAAAAGACTGGAGTGGTCGGAAATCGTAGAATCGATGCTCAAGGTGATCTTCCCGTGGGAGCCGTATTGAGGGAAGCGGTGAAGGCAAAATTCAAGGTCGAAGGGGTCGTATTTCCCACAGGATGGTATATTGATATCGGCACTCCTAAAGCTCTCTCCGAGTTTCATTCTCGGACGTCAATTTGATATCTCTTGATGGAAGAGAGGGTGGCTGGGACAATCACAGTCTGTATCGGTGGCATAAAATCCTCCGGCACTTTTTCATCGTTGAAGATGTGAGGTTGATGCGTAGAGTGGGGGTAGTTCTCGTCTATCTGAAGTAGCCGCAGAGAGATGGGGGTACATTTGAACGTTGGGTTCAGCACAGGCGCTGTACCAACAGAAAGCATTATGATCATGAAACACTTTTTCAGGTTTCTCGTCGTCTTGTTGGCATTGGCAGTTATCGAAGGCAACGGATTCTGTGATTCGGGTCCGGCGAAGCCACCCGGTGTCGGTAAATCGCCGACAGACAATACCGGTCTGCCTGGTGCGCCGCTGCAAACTGAGAAAGCGATCAGCCCGGTGGTAATGGATAAGCTATCCAACGCGGTGAGCAGCGAGTATGTGATCGGTGCCGAAGACGTACTTGACATTACCGTATGGAGAAATCCTGACCTGTCGAGGCAAGTGCAAGTACGTCCTGACGGGCGAATTTCCATGCCTATCATTCGTGATGTAGTGGCCGTAGGCAAAACGCCCACTCAATTGGCTGAGGAAATGACGAACAAACTGAAAGAATACGTCCAAAATCCCGTCGTCGCCGTGACGCTGAAGGAGGTCAATAGTTCCAATGTTTTCCTATTAGGTGAAGTGGCTCATCCTGGGAGATATCCTTTAAAGAGCAAAATGACGCTTCTCCAGGGAATTACTATCGCAGGTGGATTCAAAGAGACGGCGGCGCGAAATCAAATAGTTATTTTCCGGTTCATTGAAACTGCTCCAGGCCAGAAGCGATTTACGGCGAGCTATGACGATATCGTGCTCCGCAGCGGAATCAGTGATAACTTTGAACTGAAGCCCGGTGATACTCTGGTAGTACCGAGTGAGTCAATGGTGGTCTTCCCTGGTCGGTAGGGAATACCGGAAAGGATTACTGTGGACGACTACGCGCGATGGACAAGGACCTCCATGCAGTATATTCTCGGGCTGAGAGCTCTGTCGGTCGGGCTCGTGCTGTGCGCTATAGTCGCCCAGGTCGGGTGTCTAGGGCCGGTGACATCCAGGGAGTACAAGGCATCCGATGTTCCCATGGAATTTCTTCTGGGCTCTGAAGATCAGATTGAGATCAATGTCTGGAAGAATCCGGATCTATCGAGAGTGACCTTGATACGGCCGGATGGGTATGTATCGATGCCGATTATTGGGGACATTCAGGCGGCAGGCCTAACGGCGGAGGCACTTGCCGCGCAGATTACCGAACGTCTCAAGGGCTATATCCAAAATCCCTCGGTGTCCGTAAACGTCAAAGAGCTCAATAGTTATTCGGTGTTTGTCTTAGGTGAAGTGGCGAAGCCTGGCAAGTATCAGCTTAAATCGTACGTCACGGTGCTCCAAGCTATTTCTATGGCCGGAGGCTTCACGAACTATGCAAGCAAGAATCGGTTGCAAGTCGTGCGGGTGATTGAAAGCCCTGGTCACAAGCGCCAAGAGATCCACATCCCGCTGCGCTATGACGATCTCGTCAGTGGTCGCGGCGAACCGGGTAATATCGTGTTGGCCTCCGGTGACACGGTAGTCGTACCATGATTCCTGGATATACAGTGTCCGGCACCTCTGACTTTGTTTCACTCAAATTCATGTATGTGATATAACGCGGTCGAAGCGATTCATAGATAATACTCACCCGGTCGTAGGCATTTCCGAAAAAGGAGTGTGGTGATTCCATTGTGGTGTTGTAGGCGCATCAAGATCGGACCATCGATTAGGCTCGCACTTGCAGTTGTGCTCATCTGGGCAGTGTTGCCATCCCTGTCAATTTATGCGGAGACTAACGTTCTCCCCTGGGGTTCTGTGATGGAACGATTCGATAGCAATGTATGGCGGAGACCGAAGGACCTTCTAAGGGACGCACAGGGGAATGCCCCGCAGCTCTATGATTTTGTGACGACTGTGAACGGCGGATTAGATTTGCGACATGATAGTCGAGACTTTGAAGCAGACCTTAAGGTCGGAGGAAATTACAGCGCGTTTGTGGAAAATACTACCTTGAATTATTATGGCGCATTGCTCGAGGGCACTGTCGGCTTGGATCGATGGGTTGACCGGTATGTCAGAGGAGCGCGATTGGGTGTCACCCAGAACCTGGTCTACACACCTGAGCAAACTTTTGGAAGGTCGACGGCTGGGGATGACGTCTTCGGTAGTGGCCTCGTAACATTTCGACGGAGCAGACTTATTAACACAACGGCCTTCCGTGGGAGTTACCCGTTGTCCCGAGACGTTTCTTTGGAAGGTGGGTACATATTTGGCCTTCGGAGGCAGACCAGGGCAACTGAAGGGGGGGATGTATCCGGTGCCAGCTTCTTCAATACGATCACGCATACCTGGTCGGGCGGACCTCGCTATAACTTGACGCGAAACGACAGCATCGCCGCCTTGTATCGGCAGACCTTCTTTACCCAAGAGCGGTCCGAGGGCGGTAGGACTTTTAGCACCAATATCATCACGCTTGAAGGCGATTATACCAAGGTATTCCCGGAGTGGACCTTCACGGCCCGTGGAGGCGTCACGTTTGTCGAACCAGTGGGGCGGACGTTACCGTCTGGTTCTATTCAAGTCACAACCAAGCCAGAGCGAGACACTGTTCTCAATCTGACGCTTTCACGGGAAGCCAGACCGTCGTTCTTTTTACAAGGTGGAGCGCGGATCAACCATCTTGCGCGGGCGACAATCAGACATAGAATTTATGAGCGACTCAGCGTCAGTGGGACAGGTGGGTATGCCTTTAGTCAGTTTTTCCCCAATACAGAGTCTCAATATCAGATTATCACTGGAGGATCGAGGGTCGAGTATATGTTGACGAGAAACATCAAGGGAGAGCTCTTTTACCTCTTCCAACACGTTGATTCTGATACAACGGCCCTTGAGTATCAGTATTCACGCCATCAAGTAGGATTTATGTTGTCCGTATTCTTGGAATCGTTAGGAGAATCGCTTGGATTCGAATAGATGATAAGACAAGCCATGGATGTATATGGCTCGACCAGAGGCGATTCGTCACAGGTCGACTTTCTATGACACTGTTGTTCGGTCTGCTTATCACATGGGGATCCTGCTTGCCTTCCGTGTAGAAGGATTTCCTAAGCGGTCACACATGTTCTGCGGATGCTGTAGCAGTTCATTACACACCTCCCCGAGGCATCGAAGCAACTCTTCGTAAGCGATGACGGTTCGAAGTAATCTGAAACGTGGGTCGAATGGAGACGCGCCCACTCGCGCGAATATGAGTAAAGTCTTATGATGACCCTCGAAAATCATGTCGCCGTTGTGACGGGGGCGAGCCAGGGGATCGGGCGCGCTATAGCGCTTGGTCTTGCAGCGAAGAGGGTCAGACTGTTTCTGGTTGGACGAAACAGCACCTCGTTACATGAGGTGGCAGAACTTGCGCGCAAATCGTCGCCAACGGTCGTGGCGCATGCTATCGATCTAGTAAGTGATGGAGCTATTGCAGACATAGTAAAAAATATTACTCAGAAATTGGATGCCCTCGATGTGCTAATCCACTGTGCTGGAGCCTATTCTATGGCCAGTCTGGAAATCGCTTCAGTTGAAGAATTCGATAGGTTGTATCGCACCAATGTGCGAATGCCATATCAGTTAACTCAGTCCTTATTACCGATGCTGAAAAGAAAGAAAGGCCAGATAGTCTTTATTAATTCTAGTCAGGGACTTCAAGCGAGGGCGCGTGTTGGCCAGTTTGCTGCCACTCAACATGCGTTGAAAGCCATAGCCGACAGTCTTAGGGACGAAGTCAACTCGGACGGGATTCGGGTGTTTAGCGTCTATCCCGGCCGGACTGCCACTCCACGCATGGAGTCCATATTCACGATGGAGGGAAGGGAATACAAGCCGGAACTTTTACTCCAACCTGAAGATATCGCTGAGGTTGTCATGAATACTCTAATGATGCCGTTAACAGCTGAGGTCACTAATATCACTTTGCGTCCGCTCATTAAATCGTACTGAGAAGTGTAGCTAAATTTCGTCGGCACACGGGTTTATCCAAAAAAAGAACCGTAGTGTCTACGTACTGTGAATGAACAAGGTATCTTGAGGTATCCATGGAAGAAAATCTTCAAGTAATTCGGATCGAGCGGTCCCAGGGATGGGTAGCGCTTCAACTCAAGGAGTTGTGGGCCTATCGCGAACTATTGTACTTTCTGATATGGCGTGATGTGAAGGTGCGCTATAAGCAGACCGCGCTCGGTGTAGCGTGGGCCGTAATCCAACCGGTTTTTACGATGATCGTCTTTAGCCTGTTCTTCGGACGATTGGGGAAAATGCCATCCGACGGAATTCCCTATCCACTTTTCAGTTATACAGCATTGGTTCCCTGGGCTTTCTTTTCGCACGGGTTGACCCAAGCGTCTAACAGCCTAGTCGGTAGCGCGAATTTGATCAAGAAGGTCTATTTCCCAAGGCTTTCCGTTCCGATCGCGGCGGTGACCTCCGGCCTCATCGATTTTACGATTGCGTTTATCGTGCTGCTCGGAATGATGCTCTATTACGGCGTCCTGCCCACCCTCAATGTCATGTGGCTTCCCTTCTTGCTTCTGCTTACACTTATGACTTCGCTCGGTGTCTCTCTCTGGCTTTCCGCTTTGAATGTCCAATTTCGTGACGTACGGTACGTACTCCCTTTTTTGACTCAACTCTGGCTTTTCGCGACTCCCATCGCCTATCCGAGCAGTCTGTTGCCAGAGCCTTGGCGAACTCTCTACAGCATCAATCCGATGGTGGGAGTGGTCGAAGGATTCCGTTGGGCCTTGCTTGACGCAAAGACTGCACCGGGACCGATGTTAATTGTTTCTTCGCTGGCCGCTTTGGCACTTTTGGTGGGAGGTGCATACTACTTTCGTCGGTTAGAAAAAACCTTCGCGGATGTGGTCTGATGTCCAACTTCGCAACTTTTACCAACAAAGGCAGCAATCTGAGTGCGGCGGTCTGTTGAAAGACGAGCGCTGAGGGTTGAAGCATTAGCCAAGTATGAGTTCTAGTTTCAACGCAGAATGCTAGGCGAGGATCATGAGTGATATCGCAATACGAGTAGAGGGGATCGGAAAGAAATATCGTATCGGTAAAAGAGAGCGATATAAAACGCTGCGGGATACCTTGGCTTCAAAGTTTGCCGTTCCGTTTCAGAAAGCGGAAAAGTTGCTGCGTGGGGAAGGGTTGGGCGCTGCGGAAGAAGCTGAGACGATTTGGGCCTTGCAAGATATTTCTTTCGAGGTGAAACGGGGAGAAGCTATCGGGGTGATCGGCGGAAACGGGGCCGGGAAAAGCACGTTCTTGAAGATACTCTCGAGGATCACCGAGCCAACCACGGGTTTTGCCGATATCTATGGACGTGTCGGCTCACTTTTAGAGGTGGGGACTGGCTTTCATCCTGAGTTAACTGGAAGGGAAAATATTTATCTCAATGGGGCGATCCTTGGTATGAAACGGAGCGAGATTGACAGAAAGTTCGATGAAATTGTGGCTTTTTCGGAGGTTGAACGATTTATCGATACCCCCGTCAAGCATTATTCCAGCGGAATGTATCTTCGGCTGGCCTTTGCCGTTGCAGCGCATCTTGAGCCTGAAATTTTGATAGTGGACGAGGTCTTGGCGGTAGGGGATGCGGGATTCCAAAGAAAGTGCCTCGGCAAAATGGGGGCAGTAGCCAAAGAGGGCCGGACGGTCCTGCTCGTCAGTCACAATATGGGAGCCATCACGCAGCTGTGTGGAACAACCGTACAACTTGAAAAAGGAAGGCTCAAACGAGTCGGAACCTCTGCGGAAGTGGTGAGGGCCTACTTGTCTTCAGCGGTCGGAACGGATGTCAAGTCCAGCTGGTCCAAGGATTCTTCCAAACCGAACCACGCTGAAGTCCGATTGAACTCTGCAAGGCTGTTGTCCATCGACGAACACCCTATAACCGTTGTACATTTTGACACCGCCTTTCTCATCGAGATTGCCTATACTGTTACGGTTCCGATACGAGATTTGTCCATTTCGTATAAAGTGTATGATAGTCAGGGAGTTCTTGTGTTTGAGTCCATGGATACGGACATGCCTGAATGGAAAGGACGTGTCAGGGAGCCTGGTGAGTATCGCTCCCTTTGCGAGCTTCTTCCATCGTTTCTCAAGCCAGGTCGATACTATGTGTCCCTCACTTCATTCGTGGAAAATGTCAAAATTATCGAAAAGCAGGACAATGTTTTGTCTTTTGATGTGTCGGAGATGCACTATCCCTTGAATCGAGGCCGGTTAGGAATTGTCTCGCCGGTATTTCAATGGAAAGTAATCGGATGAAACTAAGCGTCATCATTCCCTGTTTGAATGTAGCGGATTCCATTGCGACTCAACTCAATGCGCTCGCAAATCAACAGTGGTCTGAGCCATGGGAGGTCATCGTTTCGGACAATGGATCGACGGATGGTTCGATGGAAGTCGTAAAGAAATATGAGGGTCGTCTCCCTCATCTGCGAATTGTTGATGCTTCCGGCAGGCGTGGGAGAGCATATGCCAGGAATACGGCCATAAAAGTCGCCCGAGGTGAATCACTCGCCTTTTGTGATGCGGATGATGAGGTCGCTCAAGGATGGCTGACCGCGATGGGAGAGGCGTTGTCTAAGTATGAGTTTGTCGCGTGCCGCATCGATGTGGATAAACTCAACCCCCGCTGGATAGCGAAGATGCGAAACCATTCCCAAGCTTCAGGGCTCCAAACGAGAGGAGCCCCCCCAAACCTTTCGCACGCTGGAGGTTCCACGATCGGAGTGAAACGGCGGTTGCATGATGAAGTTGGGGGGTTTGATGAGTCGTTCTTGCGTCATCAGGATACGGACTATTGCTGGAAAATTCAGCTACGAGGGGCAAAGCTCCATTTTGTGCCGGAAGCGACCGTGCATGTTCGCTTGCGAGAGACCTTGATGGAGAATTACTACCAGGCTTTCGGTTGGGGAGAATACGGTGTTCTTCTCCATAAAAAATATCAGCACTTAGGTATGCCAAAGCCTACGTGGAAGCATGAGATTTACTCATGGATGGCTTTTTTCCTAGGCCTCATTAAAAGTGCCCCAAATATTCGAAGTAAAAGCGATCTTGTCCGTTGGTCGTGGGCATTCGGAGAAAAATTCGGACGGCTGAAGGGTAGCATTAAATTCAGAACTTTCAGGATTTGATATGCTTGAGAATGTTCACGAGTTACTGAGCGTATCCGATGCTTATATTAAGAAAGTTGCTGAATTAATGCAAAATGATAGATATGCGTTCTTTGATTAGAAGAGCATATAGAGCATTGAGGGCTGTTCCCCTTTTTGCCATTGGAACGATCACGAATGTTTCCACTTCAAAGTCGGTAGCAGCACTCACGTTCGACGATGGTCCAGATCCGATTTTTACACCCCGTCTTCTTGATGTTTTGCAGAAACACCATACAAAAGCGACGTTTTTCATGGTAGGCAAAGCTGCAGAGCGTCATCCAGATATCGTGAAGCAAGTTGCTGCTGCCGGACATGCGATAGGCAATCATTCCTGGGATCATCCATCCTTCCCGCTGATCACTGGACGTGAACGGAGGGCTCAGATCCGTGCCTGCGAAAAAGCCCTTGCTCCCTATGGACAAAGACTTTTCCGTCCCCCCTATGGAGATCAAAGCCTACGGTCTCGTCTGGAGGCTTTGTGGCTTGGATATCAGGTCATCATGTATAGTTTGACGGCTGTAGATTGGCTCGATCATGATGCGGATTGGATGAAAAATCGGGTTATGAGTCAAATTCAAAACGGCAGCATCATCCTCTTTCATGATTCACTTTTTCAGTATCGAGACAATCGATATGCCGATCGGGAGCCGATGCTGAATGCGCTGGACATGCTTCTCAATGAACTTGATGGGCGTTTCACCTTTGTCACCATTCAAGAATTGATCAGTTATGGGCGTCCTCAGAAGAAATACTGGATTAAGACAACCGACATCAATGTATTGGATGAAAGAAGCGGACGGTACGGTGAATCCAGGCGATACTCAAGATTTCAATAGCAATAAAAAGGGGAATAAATGTTTGTCCTCCCCTTCCTTGAAAAATCAGACCAGTCGAATTAGAAAAATCTGCTGGCTGACCAATCTCTTTCTGAATACTAATGGAATACGTGGTTATACAGGACGTTGGTCACTGCCAGCTTGGTGTTATGGCCTAGGAATAATCGGTGGGAAAGGACTTCAGGCATAAGATGCTGAGTAATCATACTGACGTCCTCGTTTCAATAGGCATACCCACCTATAACAGGGCAAACAGTTATCTCAGGCAGTCGCTGCGAAGTGCAATGAACCAGACATATAAGAACATAGAGATTATTGTTTCCGACAACTGCTCCTCAGACGATACCGAATCCGTTGTCAAATCATTCAATGACCCTCGGATACGATACTATAGACAGAAAGACAACCTAGGTGCACTAGGCAATCGCAATTTTTGTCTGGGGCAATCTCAGGGGCAATACTTTTTATTGCTCTTTGATGACGATGTCATCGATGAAGATTTCATATCAACCTGTATGAGCACGGTCAAATCTGATACCAAGCCAGGCGTAATTCTAACCGGTGCACGGGAAATCGACTCGAAAGGAAATGTTCTCTCTGCTGCTCACAATACCGTGAGCGGATACTCGACAGGAGAGTTTCTATTAGGCTGGTTTGACCGCAAAGTGCCCTTATATTTGAGTAGTACACTATATAACACAGCAGGACTGAAACAACTTGGGGGATTTCATTCAAAAACAAATAGATATGATGATGTCGTGGCAACGGTTCAGCTTGCTGCAAAATATGGAAGAACCGACGTTTTTGATGTAAAGGCTAGTTATCGCCGGCATGACGATAACATGGGAATGAACGTCACCTATCGTGAGTGGTGCGAAGACAGTCTGTATCTTCTGGATATCATGTGCGCAGTAGCACCAGAACATAGCGAGCTCATATTAAAAAGAGGCATGTCGTACTTTTGCCTTAGAAATTATAGTCGCATTTCGAGCCTGAAATCTCCATTGGAACTCTTAAGCGCTTACATCGCGGTATACCGTACTTTCGACTACCATTATTCACCCGCAAGGTTTATGTATAAAAAAAATCTGTCTCGCATCATGAGCCTTGTGAAGAGGGCACTTGTAAAAAAGTAGTTCGGATGTATGTCGGCTTTCTGTGAGATTTGGGGAAAGGTCACATCATGAAGATCGCATTCCTTGCTGATGCATTTCCTACTGTGTCAGAGACCTTCGTGTTGAATCAGATTGTGGGGTTAATAGATTTGGGGCATGATGTCCATATTTTTGCAAACCATGCAGGGAGGAATGCTAAAATTCATGGTATTTATGAGAAGTACGATTTGGCAAAAAGAACTAACTACTATCATATCCCTGAAAACAAAATAATCAGAATAATAAAAGCCATTCTTCTGATCATTCAATATGCGCCAAGTAACTATAACGTTGTATTCAATTCATTGAATGCCTTTAGGTATGGAAAACCATCATTGTCTCTGATTCTCCTTTTCATGAGTATTGCGTTGTTAAGAAGAGGTCCTTTTGACATCATCTATTGTCAGTTCGGTACGCTCGGACCGAATGCAGTATCCTTACATCAGATCAACCCCTCGAGTAATTGCAAGATCGTGGTATCCATCCGAGGTTATGACGTAACCACACGCTTAAAAAAAAATCCTGGAATTTATCGCTCATTATTTAGAGAAGCCGATCTGTTTTTGCCGGTCTGTGAGTTTCTTAAGAAACGATTGATGGAGGAGGGGTGTGAGGAGAGTAAAATCGTGATTCTCTATGACGGGATAGACTGTTCAAAATTTCAATATATTCAAAGAGAGCGCCTCATTGGTGAGCCCATAAAGGTGCTGACGATTGCGAGACTCGTAGAAAAAAAAGGAGTGGTTTTTGCCATAGAGGCTGTATCACGCCTACTTTCCAAAGGGGAAAGGATTGAATATGCCGTGGTCGGTGATGGAGTGTTGCATGAGAGTTTGCAACAGCTGATAGATGACAGGGGCATTGAGCGACAGGTCAGATTGATTGGGTCGAAAACCCACGAAGAAGTTAAAATGGCACTGGAGGAGTCGCACGTGTTAATTGCTCCGAGTTTGACTTCTGAGAATGGTGATCAGGAAGGAATCCCTAATGTCATAAAAGAAGCAATGGCTTCGGGACTACCCGTGATAAGCACGTTTCACAGCGGGATACCGGAACTGGTTACAGATGGCGTATCGGGTTTGTTGGTGCCGGAGAGGGATGCGGCTTCACTGGCGGATGCGCTTGCGTATTTGATTAATCATCCCGAGATTTGTAAAGAGATGGGACAGGCTGGAAGGAGGCAGGTGGAGCAGAAGTTTGATATGAACTCCTTAAATAAAAATCTTGAAGAACTCTATCTCGGACTTATGCAAGAAAAGTGATTTCAATTACATAAATATCCCATCAAGCAGTATGCACCTATTTCCATCTCCGATACCGCTTTGGGTTTGTGTTTTTGATGTGAGGTGGTGTCATACGCTCCGAGCTTCGGTTAGATGAAGAAATAGTAGATGATGATAGTTGATCGAGTGTTTGCGCCGACTAATTATAGAGGGAAACGTGGGGCAGCTTGCCAATAGATCAAAGCTGCTCTTTCTTGCATATCCCTTTCCGCCACTGCGGGCGATTGGTGCTGTTCGTACGGGAAACATGGCAAGGTATTTGTCCAGATTAGGCTGGGATGTGACAGTAGTAACACCCGATCCTTCCATATGGCGAAACATTGAAGACAGCGGGAAGGTCTCGACGGAGTTAGAATATGACGGCATCAAGCGGATCCTGACTGGCCACCGATGGCGATGTCTCTCAGCGCAAGGTCTGAAGTGCTGGAACCAGAACATCGGGTGGGTTGCTGGAGGAATCTGCCGAACGATTGCACGGCACCTAGAGATCGACAAGCATATAGGTTGGTTCAAGGAGGCGGAGCGCGCTTGTTCGAATCTGAGTCCGAGTGACGTAGATGTAATCCTTGTATCCGGTTCTCCGTTCGTGGCGTTTCGACTTGCAAGAAGCCTCTCAGACCGGCTCGGCCGGCCTTATGTTCTGGACTATCGTGACCCCTGGACTGAGAATCATATCGTCGATCGTCCACCACGGCCGACGACGGTCCGGGAAGAGGCCAGTTTGCTTCAAGGCTGTGCCGCAGTAACCATTGCATCCCCTTCCTGGGGAGCTGACTTGGATCGACGGTATGGTGTTGGCGCAAAGGTTCATGTGGTGACAAACGGCTACGACGCTGATGAGATGGAAGCCGTTGAACCATACGACTTCGGACATTGTGCCTTTGTGTTTACAGGGAGTTTCTATCCACCGAAGATCTCCATAGCCCCTTTCCTGGCCGCGCTCAAAAGTTTACAGGAATCTTTAAACAAAACGAGCGAGAAATGGTACTTCCACTATTACGGAGGGCAAGAGGGCCACGTCCGTGAACAGGCAGCTCATTATGGTCTGAGTGATCGGGTTGTACTTCATGGAAGAGTTCCGAGGCGTGAGGTCTTATCGGCAGTGAAGGGTGCAAATCTCGCAGTAGTTATCAGTTCAGTCTATGAAAGAAGCCTTTTAACAGACAAAGGGATCGTCCCGGCGAAAATATTTGAGGCCATCGGACTGGAAACTCCTGTTCTTCTCATTGCCCCTTCTGGTAGCGATGCAACAACTCTACTCGCCCCCACCGGATTGGTGAAAAGTTTTACGGGTGCTGACACTCAGGGTATGGTATCGTTTCTCAAAGATGTGGTTTGTGGACAGGCTCCTCGGTCCAAGAATATCGAGATCTGTTCGTGGACGACCATCTCTAAGAATCTCAATGCCGTCCTAAGAGAGTGCCTGACTTCTCACGTGTATGAGAGATAGAGACAGAGGTCGGGATGGTGCGAATACGGCAAATCATCCGCGGTAGGTCGGATATGCCTAAAAGCTTGAGAGAGTAACGAAGGTCTACAAGACTATGGTAAACGGTACTAAGCAATATCCATGATCAACCGACCGATCAGATTGGATCAAGGAATTCCGGCTATCGCGGCCACGACTGCGATGCCGCTCATCGTAGCCCAATCCGGTACAACTCCGGCAGAACGATTTTTGCTTTGGGCAGCCGTGGCCACGCTACCGCTGGAAAAGCATCTTCCCACGGTGGCGGGGATGAGTTTTAGCTTTCTCATCTTCGCCGTGCTTGCGGCCTATATCATTGTGAATCGTCCTCGCGCCTTGAGTGAGATTTGGTACCAACCGGTTTTCATCGCCGCCTATGCCTTCGTCGGTGTTGCCATCCTCCTTGAATTTTCGAGCCAGCTATCCAGGTATGAGGAGATTATACGGTTTGCACAAATGATCGGAGGCGCGGTGTGCGTGGCGGCACTCTGTAGAGATAGGTCAGGGCTGGCGGTTGCCCTGTACGGATACATTGGAGCCGCCTTGTGGGTATCCACCGTCCTGTGCTTGACCTCGTATGGAATGCTGTCAGACATGGGAACAACTAGTAGTTTCCAGGAGGCTACCAACCTTCGTGGTCAGCTGGATACGGGCATTACGGCTAATAAAAATGCATTGGCCTTCGTGTGTACTCAGGGAGCAATCGTCGCATTTGCCCTATCTTTATCGGAACGATTTAAGCACTTTCGTATCCTGTTGCTGGGAATAGGTATCTTCTGCCTTGTCGCATCATTCTTGCCGATGTCTAGGGGGTCTGCGGTTATCAGCTCCGTGTCCATTGCAACAATTCTTTATGCACATGGAGTCAAACATGGAAAAGCTTTGATCTTAGCTTCCGTCTTAGGTATGGGCATTTATATCTTGGTTCCTGACGCTGTGTGGTCACGAATGGCATTCTCAACCGATGTGGGAGCGAGTGGCAGGATGGAGGCCCGTGCGTATATATATACGACGGCACTTAATCACTTGCCGGAATATATCATGGCAGGGGTTGGTGCGGGAAATTACTACGCGTGGTGGGGGATAGAGAAGGGATTTTCCAGCCTTAGAGGCCTTTTAGGTGCACACAACGTACTTCTGCAGATTACAATCTTCTGGGGGGTGCTCGGCCTCTTCATATATCTGTGGTTCATCTGGCTTGTCTATCGGTTAATTCCATTACGATGCGGGAGTGATGAGCTTTCACTTGCCCTGTTAGGGATTATTGTCTCGCTTGGTATGTTGGTGATGGACTCACACTCGTTTTATGATAAATGGTTTGCCTTCGGTGTAGGCTTGTCGGTCGGTGCTCGGCAATGGGTCTGGCCTACCGGTATCGTGTCGGCAGTTGAGGCCACCAAATGCCCACCTCACGTTCGAAGCAGCGTAGATTGACCCTCACAATAGCTCAACACGCTCATTCAATTGAATCTATCTCAACGAAGCAATATATACTGCTCTCCTTGTCCGTGGCCATGTTATCCTGGTGGAGTTAGCATGGGAGGTGGATTTGGGGTTTCGAAGTTTATTAAGAATACCATGAAACATTGGTGAATCGGTATGACGAGACAAGTGATCATTCACCATCGTGAAGGCAGTTTTTCTGATCGATGGATAGCATATTGTGACCTACAAGGCATTCCCTACAAGGTCGTGAACTGCCTTGATTCAGACATTATGAAACAGCTGAGTTCATCAGACGCCTTACTGTGGCATTGGGACCATGGCGATCCGCGAGAACAGCTAGTAGCGCGCTATGTCATCATGGCCGCCGAGGCGATGGGTGTCAAAGTCTTCCCCAACACTTCTACATGCTGGCATTTCGACGATAAAATAGCTCAGAAGTATTTGCTGGAAGCAATCGGTGCGCCATTGGTTCCCACCTACATCTTTTATGACCTCAAAGAGGTTTTGAACTGGATTGATCGAACTTCGTTTCCGAAGGTATTCAAGTTGCGCAAGGGAGCTGGTTCCAGCAACGTCAGGCTGGTTTCCAGTGCCACTGAAGCTCGTTCTTTAGCAGAACGTGCCTTTTCGTCCGGATTCTCGCCGGTCTCGCACTATGGACAGGATGCGTTCAAGCGTTATCGAGTTGCAAAGAGACGAGGCGATCTCTTGAATGTTGTGAAACGGATGCCGCAAGTCTTGGCGACCATTCGGAACAACAAGAGAATGATGGGGCGTGAGAAAGGGTATGTGTATTTCCAAGACTTCATTACAGGCAACGATTATGACACGCGCGTCACCGTCATTGGGGACCGAGCCTTTGGCTTCACTAGAAACGTTCGCCCCGGTGATTTTCGGGCTTCCGGCAGCGGTGATATCGTGTATGACACCGGTAGAATCAATCAAAAGTGTGTGGAGATGGCTATTGATGTGACACGGAAGGTCGGGTCACAAAGTATGGCCTTTGATTTCGTTCTAGCTGAAGATAAGCAGCCGATGATACTTGAGATCAGCTACTGCTATAACTCCAGTGCGGTCCATTGCTGTCAGGGCTATTGGGACAGAAGACTCCAATGGCAAGAAGGCTCCATGTGGCCTCAAGACGCAATTCTCATCGATCTGCTCAATGACATTGACCGATCTGGCCAGTAGATTGTTAGCTAGGGACCAGATCACCGGAGATCGCTGTGTTGCACAGCTGTCCTTTTAAGTGCCTTGTCAACGAGACGCAGTTGAAGGAGAACTTCTGACCTCCACATTATCAGACCGCGATGGATCAATAACGACGGGCTTAGTCGAACTTAGGTGTAGGTTCTAGGTTGTTGTGAGGAGGTGAATGGATGCTACTCGTGTCGGTACGGTCGCGTCCAGTGCTGGTTGGATCAGCATCGGAGAGCTACAACGAGTCAGCGCTTGATCTTGACTGCGGGGGCCTCCGTGTCAGCATCCGTACAGGTCCTCTTTTGGGTTTCTGGCGTAAGATAGGTGACTGGATCGTAGCCGGGGAATCATGTTTCCCACTCAAGGAGGGCGACACTCGTCTCCTTGAGGAGGGGATTCTGAATGGTGCGCCACTCGATGCACTCCTCGGAGATCGCATACTAGTGCTCGTCGCAATTGACCCCTCCAGGCGGGTTGTGACGATTGCCCATAGCATTGCGAGTTGGAGACCATGCTACTGGTCTGTGAGACCCGGGTCCTTTATATGCTCTACGTCCGTGCGTGGGCTGAAGGAAACCGGGCACGAAGTGGCATGGGATCCCGTATGCACGCCGGAGTATCTGATGTACCGGTTCGTCGCCCCCCCGCGATCAATTTTGCGCGGTTTTCTAAAGCTTGCTGGCGGACAACTTCTCGTCATTGACCTCGAGGAATGGCGGGTCCTCGATAGTCGCCGCTGGCGCTGGCCGGATGGAGGGGGTGTCGATCCCGAAGAGGATATCACTAACGTCCTTCGTACGCGGGTTGAGGAATGGCTGCAGTGCTTCCCGAGAGCAGGGATACTCCTAAGCGGAGGGCTTGATTCCTCACTACTCGCAGCGCTAGCGCGAGTCGCCCGCCCAGATGTGCGCACCTTCTCGTCGAGCTTCTCGTTCGCGAACTCGGACGATGGCGAGGACCAGTACGCCCTATCGATGGCGCGTCATCTTGGAGTAGTTCATCAGGTCCATACCACGACTTCTGAACGATACTTGACGGGGTGGGTAGAAAGCATCCATGCTGCCGAGGAGCCTGTCCATCACCTTCAGTCCGTGCTTTTGCATATCTTGTTTCATGATCGGACCGCAGCCAGCCATGGTGCGATCCTCTGCGGGGAGGGTGCCGATTGCATCGTTGGGAACACCTCCCACGACTTTCTTTACCGCCACCGGAGTGCGATTGCGTTCCTCCGAACTATGCGCGTTAGCTCTGCATGGGCACCCCTTGCGGACTCTCTAGGTTGGCACGGTCTGTGGAGTTCGGCTCTCACTCGACGGTATGATCACCAACTGTCGTCAGCGCACCACTTCCTCTGGCTTCTTGGCCGGTTTGGCGATCGCGACATCGTTCAGCGGATCTTGTTCTGTGGCGAGGCGGCGCTCCTTGGAAAACGCCCATGGCTCCTTGACTCCTATCATGATCGACCACTACTAGACCAGGTCACCGCTCTGGCTCTTCTGTCCGAGGGACACGCCACGATTTCGATTTGGGGAAAACTCGCAGAGGCGTCTGGGGTCCACCTGGCGTGTCCGTATACGAGTCCATCAGTTCTTGCGGCAGTGATGACTGTACCTTGGGACGTGAAACTGCGAGAGAAGAAACACCTCGTTCGGGCCGCATTGCGACAGCTTGGCCTCCCTGAGACTCTCGTCTCGCGTCCGAAGCTGAGTTTCGGATTTCCTGCACGATTTTGGGCCTCCAAGGGAGCACTCTTCCAGCCAATCGTAGATATGGCTACGCAGGTACATGGCGAAGATGTTTTAGCGTCATTGCAGAGAGAGGAAGGGGGTGCCTCGATGGTGTTGTGGTGCCTTCTCAACCAATTCCTATGGATGCAGTTGTTTGAGGTCGGGCGGACGGTCGAGGATCTGTCCGGGGAGATTCTGGACCGTCACCGTACTGCCGCCAGATCTCATTGATCGGGGAGCTTGCAACCAACATTTTAATGAAGATCAGTCAGCTCGGAGCGCCTTTGGCGCCACGGGTGATTTGCTGTCGTCACTGGTGTATTCATACGCACCAATATCTGGGGCACGTCCTTGGGGTCGAGGAGTGCCGTTGAAATCTGTTTTAACTGTAGCGAGAGGCAAGCCCGCGTCGATGGCCGGGCTTCGCGCGGTCAGAGCAAAATTTGGTGTCGCTGGAAGCGTGGCCGGCGCATTGACAAACCCAGGCGCACTTACGTTTACAATGTTGCCGGATTGCGTATAATTGACACCTTCGGTTGCCCCCGTCAAACGTAAAAACGGAGTTCTGCCTTCCCCACTCTTGTAGGAGAAATTGTTTCTGATCGTGATGCCCGTCCCGGTCACGCTAGAGAAAAAGACGCCCTGTGCACTGCTCGCACTGTTCTCTCGTTGGTTTTCGTAGAGAATATTGTTCTCTACCCGGATATTATTACAAAAGGAACCCCATAGCACGATCCCTGGACCCCAGGAATGATATGCTACGGTATTATTAGAAATCATCCAATTCGACGCACCGGCGAACTCAGGGCTTGGATGAGCTGAAAAGCTGTACGTAGAGGTGGGCGACCCATTCTGTTGAATACCGACTGCCAAGTTGTCATAAATGAGATTGTTCGTGATGGTATAATAATTTCCGTGCATGTATAGGCCATGTGTCTGCGTGCACACAGTAGTTTTACCTTCTCCGTTTGGACTCAGTTCCCCCGCCGCACATCCGTGAAAATTGCCATTGTGATTGATGATATTTCGATCAAAAAGATTATGATGACCACCTTGCCCCATGATTCCTTGGCTGACGTTGTGATGAATCCAATTCCCTCGAATGACCGAATCATGTAAATTGTGGAACTTGATCCCGTTATATCCATTCCTGATTTCAAACCCCTCAATCGTAATCCAGCCTATCGCTACATTGTGGCCAGATGAATGTTGGATCAGAAGACGGTGAGATGAAGCGTTGTCGAGAAAATCGATAATAGGAGATTCTCCTGGATAGTTCAGGAGCTTGATCGGAGCTGCCTGAGTACCGGATCTCTTGAATTGGATCAATTCTTCGTTGTACGTCCCGCCCCGCACATAGGTCGTATCGCCAGCAACCATAGTGCCCGCGGCTTTTGCGACTGTCCGCCACGGTTGCTGTTCGGTACCAGGATTGCTGTTGTTGCCGGTGGCGGCGACATAGTAGGTCGTGGCGTGGCCCGCAGCGACAGGTAGGATGATACAAGCCAGCACACAGATAGCCACTCCTTGTGTAAAGCGAAGCATCTGGCATCTCCTCATGAGATAATAAATTAAGTGTTTACTCATCCTCAATACTGAGGGCTGCGAGAATATCCGCGCCATAACCGTATATGAATTGAGCAACTGTCATGCCGAGACCAATGCTCGTAAGTCATTAATAAACATATAAAAAAATATGTGAGTTCGTTCAAGCTGTTCACAACTGTTCATCGACGGTAAGGGGGGCTCCCAAAGCTGGATCAGGGTGAGGGGAATCTGTGGGTGTCCACAGGCCTAAAGCGATAGAAAGCACGAAGAAGAGCATGTTTGAGAAAGCCGATTGCTATGGCCTTATGCGATATCTGGATGCTCATGCTCCGATTCGCGGAGTGGTCAGAGCTCAGGGTCAGCGAGTCCACCTAACTACTATGTGTGGCGGAAGCGGTATGGGCAGATGATGGTGACGGAGATTCGGCTGAGGAGATTAGATGAGACATCCTTCCGCAGTCGTCTGGTAGACACGGGTTCAACACCTCTGGAGTCCCCTCGAATCAGGGTGCTCCTGTGCTGAGTGATTTTAGAACATGATACTGAGCAGAACTTATACCGTAACTTCATGCTCCAGACACTAAGGGCTGATACTTCCGCATAATGTCAAGAGTTCAAAAAATCTGATCGACTGATGGTTGGCCTCCATTCAAGGATTGTCGGTTAACTCCAAGTGTTGTCGTGTAGTGGGTGATTCGACATCGCTACCAGTGGTGTACTCATACGCACCAATATCTAGGGCACGTCCTTGGGGGCGAGGAGTGCCGTTGAAATCTATTTTGACTGTAGCGAGAGGCAAGCCCGCGTCGATGGCCGGGCTTCGAGCGGTCAGAGCAAAATTCGGTGTCGCCGGAAGCGTAGCCGGCGCATTGACAAATCCCGGATTGCTGATATTCACAAGGTTGCCGGATTGTGTGTAATGGACCCATTCGTTCGCTCCAGAGCTAAGAAAGACCGTACTGCCAGGGGAAGTGGCGTAAGCGAGATTGTTTCTAATCGTAATCCCAGTGCTGGTCGAGGATACGAAGTCAATTCCCTGTGCAAAACCAGATCGGCTGACGCTGTTCTCATAGAAAATGTTATTCTCAATCCGCGCATTCGCGCATTTAGCACCCCATACGACGATGCCACCTCGTTGATGTTGATACGCAAAGGTATTGTTGGCAATGATCCAATTTGCCGCACCAGCAAACTCTGGCCGCGCATGCCTCAACTGACTGTACGTAGAGGTGGGCGACCCGTTATGCGTAATACCGTAGGCCAAGTTGTCATAAATGAGATTGTTCGTGATGGTATAATAATTTCCGTGCATGTATAGGCCATGTGTCTGCGTGCACACAGTAGTTTTACCTTCTCCGTTTGGACTCAGTTCCCCCGCCGCACATCCGTGAAAATTGCCATTGTGATTGATGATATTTCGATCAAAAAGATTATGATGACCACCTTGCCCCATGATTCCTTGGCTGACGTTGTGATGAATCCAATTCCCTCGAATGACCGAATCATGTAAATTGTGGAACTTGATCCCGTTATATCCATTCCTGATTTCAAACCCCTCAATCGTAATCCAGCCTATCGCTACATTGTGGCCAGATGAATGTTGGATCAGAAGACGGTGAGATGAAGCGTTGTCGAGAAAATCGATAATAGGAGATTCCCCTGGATAGTTCAGGAGCTTGATCGGAGAGGCCTGGGTACCGGATCGCTTGAATCGAATCAACGCTTCATGGTAGGTCCCGCCGCGAACTAAGGTTGTATCCCCTGCGGCCATGGTATTCACTGCATGGGCGACGGTCTTCCACGGTTTGGCTTCTGTGCCAAGATTGCTATTGTTTCCGGCAGGGGCGACATAGAACGTCGCTGCGTAAGCCGAAACGGATGGCAAAAGGAAAGAGGCCACTATACAGGCATTGAGTGCTTGTTTGAGCTGAAGTATGTGGACTCTCTTGATAGTCTGCACGCTCGGAATGCTCGGCAACGGTCAGTATATATGATGGTAGACGTTTCAAACAGGAGTTTTCAAGGCTTGAAAAAACACCAGAGCAGGATCCTAATCCTTTCTCCCAAAATTAGGAAACTGAGATCTGTAGAGGCTCTATCGGCTCAAGCAGTTCTTCCTGTGGGATATACAGATGATCCACAGGGAGCACGAACTGATTTATATCGCTGACGGCTTGGGCAGGTTCCAGAAGGCTCCCTGACCACCGATTAGACTAGGCGTGGTGCGCGGACAGCCTAATCGATGGCCACTGCCATGGGCAGTGGACTGAAACACAGATGTTGTCAGTTCGTCCTCGAAGCCAACTGGCTCACAGCACCAAACACCTCAGTTCATAACTTGCAGTGATGAGGGTGCAGCGAGAGTACTGCTACCACTGTAGTATTCATAGGCACCCATGTCATAGGCAGATAGTTTTGGCCGGGTCGTGCCGGGGTACGATACTTGGGTAGCAGAGAGAGTCAAGCCTTTGTCGACAGCCGGGCTCCCTGAGGCTAAAGAGAAATTCGGCGATGATGGAAGTGTAGCTGGGGCATTGACGAATTTCGGATTGAGTGTATTTACAATGTTACCAGACTGGGTGTAGCTGCCTCCTGCGCCAAGAAACTTTGTACCGCCAGACCCACTCGCATAGGCAAGGTTGTTTCTGATCACAATCCCGGTGCTGCTGGTTGCTCCTGTGAAGACAATCCCATTTACATGGTAGCTAGCGAGTTTGACGCCATTCTCATAGAGAATGTTGTTCTCAATCCGCGCATTGTCACAATTGGCACCCCACACGACGATGCCAGCCCCGTTGGCTTGGTAGGCGATGGTGTTATTGGCAATGACCCAACTGCGAGAGAGGGCGAAATCCGATCCCGAATGCGTACTGGAATTGTAATTGACCGTTCCGTTTAGTTGAACACCCGTGCCAAGGTTGTCGTAGAAGAGATTGTTTGTGACCGTGATTGCCGTGCCATTGATATAAATGCCGTGGTGTTGGTTGCAGACCGATGAAGTGCTGGCACATCGAGAGAAGTCACCATTGTGATTGATCTTGTTCCTGTCGATCAGCGACTTGGTGGTATTCCCAAAAATCGCGTGCGTAAGATGATGATGAATCCAATTCCGCCGAATAGTAATATTCTGGCCGTTAACTATTTTGACGCCAACGTACCCATTCCGAAGCTCAAACCCTTCAAGTGTGATCCAAGCGATCGCTTTCCGACTATCATCGAGGCTTTGAAAGCGAATCTGCATAGATGATGTTTTGTTGGTAAAATTAATGATAGGGAATTCGCCCGGAGCGTTCAGGAGCTTGATTGGAGCCGACGAGGTGCCGGATCTTCCAAATCGGATCAACCCCTCGGTGTACGTCCCCCCTTTGACGTAGGTCGTATCCCCGGCGACCATTTTGGATGTCGCGTAGGCCACCGTCCGCCACGGCTTGGAGCTTGTGCCGGGATTGCTATTGTTCCCGGTCGTGGAAACATAGTATGTCGCCGCGTGGGTTGTAAGCGTTGGCAGGAGGGCAATGGCTAGGATACAGGCACCGAGCGCTCGTTTGAGTGGAAGCATTTGAAGTCTCCTTAATGAAAATGGGCTGCAACGCGCTGAGTCTGTGGCATTGTCTTGAGCAATTCCCCGCAGGAGGCCACGCGCCACGCTTTCATAAGCAATCAACATGCCAAGTTGATATTTTCTAAGCAGATATAAAATAAAAGAAAAATCGTTCGATCCGGTTTGCGACGATCCATAGGCTGTAAACAATGTAGGTTCAAATAGACACCAGCAGGCTCCCGTCTACCTGCGTTACTGTCGGAGTTTATCCTGCTTGGCAGAGAATCCCATCATTGTGATGTCCATATCGAAGATCAGCTGAGAGGAGGTGCAACAACTACGGCATGCTGAATGGAATTACATGAAGAATCCCGGCCTTTCAGTCATGACCCCAGATGATGGGAAAACATGCTGGAGCTATGCCTGTTACTCCGACCAAGTGGACGGCATAACCAACCATGTAGCAGGCTAGAACATCTCAACGGAGGTCTCGACAATTTCTCTTGTTGTGACAATGAACATGTGTCATGTTTATTTGAGTATAGACGAAACAGTTGCTTGATGGTCCTGTAGCAGTCTACTCGGCGTTCCTATGAGATTTGGTATTTGCGCACGAACGGGGGCTGGTCTGTGTGATCGACGATGGTGCCCGCAACCTCAAAGACGATCAACTGCCTGGAGTCGCTCGACCCACAACTCGGACAACTGACGGACAACGTGAATCGCTGGCGTACAGCGGATCAAAACACCGCTTTGGTGGCCAGTGTTATTCTGGCGATCGAACCCCGCTTGCGGCGCATCAAGGGCAACCGAATCTCCAAGCGGTGCTCCAACAGGAGGTCTTGCGCGAGGACAGGACCGACATCCTAATAGACCGCATGACGATCGTTGATCCTCGAGTCAATGGGGAGGCCGTTTTTTAGCCACACACCCGATGTCGCTCATGAGGAATGGGACACGATCTGCAGGGGAGCCCGCTTCGGAGTTTCAACTAAGAAGGATTGACAGTTTGATGATTACTCATGATGCTTTCTCTCAAAGTCCCTTTCGTGTGGGGTATCTGATCGATAACCTTAATGTAGGGGGATCGGAACGGCAATTGTCTGAGCTTGCGGCCGGAATGGCAGATCGTGGCCATGTCGTAGAAATCTTTTGTTACAATGCCGCGGCAGAGGGAGCTTTTGATCAGTATGTACAAAAACGAGGAGTGAAACTCCACCGAATGAAAGGGAGGAGCAAACTTCAAAAACTGTGTGGGATTAAACGTTGGGCCGAAACCTTTCGGCCACAAATCTTGCATGGCTTTATGAAACGGGCATCAAGTTTGGCGGTAATGTCCAATTTACCATGGCGACGTTTTGGAGTAGTCGCGAGTGATTTCTCCACGGCCACTTACGCGCCATATAAACCCTCACTATGGGGGTCTCTGGTCTTGTTTCATCTCGCGGACTGCGTCGTAACTCAGACCGTAATGAACCGAAACAGCCTTTGCCGACTTGCTCCAACGCTTCGAGGCAAACTACGAATTATACGCAATGGTGTTGATGATACCCGTTTTTCCCCAATTTCAAAATCAGTTGGAAAAGTCTTTCGCTTCATTTGCGTGGGGACGGTGTCGGAAGTGAAAAATCCAGTTCGGTTGGTGCAGGCAGTACGGATTCTTCGAGAGCAAACTTCGCAACCCTTTATTTTAGAATGGGTGGGACGTTATCAGAACACCTCCAAAAGTGAACCGACTCAAGCCTATATGAAAGCCAACCAATTGATTGATGAATATGGTTTGCAGGATCAGCTGTCTTTCAAAGGTCTTTCGGAGTCTGTTGTTAATGAATATCAGAGCGCCGATGCTCTCGTTCATGTCTCTGTGCAGGAAGGAATTCCAAATGCCGTGGTCGAAGGAATGGCCTGTGGTTTGCCGATCGTGGTGAGTCGAGTTTCAGATCTCCCCCTAATTGTTGAGGCGGGTGATAATGGAATTACTTGTAATGCTTTTGATCCAACAGATATAGCCCGGGCGTTGAAAGCTATGCTGGAGACGCAGTCGTCAGATCGTATGGCGATGGGTGGCCGCTCTCGAAAACTGGCGAGCGAGTGGTTTGGCCTTCAACGTTTCGTCACCGATTACGAAGAGCAATATTCGGATATTATCAATGCTCGCAAAGAGAGAGGAAGGGTGAATTCTCGGTGAAGAGGAGTGAGTGGATCTCGTTAGCGAGATATTGGATTCCCCGGAATATTAGATATTGGGTGCAACGATATGTTTCTCTCACTCCGCTCAAATTGCGATGGAGAGAAGAAATATCTCCTCATTTTGGAATTCTGTCGAGCGACAATAATTCGAGTGGCGTCCCTTTCCGCCTTGGAATCATCAAGAATCCTATGCAGGCACACGGATGTTATGTAGCCGCATGCTTGGAAATGGGAGTGCCATTTAGGGTTATCGATTTTACGAAATCTGATTGGCTTGACCAAGTACGGGAATCCTCCTGTGAGGCCATACTTGTTTGGGGGGATGCCTATTTAAGTATTTGGAACTCGATGATCAAGGATCGGATCGAAATTCTCAGTCGCGAGATGGGAATTACCGTCTTTCCCACCACGCGTGAAATGTGGTTCTACGAGGATAAGCGCCGGTTGGCCTATTGGTTGGCGACCAATGAGATTCCCCATGCGCGAACGTGGGTGTTCTATGATCTGGATGAGTGTCAGCAATTTGTTGCTTCGTGTGAGCTGCCTATAATTTTCAAAGCGAGTTTTGGAGCGGCGGCTTCCGGAGTAAAGTTATTCCATGATCGGGATAAGCTTCGGCGATTCGTACGTGAGGTTTTTCAAAAAGGTTTTCAGCCCAATGGCTTGGATCGCCGAGACCGGCAATGGGGGACCGTGCTGCTTCAGGAATACCTGTCCGTGCACAAAGAATGGAGATTGGTTAGGATTGGAGACTCATTTTTCGGTCACCCAAAAGGTTCTGTTGACGGTTTCCACAGTGGTTCCGGCGTCGTTGAATGGGATGTTCCTGAAGAACGGCATCTCAATTTTCTTCTGATGGTTACCGAAAAGGGAAGGTTTCGAAGTATGGACGTCGATGTATTTGAAACCACAGATGGCCGGTTGCTTGTCAATGAACTACAAGCGGTCTTTGGGGCAAGTCATTCGGTGGATCAGATGCGAAAAGACGGGATACCGGGAAGGTTTGTGCAAAAGGCAGGGACCTCCGAGTGGAGTTTTGAGCCAGGAGATTTTGCGCGAAATGCCTGTGCGAACGAGCGGATTCGTTACCTTATTGCATGTCGAACTGGACCCCGGTCATTTGGAGGGCTGTCGTGAGTTTGAAAGAGTTGACTCGGATGGGATTGAGTCAGGTCATCGTGGGCGCGGGAATGGCTAGGGTAAGTCGAAAGTTCTGTCCGAAAAATGGCGCTACAATTTTCTGTGGGCATCGGGTGGCAGACGACAATGAAGGATGTCTTCAAGGCTTAAAGCCTTCGTGGCTAGCCGAACAGCTCGACTACCTGAGTCGGTACTATCATTTCCTTTCTCTTAGTCAGCTTCTGGATTGTTACGAACGACACCAAGCGATTCCAGCTAATTCGGTCGTCATTACTTTCGATGATGGATTTCGCGATAATTTCACGAACGCGTACGCCATTCTTCAGCAGTACCATGTTCCGGCTACTGTGTTTCTGGCGACAGGTTGTGTGTCGAGTGGTGACTTACCTTGGCCTCAACAAGTTGGTTACCTATTTCAAAAAACAAAAGTTGACAGTATTTGCCACATAACGACCAAGGAAATAACTGTGCCACTGAGATCACCAAGGGACCTAAGTACCGCAAGAGCAGCTGTCAGGAAAGTACTTGGCCCTATGCCTCGCATTGAGCGAGAGCGGAGCATTGCGGAACTTTCTGGGTTACTTCAGGTAGATCTCCCGCGAGATCGAATGTTGACCTGGGATCAGGTCCAGACGATGCAAAACGGAGGAATCGAATTCGGAGCACATTCGTTTTCACATCCTTGGATGGCCCTGCTATCTCCAGAAGAAGCACGATGGGAGATGGAAGCCTCACTTCAGGACATTCAACATCGTTGTGGAATTACACGCCCCCCTTTTGTTTTTCCAGCTGGTTCATTTACGCCTGACCTTGTGAAGATGGCAATCTCCGTGGGATTTCGGTGTGTGTTCCAATCTCGTTCTAGTTTGCGCGTCAATCAAATCGGAGTAAACGATCAGTTCTCATTATCCAGGATCGGACTTCCCAATGCGTCAGGAGTCATATTGGAGGCGGAATTGGATGGTCCCTTCCATGCTCTGCGTGGGCTCTATCGATCCTAGTGGACTGTTGGATCACTCTCATACTTTTTGGTTCTCCAAAAGCCTAGACCAGCTCAGCCGTTCGGCTAATCGCATCACAAAAGGTATTCCATGCGCGTTTTAGCGGTGACCAATCTATATCCTACACCGAGATACCCAGCGATGGGTACCTTCATTGAACAGCAAGTTCTTGGGCTAAGACGTAGCGGCCTGAATGTTGATGTGATGCATGTTGATCGCTACGAGAGAGGTATGCGCTCTTATCTCACCATGGGAGCAGAACTTCGAAGTCGTATCCAGCAGTTTCAGCCAGATGTGGTTCATGCCATGTACGGGGGGGTCCTGGCAGAACGAGTGACACGATTCGTTGAGAATAAGCCGACGGTGGTTTCATTCTGTGGTTCTGATCTTTTAGGAGAATATCTATCGGGATCACTAAGAAGGATCAGTAGTGAATGTGGGATTCTGGCTTCGCATATTGCTGCCAGGAGAGCTGTTGGCATTGTGGTCAAATCTCGAAATCTCGAAGAGGCTCTTCCCACTACCGTCAATCGATCGAAGGTTCGAATCATTCCAAACGGTATTGATCATGAGCGGTTTAGACCGCTCAACCAGTTGGACTGTCGCGACAAGTTAGGATGGGACCCCGAGAAGTTCCATGTTTTGTTCCCTACGAACGCCGGTGATCCTCGTAAACGTCTCTACTTGGCACAAGCGGCAATTGACAAAGCCGACCGATCGGGACTGAATGCAGAATTGCATCAACTTCGAGGAGTGCCTCATGAAGAGGTTGTTATCTGGCTCAACGCCAGTGATGTCGTGCTGCTAACCTCTTTACATGAGGGGTCTCCAAACGTGATCAAGGAAGCTCTTGCATGTGATTGCCCGGTTGTTTCTGTTGATGTAGGTGATGTGCGTGAAAGAATTAGTGGAATCGAAGGATGTTATATCGCGATGCCAGAGCCCGATGACTTGGGAGTCAAGTTGGGATTAGTGAAGGCTAGAGGGGGACGTATAGCGGGCCGTGAAAGGATGCAAGCTCTCTCCTTAGAACAATCTGCAATATCTTTAGGAAACCTCTATCACGAAGTTTTGGAGTCTCATCGAAGACGGGGTATTTCGAGTCACACGCTGATTAATCCTAATATACTAGTAGACTTTTGTTTATCAATCTTGGCAAGAAGGAGAAAGTTCAGTGGACAATTAAAGAGACATTAAACACGGTTATTTTAACCTTCCCCTGAAATTACACCATTAGGCTCACGGAATATGTGAAAGACTTTAAACGCCGGCGATTCTGAATCGCAGAGGGTTGTCCTTTTCCGCAAGCACAGTAGAAGCTTCTACGTGCTCAAGTTAAAATTGCGCATCTCATTGATGAGCGTGCGTATGACAGAGTCGGTCTCGGTCTGATAGCTCAAACAATACACCCACAAACTCAAGACTTAGTGTGGTTCCTTCATTGGTACCAAAGTCGTTGGCTTATCGACCGATTCCTTGCCGGGCGGTAATGAAACGGTTATCGATTCGCTGAGGAGTATTACTCATATAGTTTCCGTGGGTTACCCGTAAGCCTACCCATAATGCAAATTGGGCGGAAGGGGAATTTCGAGCAGATGCAGAATGACCTAGGCGTACTTCCCTGATGCGAGACTATACCGCATGAAGGTTATCGGCGTTTGGCTTGCGCCCCATCATGATAACAACCGGAGGAAACGCGCAACTCTTCACGACAAATTCATCAAAAACTTCAGAAATCAATCGTATTTCATTTGAGGTAAAATACCGTGCCTTCTTATGGTCCCATTTGCCATGTCGGAAAGTGCGGTAAAGATGCACCCACCAAGATCCCTTCGCATTCTCCAAAAACACAATCTTCCCGCCGGGCTTTAGCTTTTCCTTAACCTCTTCTAGAAAGCGGACCAAGTCCGGAACCATGACCAGGACGCTTTTCGAGAACACCACATCCAAAGAGCTAGCCTTGACAGTTGACAAATCACCTACGTCTCGAACAAATAAGGTCATGTCCGAGACCTTCAATTTTGTTGCTTCCTCGCAAGCAATCGCCAAGGATTTTCTATTCAAATCCAGACCAATAACTTTGGCGCCAAGAAGAGCGAATAAACATGCCATTTTTCCATAACGTGTGCCAATTTCGAGTACGTGTTGGCCACGTAAGTCCTTTCCTAAAAAATGCTCAAAGGCAAAAGTCATGAGATGCTGCCACGCCTTCCCTCCCCATTCCATGAAATAATCCAGGTGCTGCAGCGGATAGGCAGTAACTTCCTGACGAGAGTCCATCTAGACACCATCCTTTCAGAAATTAACTTTGGCTGCGGAATCCATCGAATGAAAGTCTCTGTCCGTTAGGCTACGCAGATAGACGATGGAACTCTCTGCTTGAGACGGACTATACATGACACAGTTTTTAAAATTCCTTCTTCAGGGTATAGTTCAAAAAGAGAAATTCGTTTTCTTAATGTGGCATCTACTTGCTAACGGTATCCATTGAATGGTTTCTCTTCTAGCTTGCCTCAATCTACGGAGAGTAGCTTTCTTCGTCAAGTGGACAATTTTAAGAAGATCGAGCCTTGCTAGATTCTTTGATCCTGTGTACAAGAATAGAATATTCTGACTTCCTGCTCTGGGATGCAGAAAAAATACGGAAGCGTAATGTTGGATCAACCAGAAGTCGACCTTGAGTCGGAAGAGACGCGCATTGCATCGGCTTATGCGAAACGACAGGGATCCTTCAGATACTCATGGTTCAATCAAGCCCACGTTTTTCGGGTCCAGGAGTTGGAACGCGATATCTTGGCTGTCTTGAGAGCAGCAGATTTCCAACATCTCCAAGAAAAAAGAATTCTCGAGATTGGGTGCGGAGAGGGGCAGTGGCTTCGACAGTTAGTTAAATGGGGAGCGTGCCCCGAAAATGTTACAGGGATCGATATTCTTCAGCACCGCGTGACCAAAGCAAGGCAGTTGAGCCCTCCGGGGATGCAACTTCACTGTGGCAATGCTACGAGGCTTCCGTTCGATACCGCAAGCTTCGACCTCGTTGTGCAGTTTACAGTCTTTTCGTCCATCCTCGACATTACCGTGAAAGAAATGGTCGCTCGTGAAATGCTTCGTGTACTGAAAGTAGAGGGCCGTATTCTTTGGTATGACTTCTTCCTCAACAATCCGTCGAATCCTGATGTGCGAGGTATACGAAAACGTGAGATCACTCATCTATTCCCAGACTGTCATATTGACTTCCATAGGGTTTCGCTGGCACCGCCGATATGCCGCTTACTTGCGCCCTATACCTGGTTGGGATGTTATGCCCTGGAGCGAATACGAGTGTTTAATACACATTATCTCGCGGTGATCAGCCGGAATTGAACGGCCGTTCAATTTACACTGGAATTCATGCCGCGCCTGCTTCTATTGACTCAATATTTTCCGCCTGAAATCGGTGCCGCTCAGACACGTCTCTTTGAACTGGGGCAGGAGCTTTCTGGCTTGGGGTGGGAGGTAGAAGTTCTCACCGCTCTACCAAATTATCCAACCGGACGAATCTTCGAAGGATACGACCCTGGAAATCCCGTAAAAGAAGCACTTGGTCGGCTTTCAGTAGTAAGAGTACCACTGCGTCCAGCTCAAAGCGGTTTCGCTAATCGGTTGATATGCTACTTCTCATTTGTTCGATCAGCGGTTCGGTGGGGACCAACGCTGTGTGTCAAACCGGATGTCGTGTTTGTAGAATCGCCTCCCTTATTTCTGGGACATGCTGGTATTCGCTTAGCCCGAGTTTGGGGTGTACCGATGGTCTTCAATATTTCCGATCTCTGGCCGGAATCAGCGAAATTTATGGGGGTGGTTAAGAACCGACTCGTACTGGCTGCAGCTGAAGCGCTTGAGCTGTCGTATTACCGACGGGCTGCATTGGTGACGGGTACGTCGAACGAAATTGTTGAGTCAGTGCAGCGTCGATGCCCCTCGACGAAGGTGGAAGTTATTACCAACGGTGTCGACGTAGAGAGGTTCGGTCCCAAATTCGCGAATGATGAAGCGGGATCTTTGCTGGGGGAGAATTGTATCAGCTTTACGTATGCAGGCGTCATGGGAATGGCACAGGGACTAGGTGTGATTCTCGATGTTGCTGCGGCAGTTCGTGATTTAAAGCATGTTCAGTTTGTGTTGGTGGGTGATGGAGCGGAGCGAGAGTCCTTGCAACGCCGAATTGAGGTTGAGAATCTGGACAATGTGCGACTCCTACCGGCACAACCGAAGGAAAGAATTCCAGCCGTACTGGCAGCATCTCAGGTGGGATTTCACGTGCTTAAATTCTCAATTCCCGGTGCGGTGCCAAGCAAGATCTATGAAGCGATGGCCAGCGGATTGCCTATCCTCTTTGCTGGAGGAGGAGAGGGGGCTCAGCGTGTGCTTGATGCGGGAGCTGGATTGGTGGTCCCTTACGAAGACGTTCGAGGTCTCGAAGAGGCTGTCCGCCAGCTAGCCTCGACTCCTGAATTGCGCCTGGAGTTGGGACGAGCTGGTCGCTGTGCCGCAGAAAAGCTGTACAATCGGAAAGAAATTGCCAAGCGGCTACACCATCTACTGCTTGGTGTGACTGGCCGTGCTTAATTACCCGATGGCTGATGTATTAATTCCAGGCGTGAGCTAATGGAGGTTAACATTTCCGCCAAACGAAGATATGTTCTGGACTAGAGGTACGGCCCAAATCTTGCGCAGATAACCCCTTTTGATTACGGAACTCTCCTCCTCTTCTCTTACCAATAGACGACTTGCGCTCGCGGAGGGTTTTAAAGTGTCATGTCCTTGCGAAGTGATACGTGATGATCTCATACTTATCTGGTCGGGAGCATTCAGCATTGACGATCAAGCCTTAAATTAAGGAGAGCAGCATGGGCGTTCCACTACTCGATTTGAAAGCTCATCACGAGGCGCTTCATCAGGAAATCATGGCGGCGTTGGAGCAGACGTTTCAAAGCCAGGCATTCATTCTCGGCCCGGCTGTAGACAAGTTGGAAGAACGTGTGGCTTCCTATTGTCAGGCGAAATATGGTATTGGCGTGACTTCTGGGACCGATGCTCTTGTGATCGCCCTTATGGCCCTAGGTATTGGTCCCGGTGACGAGGTTATCACGACGCCGTATTCATTCTTTGCTACGGCAGGGGCGGTCGTGAGGCTGGGAGCCAAACCAATCCTAGTCGATATTGATCCCACGACCTATAACATCGATCCCACTAAAGTTAAGTCAGTGCTGACTGCCAAAACTAAAGCCATCATTCCGGTCCACCTTTATGGGCAATGTGCCGATATGACCCCGATTATGGATATCGCCAAGCGCCACAATCTGAGCGTTATCGAGGATGCGGCTCAGGCTATTGGCTCAGAATACCGCGATGGTCGACGAGCCTGCAGCATGGGCACGATCGGTTGCCTGTCGTTCTTCCCGAGCAAAAATCTTGGTTGTTTAGGGGACGGTGGGATGGCCGTAACCAACGATCCCGACATTGCAGAACGGATGCGAGTTCTGCGAGTTCATGGGAGCAAGCCAAAGTACTATCACAAAATGATCGGCGGCAATTTTAGGCTCGACACGATTCAGGCAGCAGTTCTTAACGTCAAGCTGAATTATCTGGATGGGTGGACGAAGAAGCGACAAGAAAACGCCGCTCGGTACGAAACTCTATTTAAACAGAGTGGTCTCACAGCGAAGGAAAAAATCAAATTGCCGGAGCCTATCTATCGCAACTCTGGTACGAAGCATTACCATATTTATAACCAGTTTGTGTTGAGGGTCGAGCGGCGAGATGCTCTCATCGCACATTTAAAGCAGAAAGGTGTTGGTGCTGAGATCTATTATCCGGTCCCATTTCACCTCCAAGAGTGTTTTCTCTACTTAGGCTACCAGGAAGGAGACTTTCCTGAGTCGGAGCGCGCAGCCAATGAGACTATAGCAATTCCTATTTATCCTGAACTGACTACAGAACAGCAGATCGAGGTAGTTGAGGCGATCGCCACGTTCTATCAATAACCAATGAGGCACCTTTGTTGGTCAGCTATGAGCATAGGAATACACAAGAACGAGACCTGCTTATGTCGGACTCTATCACACCACGTGGCTCCCATTATCGCTTGGATGTGACATCTCCACGAAATCGGCACTTTAAAACAAGAGGAAAGTGACGGTTTTGGCGGTTGCTTGAGCGGACCCATAGAGCGGTCAAGTTGGCGAAGAGCAAAAATGGCTGTCTTGAATGGTTCAATGGACGTTTGCTGGACCAATGTGAAGGTGCAGCAGGTTGCCTCGCGGGCTGATGCGTACAACAATGTCTCGGTAGAGATTATAATGTTCTAATTTCAAATTCTCTAATAGCCTTGATCCCTTCGATATTGTAGGATTGATATCTGTTTGATTCTTAGGATATTTTCTTAAACAGATAGCTCCCTGAGCCCCTCCAAAGATGGGTTGTGCTTTCCCCGCATTATGGGAAAGTGTAGCCCTGATAAGGGCATATTCGTTAGCCAAAAGAGGAGATCTGTGAATGAAAGAGTTTTTGCCTTTTCATAGGTCTGACGTTGGCGAGGAAGAGGTGTCAGAAGTAGTCGAGGTTCTTCGCTCAGGCTGGTTGACTACAGGTCCTAAAGTTAGGGAATTTGAGCGTGAATTTGCCGCGATGGTGGGGGCTGAGCACGCCATTGCGGTTAATTCCTGTACGGCCGCCCTTCACCTTGCCCTTGAAGCTGCTGGTGTGAGCGAGGGGGATGAGGTACTTGTTCCGACGATGACCTTTGCTGCAACGGCTGAGGTCGTTACTTACTTTAAAGCACGACCAGTTTTGATTGATTGCGTGCAAGACACGCTGAATCTGAATACGGATCGTATCCAACAAGCCATCACAGATAAAACAAAGGCGATCATCCCTGTTCATTTTGCCGGGCATCCGTGCGATCTGAGACCCATTCAGGCGATCGCTCAGGAACATAATCTACACGTGATCGAGGACGCGGCACATGCTTTACCAGCTCGATATCATGGCAAAATGATTGGGGGGATCTCTGACGCCACTTGTTTCTCATTCTACGCGACGAAGAATATAACCACCGGCGAAGGTGGGATGGTTACTACTAACAATGCTGAGCGGGCTGCTCGTATGCGGATGATGAGTTTGCACGGTCTCAGTCGGGACGCATGGAATCGCTATTCCGCGCAAGGTTCGTGGTATTACGAAATACTCTCGCCCGGTTTTAAGTACAATCTAACTGATATCGCTGCGGCGCTTGGTTTGGCCCAACTGAAGAAGTGTGAACGTTTTTGGAAAGGGCGTGAGCGGTATGCCGCTCTATATCGTGAAGGTTTCCAGGATCTTCCCGAGATCATGTGCCCTCCTACTGCTTCACATGTGCAGCACGCATGGCATCTGTATGTCATTCAATTGAATTTAGATCATTTGCGCATCGGTCGTGACGAATTTATTCGTCAACTGCAAGAAGCCGGTGTCGGATGCAGTGTGCATTTTATTCCCCTCCATTTGCATCCTTATCATCGGGACAGAGGAGGTTACCACCCTGAAGATTTTCCTATTGCGAGCATGGTATTCCAACGAATTATTTCATTGCCGTTGTACTCGAAGATGACGGAGGACGAGGTGTATCGTGTGATTGAAACCGTTCGTGATCTTGTTAAGAGGAACCGGCGGTAATGAAGCGCGCATTTGATATTTGTATGGCTGCGTTAGGGTTGGTTCTCACGGCGCCGCTACTAGCGATCATCTCTGTTTTGATCAAGCTGGACTCGCAAGGCCCGGTGATCTTTCGTCAGGTCCGCGTGGGACAAGGATTTCGTCCGTTCGCGATACAAAAGTTCCGAACGATGGTTGTGGATGCCTCTGGGACTTGCTTGCCTCTTACAATTGGACATGATCCTCGCATAACGAGGGTCGGTCGAATTCTACGGAAATTTAAGCTCGATGAATTGCCGCAGCTGCTGAATGTTCTCGTAGGAGATATGAGTTTTGTCGGTCCAAGGCCGGAAGTCCCACGTTATGTTGAACGTCTACGTTCTGAGTTTGCTGAAGTGCTCACGGTTCGTCCCGGAATCACAGACCTGGCCTCGTTGAGGTACATCGATGAGGCGGCTCTGCTGGTCTATTCTTCGAATCCTGAAGAAGAGTATCAGCATAAAGTTCTTCCGGAAAAGCTCCGGTTGGCAAAGTTATATATCCGTCATATGTCTTTGCGGCTCGATCTCGCCATTGTCATACAAACGTTGCTGCATATTGCCAGGCTCCCGGTTGTGGTCTTCACACTTCCTGAACTAAAAGCTGCCGTCGAGTCTCCCCTAGTTTACCCTTGGACGAGCCTATCGACCTTTATTATGAGGTGGCGGAAGCCAATTATTGTCGTTCTCGATGTGGTCTTGATAGTTCTGGCAAACTATGTTGCATTTTCCCTGCGCTATGACGGTAGCATTCCGGATGAAGATGTCCACACCTTCGAGCAGACAGTACTCGCGTTGGTTGCCATTAGAGGAATGGCGTTTGCCTTATTTGGACTGAACGAAGGTTTGTGGAGATATACGAGCATTTGGGATCTTCAAAATATTATAGGCGGAGTCTTAACTAGTACGGTTCTATTTTATGGTTGGGTCCATTGGGTGATGGAAATCTATAGTTATCCGCGGTCTATCTTTGCCATAGATGCTATCTTGCTTATAGGCTTTCTTGCGGGGGTGAGATTGTCTTCCAGGGTTTTTCGCGATAAGCCGATTTTTCAGAAAAAACGGAAGGTTCTTATCGTCGGTGCTGGCGATTCAGGAGAACGAGTTGTTCGAGAAATGAAAACTCGTGCGGTATTTAACTGTCAGCCGATTGGATTTGTTGATGACAATATTGGACTTCTTAATCAACGCATCCATGGAGTCCGAGTACTAGGTACGATGCAAGACCTCACTAAGCTTGTAGAAGGACTCAAGCCTGAAGTAGTTGTGGTTGCGGTACCGAATGCAGCTCCTGAGTTCCTGCGAGACCTCGTTATAAAATTGGAACCGTATAATATTTCGATCAAGACCTTGCCGGCCAAAGAGGAGCTCCTTGCAGACCAAAGTACGGTCAGTCAAATACGTAATGTTTCGATCCCAGACCTTTTGTCACGTGCACCCGTCGATCTGGACAATGAAGTCACAAGACAGATGGTTAGAGATAAATGTGTTCTGATTACTGGTGCCGGTGGATCGATTGGTTCGGAATTGGCTCGTCAAATAATCTTATTCGAACCTAAAGAGCTATTGCTCTATGAGCGCCATGAGAACAGTTTATATAACATTCATAAAGAATTGGATGATCGGAGACTGTCGTTTCCCATTATACCGCTGATTGGGGATGTCACCGACGCCCAGCGGCTCTGCGCCGTTCTGGAGCACTATAAACCGCAGATCTTGTTTCATGCAGCAGCACATAAGCATGTTCCTCTCGTGGAGCTGAATCCGCTGGAGGCCGTAAAGAATAATTGCATTGGCACGCGTGTCACCGCTGAAGCCGCGAGTCTTTACGGAGTTGAACAATTCGTTCATATTTCGACTGATAAGGCGGTCAACCCTTCGAGTGTGATGGGGGCTACCAAACGAGTGGCTGAACTCATTGTCCAAGATATCGCAAGGACGAGCCGGACTCGCTTCCTTCTTGTACGGTTTGGCAATGTTCTAGGCAGTAGTGGCAGTGTGTTACTGCGATTTCAAGAGCAAATTAGGGCTGGTGGGCCAGTGACCGTTACACACCCAGAGATCCGGCGATACTTCATGCTCATCCCTGAAGCAGTTCAATTGGTACTTCAGGCGGCAACTATTGGCGAGCAAGGCCACATTTACATTCTCGATATGGGAGAGCAAATCAAAGTTCTTGATATTGCCCGGAGTCTCATTCGTCTGTCTGGACTTAATCCAGGGAAGGATATTCCAATTCGATTCGTCGGCCTCCGTCCTGGTGAAAAGCTTTATGAAGAATTAGTAGGTGAGGGAGAAATTGCGGTCCAATCATCCTTGGAAAAAATCTTGCAGATTCGAACAATATGCCAGCTCGACTTTGAAGAGTTTCGGGAGAAACTCTCCGCATTGGAGGCGGCAAGTTATCGCGACGAAACTAGTGTATTGCTCGAACGGCTCAAGGAGATTGTCCCGATGTTCCAAACCTGCGTTTCAGATTCAGAGTCTTCGACGGTGCCTACTGGGCCGTTATAAATTAAGGGATGTATTGGTAATTCTTCCAGTGCGACGTTGCAATATCTGAATCTACTATACACTGAGTGTAAGCCCGGAGGGCATGCATGCAATACCCCGAGTCAGCAGTCTCGGTAGAACAAACAGGAGCAGCCACAGTGCGCGAGTATGTCCTCATCGCGTCACGTAATAAATGGTTTATCATCGGCTCAATCGCATTTTCTTTAACGTTGGCTTGGGGATACTTGCTAATCGCCACTAAATACTATCAGTCGCAGACGTTGATTGTGTTGGAAGGACGCAAGGGAATCAACGAGGTTATCAAAACTGGAGAAGATTCGGAAAAGCATTTTGAGAAGCAGCTCTTTTTAATCCAGAAGCAAATTGCCAACCCGGATTTCTTGGGTGCGATAGTAAAGGAATTAAATGTCAATGGATCTGATGGGGTAGGAGGGTCTGATTGGAGCGAGTTAGCTAGTATGACGAAGGTAGAGCGAGCCATGATCGACCCAGCTGGAGGAAAAAGTTCACAGAATTTGGTTGATGGGTTCGTAGTTTCCTTTTTACATGAAGATCCCAAGACTGCTAGGCAGGTGACCACACGAATCGCAGACAAATTCATTGAAGAGAACAACCGGGAGCGTGAGAAAGAAGTTGAGGGCACGGGAGAATTCCTTGATGAGGAGTTGCGAGTATTAAAGCGTGAGTTGGAAAAGAGAGAAGAAAGTATCAGCCAATTCAAAAAGTCACACCTAGGAGATCTTCCACAACAGACAGATACCAACCTTCGAGCCTTGGATCGAGCAGAATCGGAGATCACTTCCACTACTGAGAGTCTTCAACGTCACTCCGACAAACTTGACACACTGCATCTAGCGGTTCAGCAGTACCGCACATCCGGCCAACAGAGTTTTGGCATGGGAACTACACGCTCGATGGAACCAGACCCGCTGTTTCGGCATCTGAAGGAACTCCGAGAAAAACTAGTCAAACTCAGAGCAGAATTTTGGGATGGATATCCCGAGATCATTATAGCTAAGGAAGAAATTCGGCAAACGGAAGAGGAGTTAACGAATTTGTACGGTCGGGATGCGATCCGACCAGACAAGACGCCGCTTGATCCATACCTCCAGGATCTGTTGAAACAACAGAACGAAGAACGAACCGAGATAGCTCTTCTCCGACAGCGGCTAGACCAACTGCGCTCTACCAAGAGAGATCTTGAAAGACGTCTCGATAGGTCGCCTTCAGTTGAACAAGAGCTGCTTGTCCTCGAACGCGACTACAATAATATGAAGAATAATTACGCGATGCTCCTCGATAAACGGTTGCATACGCGGGTCGAAGAGAATATCGAAAAACGGCAGAAAGGCGGAAAGTACCGAATACTGGACCAGGCCAATCTGCCGAAGGTACCAGTTATTCCAAACAGCGCAAGGGTTTTGGTCTTAGGGTTCTTGTTCGGGTGTGTTTTGGGGGCAGGATTGTCGATCTTACGTGAGCGGCTCACTCCTCAGTTCAGAGGTGCAGAAGATGTAGAGCTCTTTCTTGCAGGCCCTCGTTTGTTGGCAGCCATTCCGGATTTTTCATCGCTGTGGCGTACGGCCGGCGACCCTGGATATTTTCAGGCTCCTGCTCTGCCAAGACCCTCGTTGGGTATGACTATAAGGTCCCGGTCGGAGATTGTACCGAGCAAACAGCCGTTAGCCGAGCGGACAAGTTTGCACGAGATCGACCGGAGATTTGTCGCGAAGATGTTTCCTCGTTCAATGGCTGCTGAACAATATCGTGTCGCTGCGGCGAGATTGCAGTTGCTCAACACAACCGGGGCGCCGATGGTTGTCGCTGTGACAAGTGCCATCAAAGGCGAAGGGAAAACGACGACCGTCATCAATCTCGGGTATACATTGTCCCGAGATTTTGGAAGACGTGTGCTTTTGCTCGATTGTGACTTCGTCTATCCTGAACTGACGGCTTTCTTGGAATCACCGGTCAGATATGGACTCATTGACTGTCTAAGAAGTGATATCCCGTTGCAGCAGGCCATGAGTTCCTTCACAGATGTTCCATGTTGGATTATGCCGGCGGGCGAATCTGTGGCTGATTCCAATGACCTCTTAAGAGCGGGTCAACTCAATCGCGTTTTGTCTCAATTGCGAGAGGAATTTGATTATATCCTCCTGAATGCTCCACCAATCCTACCTGTAGCCACGATGAATGTGCTGGAAAGTCACAGTGATCTCCTTCTTCTTGTGGTGAGGGCTAATCTGACATCTAAGCAAGTTGTCACCCAGGCAATTGGATCTCTGCGTGCAGATAGACCCATACATGTGGTTCTCAATGGTGTTGCATCAAATTCTCTACCAAGCTATATGTTGGATTACGCTGTCAGCGAGAGTCGAGTGGCTGTTTAATACTATGGTGTGTGCCTGATTGCTCTCTAATTTGAGACGGACCGAATGCCTGCAGCGGCTAACTTCAGAAGGATCGAGCTCATCATATGTTTTCTGTGACCAGAGCGGATATTTTTTATTACATTAAACGCCTGCACAATCTCTGACAGCGCCAGAGATTGGCGGTCAGGAACAGAAACTTTTAACTCACCTGTCCGCGGAACGAGTAGAACTGTAAGCTCCCCGGTCAAGGAGACAGATTCAAAGGAGAATTTCTGACCTCAAGTTGGGCCCCATAGACGGCCGGTGGAATCCCGTCCAGCGCATCATGAGGCCGGTCCTCGTTGTAACTCAGCAACCCCTCCGCACTGATCTCTCGGACCTGCTCCAACGACTCGAACACATAGGCATTGAGCCCTTCCGTCCGATACGTGCGATTGAATCCCTCGAGGAACGCATTCTGCTCCGGTTTCCCCGGTTGGATGTACCGCAACTCGATTCCGCGGTCGGCGCACCAGCTCATGAATCGGTCAGCGACCAGTTCAGGGCCATGATCCAAGCGCCGCGCCTTCGGGCGACCTCGCCAGGTCACGACCTGCTCCAGTACCCGGATCACCTGCTCGGCAGGCAGGGCCGTATCAATTTCAATGGCCAAGCCCTCCCGCACCCCTTCATCCAAGACATTCAACGTCCGAAATCGCCGCCCGCCGTAGAGGGTGTCGCTCATGCAATCCACTGCCCAGCCCGCGTTGGGCTGTGGGATCACGGTCAGCGGCTGGCGGACCCGACTTGGGAGCCGCTTCTTCGTACGCCGGGGCAGATTCAAGCGGAGCGGGCAGTCCACGCGCCACCGCCGCTTCTGATTCCACGGATGGCCATCGAGCCGCAGCCGATCGCCACATTTCCAGAAGCCCCAGCGACTCTTGGTCGCCACGAGCGTGGTGAGGGCGGCGATGACCGGCGCATCGCGCCTGGCCCCATCCACCCGTGGTCGATAGGACGTGGCCCGCCCGAGTCCAACCGCGCGGCAGGCCCGCTGAACCGGGAGCCCATTGATCGTCACCAGAGGGGTCACGATCTCCCGACGTTCAGCAGGCCTTAGAGCTTTTTTGCGATCACATCCTGCAGTGCCGCATTCTCGAGTGAGAGATCGGCGTACAGCCGCTTGAGCCGGTTGTGCTCGTGCTCCAATTCCTTCAACCGTTTCACGTCGGAGGCCTCCAAGCCGCCGTACTTGGCTTTCCATTGGTAGTACGTGGCCGAGCTGATGCCGTACTGCCGCCAGATCTCATTGACGGGACGGCCAGCGTCGGCCTCCTTCAGGATCGACACAATCTGTGTTTCGGTGAACTTCGACTGCCGCATGGGAACCTCCTGGCTAGGGTGGCTATTCTGCCAGAATGTTCTCCTGTTGGCTGTCTACAATTGCGGGGAGCTTACAGAACCCGATCGATGAAATCTTCGTAGCTCGTTTGTCCTGCCGCTTGGAAAGCAAGATTGTCTTCAGAGTCGCCAGTATCTTATCGATCCGGGAATGTGACTTGGATCAAGAATACTCTTGACGTCAATCACGACGCCTTGCTTCTGGTTGCGAAGGGGCTTTAGTAGATCGATGACACTTAGGTTGGAAAAGTTCTTATGCGCAACGGCAACAACTAACCCATCAAGGTCTTTCATCTTTTCCCATTCGACAAGATGAATGCCATACTCTGCTTCAGCTTCTTCACTCTCTGCGACAGGATCATGCACCAGGACTTCGATTCCATATTCACGAAGTTCGGAAATGATGTCAGGTACTTTGCTGTTACGGAGATCCGGCACATTTTCCTTAAACGTCAACCCAAGCACTCCTACTCGGAGTTCATTAGCAGGGCGCGACAAGTGGCTGAGCAGCTTCATGGTGTGTTCTGCCACAAACTTTCCCATGCCGTTGTTAATACGTCGGCCGGAAAGAATCACCTGTGGATGGTAACCAACTGATTCCGCCTTTGATGTCAAATAATAGGGGTCCACTCCGATACAATGACCTCCGACTAGACCAGGAGAGAACTTAAGAAAGTTCCACTTCGTTCCTGCGGCCTCGAGAACGGATCTGGTATCTATTCCCAGTCGATGGAAAATTAGGGCAAGCTCATTCATCAGTGCTATATTAAGATCTCGTTGAGTATTTTCGATGACCTTAGCCGCCTCAGCTACTTTGATGCTTGATGCCCGGTGAATACCCGCTTTTACTACCAATGCATATGTGTCCGCTACGATATTCAGAGATTCTGGATCTTGAGCCGATACGACCTTGGTAATCTTTTCAAGAGTATGTTCTTTATCTCCAGGATTTATTCGCTCCGGCGAGTAACCCAATTTGAAATCTACGCCTGCTTTCATTCCAGAACTTTTTTCTAAGATCGGCAGACAAACCTCTTCGGTCGCACCCGGATAAACAGTTGATTCGTAGACTACGATAGTACCCGCAGACAAGTTCCTTCCAATTAGTTCAGAAGCTTTTTGCAAGGCGGTAAGATCCGGCTGCAATGCTTCATTGATAGGAGTCGGAACAGCCACAATAATGAATTTGGCTGTTTTGAGGTCCGATGGCTCCGACGTATATTTTATTTGAGTGGCGGTCAGGTCATTTTTTGATACCTCTCCTGTCCGATCGATTCCCTTTTGTAATTCTTCGATCTTCCTTTTATTGATGTCAAAGCCAATGACAGGCGCAATCTTCCCAAATGCCACGGCGATCGGGAGACCTACATAGCCCAATCCCACGACAGCGATTGAATGCGATCCTCGCTTATTCATACCCCCCCCCTAATAAGTAATGATGCGAATGAAACTACAATGGCAGAAGACGCATTGGTCGTCAAGAAAAGCTGTGCCTTGCCGATTGTGTCTACGTACTGAACTATTGAAAAGTAAAACACATTTCAGGGGCTCTTTCTCTAGGAAGAAAGCATCGTCCCATGTGACTTCTATATTATCAAAGAGATCTATGAAATGCGCTGACACAACACAATATGAATGTCTTCAATATTCAAGGGGGACAAACTTAAATGATTACTTCATGTGTACATCTGCGAATGTAGTATCTTCGTGACCACCTCCTTGTAAACACTTTCTTAAGTGACGGTTTTAAGAAAATCCATGAAAATATTCTTCGTTTGAGCCCAATAGTCAAAATTGCTTTCCCTTTTGAAAAGGGTATCTAACTTGCTCATGACCTCCTAGCCTTGTGGAACCTACAGGGTACAAGGTCTCTTTATGGAGGACTCCGGCAATGCGCCAGAAGATTCAGCGATTGTTGTTCCTCTCAGTCGCTATGAACATGCTTTTCTTGGTTTGTGAGCCGGTAATTCCAGCAATGCCGTCGGCATTGGCAGGCAGGCTTACATCTGAAATGCCTGAGCTAAAACAACTTGCTGCGCCGCCCATCCCTATTCCACCTCCACCATTACCAAAACCAGCTATTGGAGTCAGTTCCCCAAGCTTTTCTTTCAGCGCTCAGCAAGGAGATGGTAGCTCCACAACTCAAACTCTTACTGTTACGAATATAGGCGGGGGAACATTGAATTGGAATGCTGCTACTGCGGCGGGGTGGTTGACTCTGGGTCCGGCCTCTGGCAAGGACGCTGGCACAATTACATTAACCGCCGCTGTCGGCTCCCTTGCCAGTGGTACCTACAATACAACAATCACTCTGAGCGCGACTGGTGCGACAGCTGTTATGGTACCAGTCAGCCTAACTGTAGCGGCCGCTCCTGTGCCTCCTGTGATTCAGACGAGCACGACGAGCCTTTCTTTTACAGCTGAGCAAGGTAGCGGTAATTCCAGTTCGCAGACCGTCGGTATTTCCAATACCGGTGGAGGACTCCTCACCTGGACGGTCAGTGACAATGCGGCCTGGTTGAGCCTTTCCTCTTCTTCGGGGACCGGCACGGGATCGATCACGGCAACCGCCGCCACCGGTTCACTTGAGGCCGGGACATACAACGCGCTCATTACCGTCAACGCCACAAGTGCCACGCCCGTCTCTATTCCGGTTACCTTTACCGTGACGGAGCCGGCCCCAAGCCTGACCCTCAACCCACCCTCGGTAACTCTCACGGGTGTTCAGGGCGGGGCAAATCCGGCACGCCAGACCGTGACGGTCAATTCGAATGGCGCCTGGACTGCTCGTAGCAATGTCAGCTGGCTCACGCTTAGTCCCGCGTCGGGCACCGGCAACGGCTCGATCGCCACCAGCGTGGTCCTGTCCTCCGCTGTGGTCGGCCCCAACAACGCGACGATCACCGTGACGAGGGGGACTGTGACACGAACGATATCTGTTGCGCTCAGCGTCTCAGCCGCCTCCTTGACGGCATCCCCCACGAGCATGACCTATTCCGCTACAGAGGGAGCGGCCAACCCCGCCACCCAGACCATCGCCATCAATTCCACCGGAGCGTGGACGGTCAGTGACAATGCGGCCTGGTTGAGCCTTTCCTCTTCTTCGGGGACCGGCACGGGATCGATCACGGCAACCGCCGCCACCGGTTCACTTGAGGCCGGGACATACAACGCGCTCATTACCGTCAACGCCACAAGTGCCACGCCCGTCTCTATTCCGGTTACCTTTACCGTGACGGAGCCGGCCCCAAGCTTGACCCTCAACCCACCCTCGGTAACCCTCACGGGTGTTCAGGGTGGGACGAATCCGGCGCGCCAGACCGTGACGGTCAATTCGAATGGTGCCTGGACTGCCCGTAGCAATGTCAGCTGGCTCACCCTCAGTCCCGCGTCGGGCACCGGCAACGGCTCGATCGCCACCAGCGTGGTCCTGTCCTCCGCTGTGGTCGGCCCCAACAACGCGACGATCACCGTGACGAGGGGGACTGTGACACGAACGATATCTGTTGCGCTCAGCGTCTCAGCCGCCTCCTTGACGGCATCCCCCACGAGCATGACCTATTCCGCTACAGAGGGAGCGGCCAACCCCGCCACCCAGACCATCGCCATCAATTCCACCGGAGCGTGGACGGTCAGTGACAATGCGGCCTGGTTGAGCCTTTCCTCGACCTCAGGGACCGGCACAAGATCGATCACGGCAACCGCCGCCACCGGTTCACTTGAGGCCGGGACGTACAACGCGCTCATTACCGTCAACGCTACGAGTGCCAGAACCGTCTCTATTCCGGTCACCTTTACTGTGAAGGCACCGGCCCCAAGCTTGACCTTGAGCCCCTCCTCGGTAACCCTGACGGGTATTCAGGGCGGGACGAATCCGACAAGCCAGACCCTGACGGTCAATTCGAATGGCGCCTGGACTGCCCGTAGCAATGTCAGCTGGCTCACCCTCAGTCCCGCGTCGGGCACCGGCAACGGCTCGATCGCCACCAACGTGGTCCTGTCCTCCGCCGTGGTCGGCCCCAACAACGCGACGATCACCGTGACGAGCGGGGGCGCGACACGAACGATATCTGTCGCGCTCAGCGTCTCAGCCGGCTCCTTGACGGCATCCCCCACGAGCATGACCTACACCGCCACACGAGGAGCGGCCAATCCATCAGCTCAGACCATCGCCATCAATTCAACTGGAGCGTGGACAGCTAGTGAAGGTGCTTCCTGGCTGGCGCTCAGTCGGACATCCGGCTCAAATAACGGAACCATCACGGCAAGCGTGAATACGGCTACTGCGACCCAAGGAAATAATACGACCACCATCACTGTGACGAGTGGCGGTAAAACCAAAACTGTAAATGTCACTCTGACGTTGAATGCCCCATCGAGTTCGTCCGTCACGTTGACTTGGAATGCAAATACCGAGAGCGATCTTGCGGGATATAGGATATACCGGGCAACTTCATCAGGAACGTACGGAGCCCCCATTGCGACGCTTCAAGGCAATACGACCAGCTATAGTGCAATGGGACTTCAATTCGGCACGACATACTTCTTTGTCGTGACAGCTTTTGACATCGCGGGAAATGAAAGCGCGTATTCGAATGAAGTCAGCAAAAGTATTTTCTGACTCGTACGGAAATATGAAGACCTGAACACTTCGTTCATACGTAATAGTGTTGTTACAGGAAAATTGTTCTGACAGACGATGTCGGTCTCTTTCTAATCAGCACCTACCCAAACTGAAGACGAAAGGTTTTTCAGTTTTGATCTCTCTCACACAGATATGCCATACAGCTCAGACCATATATGGCGCTTCGCTCGCATAGTACGCCTACAAATTTTAAGCCACTCTGCGGGCCTTCTCTTATCGGTCTGAGTTCAGCGAAGATCCGCTTGCTGATGGTCAAACAGCCTTCCAACAGCGTTCATGGCAAGAGATCGCTCCTTCAACTAATCGGAATGGTCTGATCCTCACGCATTCACGCTCTCCTAGGTACTATTTACTCGATACCGAGCTTCATCTCATGGGGTTATCCACCTGCTTAGTGTTTTAGGGTAGACGGCACTCGCACATCTTCTAGGCTTTTTCTTTGAGCCTGTCGTGATCCGTAGTATAAGAAAAATTGATGATCGGCATGGGTATGTCTCCAGGCCGTACGAAACGTCTCAAGGAACACATATCGTGGCTCGTCAACTGAAGGTGCGTTTTCATCACCGACGGTCAGAGATCATCCAGGTTCTGGGAATTCTGGGGATAACAGGGTGTGCCCTATTGGTATCTCCCGACGTCAAGCGCGGAGATCAGCATATGGCCGCGGAGCGTTGGGAAGAAGCCATCCTTGCTTACAAGCAGGCGTTAAGAGACGACCCTTTCGATCCCTCTTTACAGGGTAAGTACGCATTGGCGCGCGGGCGTGCTGCGGCGACGTCTGCGGAGCGCGGTCGGGCGTTTTTGAAAGAAAAGCAAATTGATCTTGCCCTTGAAGAATTCAAACGAGCTTTGGCTATTGAACCCTCCAGTGCCGATCATCAAGCAGGTTTCATGGAAGCCAATCGTATAAAAGAATCACGATCGCAGTATCGCGAGGCGGAACGGCTGATGCAACTTGGACGAGCCGAGGATGCGATGAGTGCCTTTGCGCGGGCTGTGGAGCTCGATCCAACGTACCGAGAGGCATTGGAAAACATCGCCCGGCTTACCGAAGAGCAACAAGGGCGCGCAAGGGACGAACGTTCGAGGCAGTCTGTGACGTTAAAATTCAAAAATGCCGGGATTAAGGAAGTTTTGGAGGGTGTGGCGAAGGTTGGCGGGTTTACGCTCATTTTTGACAAAGACGTCCGGAACGATCCTGTTTCCATTTCGATTCAGGACACACCTTTTGAGGAAGCGCTGCAACTGATTCTCAATAGTAATAATTTGTTTTCTCGCCAAATATCTCAGGCTGTCTTAATCGTCAGTCCCGACACCAGGCAGAAACAAGAGCAGTATCGGGATCTGATGATTCGGACGTTTTATCTTTCAAGTGCGAAAGCTAAAGATATGGTGCTTCTGCTGAAGAGCATGCTGGATTCGAAACGCATGCACGCAAACGAGCAACTCAATGCCATTGTCATTCGCGATCAGCCGGAGAAATTGGAACTTGCCGAAAAGATTATTCTTGCCAATGACCGGCCGGAGCCGGAGGTTCTTTTCGATCTTGAGGTATTGGAGGTCAATCGAACGAAGAGTCAAACCTATGGTTTGAACTATCCGAAACAAGCCGGTGCCGGACTAATTGCATCCGGATTTACGGGACCGTTGAGTGGGTTGGCTGCAGATGCTGTGCAGATGACCTATCGCCAGTTGACCGATTTGGGGCCGAGCAACTATCTCTTTAAGCTGCCGACGACTGTGTTGTTGGATTTTTTTAAACAGCAATCGGACGCGAAGACGCTCGCTTCACCGAAGGTCCGGGTCATGAATAACAAGAAAGCAGAGGTCAATATCGGAGATAAACAGCCGATTCTTCTCTCCACCACCAACGTGTTACCAGGACAAGCCGCTACGGGCGCTGTACCGACCACCTCGACCGTCACGTCCATCGAATTCCGAGATACGGGCGTGAAGCTGACGGTCGAACCATCAATCCGATTGGGCAGTGAATTGTCGTTGAAGATGAAGGTCGAAGTCATTCGAGTGGGAGATCCGGTGATTCTCCAGGCGTCTCCTCGCATTGAACAATTTAAATTCGGTAACCGTTCCGCCGAAACGACGTTGAATATGCGGGATGGAGAAACCGTGGTCCTCGGGGGGTTGCTTCAGGAAGAGGATCGGCGAACACGCGTGACCATACCTTGGATTGGAGATTTGCCGCTGATTGGAAAACTGCTGAGTTCGTTCAAAACGGACCGAGTTACGACCGAAGTTATCTTGACCATTACTCCGCGCATCGCGCAACCGATGCTTCATGCTGGCTCCAGTAACCCCGCGTTTTGGTCCGGCACTGAATTCAACTATGCCACAAGCCCGGTCTTTACCAGTCCGCCAAGGAAAGAATCGGTTTTGGGAGGACACGAGCACGGGAAGATATCCACTCATGGTGGCGCTCTGACGAAAGGCTCAGGTCAGACAAGTATGGCACGATCGTTGGCCCTGCTGGCGACGCCTGATCCTGTGTTGGCGATCAAGCCGGAAGAAGCAGTTGTTCACTCCGGTAAAGAAATACGGCTTTCTATCGTAGACGGGCGAATCAGTGCATCAGGTGAGAGTACCTTCGAACTGGAATATGACCCTGGGATTCTGCAATTCAAACGACTTGACAATGCAGAGTTGATCAACACCAACGAAACCACGCCTGTGGACAATGACAGGCAAGCAGGAGCCATCACGTTCCACTTTGCTCGCCCGGCTCAGCGTTCACCACGAACCATGGACGTCATTTTCGTGGCAAAGGCGTTAGGCGTCTCGCCGATTCGCGTTGAACTGACTGATTCACGCGGTGCGAAACAGATGTCACCACAACTGGTTGGAACGGGGGTGGTGCGAGTGCGATGAGAGAGGATGGCCTAACTCTCATCGAGATTCTTGTGACGATGGCGATTGTTGTGATCTTGGCTTCGGTTGCTATGCCGCTAAGTAAAGTATCGACGAAACGCACCCAAGAGATCGAATTGCGTCAGCATCTTCGGACGATTCGCGGTGCGATCGATCTGTTCAAGATGGAATGGAATCGCGATGGTGATGTCTTGCTTGGAACGGTATGCGTGAAAAATAAACTAACGTGTAAAGAAGTCACTGGGCCGTACGGCTACCCCAAGTCGCTCGACATGTTGTTAGGAGTCAAACTGACGGGACAAGAAGCGACGGTTCGAGGCACCACAGTCAGGCGATATTTGCGGGTCATGCCGATCGACCCACTGACTGGGAAGTCCGATTGGGCGTTGCGTTGTTATAAGGATCGACCGAAGCCAATGAGTTGGTGCGGTGAAGATATTTACGATGTGATGACGCAAAGCGAGGAGTCCGCGCTCGATGGAACCAAGTACCAAGACTGGTAAGGCGGCTGGATGGAACGCGAAGGGTTTTACACTGATTGAACTTATGATTGTCGTGTCCATCGTCGGCATTTTGGCCACGATTGCCGTTCCGTCGTATCAGTCATCAGTGGTCAAAGCAAGGGAGACGATATTGCGGCAAGATCTTTTTACGCTGCGCGAGCTGTTGGATCATCACCGGGCGGACAAGGGGAAGTACCCTCCCTCCTTGGATGGCCTGGTCACTGCAGGATATCTGCGGGCACTTCCTAAAGACCCGTTTACGAATTCGCCAAGCTCTTGGCAAGAGATCATTGAGCCGACAGAGGGTGGTATTTTCGATGTGTATTCCGGATCGGACATGGTTGGGACAAATGGAACTCCATATAACAAATGGTGAAGAAAGCCAGATTAGTTCAGCGTAGATTCTACTTTAAACCCGGAGTGTTTAGAGTGAAGAGAGGATGGAGGAGTGCGTCCATCGGAATTCTTCTGCTCGGGATGCCGGCTTGTAGCTCGCTTGAGCCCATCATGGAGCCGGAGATGTCGAACCTCCACCTCACGATAGATACTCTCAAGACTTCATTGCGGGATGCCCAACGAGCTGCTGACGAGTTGAGAGTAGAGGTCGACGCACGGCGCCAAGAATTGGCTGATGTGCAGATTGCCCGAGCGCAGCTTGAGGGGCGTATTCGGGAAGCGGAACGTCGGTTGACCGAAGCTCGCCATGTAATCGATCTCCAACGAGAAGAGCTCAGCAGCGCTCGTGCCGAGCGAGAACAAGCGGGACGGGGCAGAGCGGCATTGCAAAGTCAACTGAAGCAGCTTCAAAGACAGTTATCGAAAGCAGGGAAACAGGTACAGGGGAAAGTGGCTCCCGCGTCTACGGCTCCTCCTAGAGATGGACAGCTTGGGTTATCGACTATCGGGTCTCAGCAGGATGTCATATTGACTGCTCTGGAGGAGAGTGCTCAAGCTGTTCCGGAGTTTGGAACTAGCGTGGCGGGAGCATTTTTAGACGACGAAGTACCGATGACGTATGGGTCAATTGAGCTTCCTCGCGTACATGTGATCAAGGCTGGGGACACGTTGTGGAGTATTGCACGCCGATACCACACTTCCGTTAAGCGTCTCATGGTTTGGAATGCGCTTCCAAGCGAGCGGATTCTAGTTGAGCAAGTTCTCTTGCTTACTGAGCCTTCTACTGATGAATCTGAGAACGAGCGGATGTAGCGGCGCACGATGGGCCGAGCGGCGAGTTTGAAGGTGTACACCTATGGCGGTATTTGCGTATCGAGTCGCGCGACCTGATGGATCCACCATTCATGGGCATGTCGAGGGTGACAATGAATCGCTGGTACGTGCCAAGTTGGAATCACAAGGATTGCTGGTTTTTAATCTTCACCGGCGGGGAGTTACGTCGGTCAAGAAAGAAATATCCTGGTCGTGGGGAAAGCTTCCGCTGGGGCAATTCTTGGTCTTCAATCAAGAATTGCTGGCTCTCGTTAAGTCTGGACTACCCATTTTGCGCATCTGGGATTTGCTCATCGAACGAGCCGGCCATGCTGGATTTCAGCGAACACTACGTGATGTCCGAGAAGACATCCGGGGTGGAGCCTCTGCCTCGGAAGCTTTGGTGAAACACCCGGCGTATTTCCCGGAACTATATGTTGCTACGGTAAAGGCCGGGGAGCAATCGGGTAATCTTCCCGAGGTGCTGCAGCGGTACATTGTGTATTTAAAACTTATGGTCGGGCTTCGTCAGAAAGTGAAGAAGGCGATCTCCTATCCGATTGTCCTCATCGGTATCGGCCTGGCCGTGGTCGGTTTTCTGCTCACCTACGTCATGCCGACTTTCGTATCGGTCTATGGAGAGTCTGCGAAGACGTTGCCGTGGGCAACTCAGCTCTTGCTCGATATGGTGACGCATGCGGAGTCACGAATAGTACCTGTATCGGTCGTCACAATAGGAATGCTGTTTGCGATACATGCCTACTATGCCACCTCGTCAGGACAGTTGGCGCTTGATCGGCTTGTACTGAAAGTTCCGCTCGCAGGGCAGATTGCAGTCAAACACAATACCGTTCAGCTAACGAGAACGCTCGGAACTATTCTTGCCGGAGGTACTCCGCTCGTTGATGCCTTGCAAGGCGCTCGAGGAGCCGTTTCAAACCGATGGATTTCGAAGGAAATGATTGGGGCCGTCAATGAGATTCGTGAGGGGGCGACACTGGCTGGTGCGTTAGATCGTCCCAAGGTACTCCCGAAACTCGCGATCGAGATGTTATCGGTGGGAGAAGAGACGGGTTCGCTTGATTCGATGTTACGAGACGTGGCGGAGTTTTACGAGGCTGAGCTCGATACGACGCTTACTCAGCTCACGACGTGGATAGAGCCCGCTCTGCTGCTTGTCATGGGAATAGTGGTCGGCGGAATCGTCATTGTGATGTATCTTCCGGTATTCCAGATGGCTGGGACTGTCGGCGGTTAGAGCGTCTCGATAGAAGGGTCATGAAGGGATGAAAACGACGATGAGAGAAATCGCACATGCCACGTAGCCTTGCGAGGCCATCTCTCGCGGATGTGTTGGTTGACCAAGGAGTGCTCACAAAGCACACGGTCGATGATGCCGTATGTCGATTGAAGGGGGTGGCCGCGTCCTTAGGGCACACGCTCATCAGCGAAGGGCTCCTCTCGGAGGATCAATTGGCGCATGCCCTGGCCGTTCAATACGGCCTTCCGTTCGACCCACTGATGGATTTTCGGGTCGATTCGCGATACTTCGAAACCATCTCGATCAAGTGGATGCAGCGATTTCCTTTTGTGCCGATCGCTGAACGTTCAGGAGCCATGACGATCGCGATTGCCGACCCTCAAAACCTGCTCGCACTCGACGAATTGGAACTCCTTCTCGGAAAGCCGCTGGATCGAATCGTCAGCACGAAGAGTGCAATTCTGGCGGCGCTGGAACGCAGCGAAGGATCGAGTCAAGCGCTCCGTGAACTAGAAGCGGAGTATCGGTCGATTTTGGTCAAAGAAGATGATCGCGGAGAAGAAATTGCCACGCTCGATCATGCGGGAGAACAGCAAAGCCCAGCGGTAAAGCTGCTGGACTCTATCTTGTTAAGCGCGATGCAGCGCCGCGCCAGTGACATCCACATCGAAGCCGCGGATCGTGCCACCAAAGTGAAGCTTCGTGTCGACGGAATCCTAATTCCCGCCATGGAGCCGCTGGATATCCGATTGCACGCTCCTCTCGTCTCCCGGTTGAAGGTCATGTCGGAGCTTGATATTGCCGAGCGGCGAGTGCCTCAAGACGGAAGCTTTCGTATGAGGCTGGATCGAAAGACTGTGGATTTTCGTGTCTCCATCCTACCCAGTGTCTTCGGCGAGTCGGTCGTCATTCGAATATTGGACCGGGACTCGATTGCGACCGGAGTGTCGGCGCTCAAGCTCGAACGGCTTGGGTTCAATCCGGAGGATCTGAGGCGTTTTCGTAAAGCCATTAGTCGCCCGTATGGCATGGTCTTGGCAACGGGGCCAACAGGAAGCGGAAAGACAACCACGCTATACGCCGCGATATCGGAGATGAACACCCTTGAGGACAAGCTGATAACGATCGAAGATCCCGTTGAATACCAACTCCCAGGGATCGTGCAAATTCCCGTGAATGAAAAGAAAGGGGTGACGTTTGCTCGCGGCCTTCGATCCATACTCCGCCATGATCCGGACAAGATTATGGTCGGTGAAATTCGAGACCCCGAGACGGCCCAGATCGCGATCCAATCGGCCATGACCGGCCATCTCGTGCTGACGACGGTGCATGCGAACAATGTGTTCGACGTCATCGGGCGTTTTGCGTCGATGGGGATCGATGCCTATAATTTTCTGGCTGCGCTCAACTGCGTATTGGCGCAGCGACTGGTCCGAATCTTTTGCGCATCCTGTCGGACTCCAGCCAAAGCTCAAAAGGCTCTTATCGAAGAATCCGGGTTGGACTATGAGCAGTACAAGGATACGACGTTCTATGAAGGAAAGGGGTGTCCGCAATGCCACGGTACCGGCTATCGAGGGAGAAAATGCATCACGGAATTCCTCGATCTGACGGATGAAATCAAAGAGATGATCCTTGCAGATCGAGCGCTTTCGGAAATCCGGTATCGGGCTGTGACCGATGGAATGATTACGCTGCGGCAGTCGGCACTGAAAAAAGTGTTGAATGGCGAAACGTCGTTGCGAGAAATCAATCGTGTGACGTTCAGTGAGGAAGGGTAATGTGATGTGGGAATGGGCCAGCAGCCGGCCACAGCGTTGCTTGAAGTTCGGAGCCGACTCGATCGCATGGGCCGAAGCCGAGCGAAATTGGCGCGGACAACGTCGACACACGTGCATCATGTCCCCTCTTTCAGACGGCATGATCAAACTCTCTCCGACGGAGGAGAATGTCACCGATCCCTCAGCAATGGCGAGTTGTATTCGCGCCCTGGCCGGGCCAGACCCGATGCATACCGTCGGAGGAGCAGCCCGCTCTGCGCTTCCTCGACGAATTGCGGTGCTACTGCCTGACACGGCAGTCAGAGTAACCATCTTGCATCTTGAGAAGCTTCCCGTCAGGCGTGAGGAACGCGATGCGCTGATTCGCTGGCGACTCGGTCAAGAGCAACTGTTCCCGCTGAGCGATGCAAAGGTAGTATCCCAGGTCTTTCATGATCGATCGGGAAATAAAGGGCCGGCCGTGCTGACAGTGGCAGTCCAGGAATCGGTGCTGAAACAATATGAATCGTTATGTGAATCCGTCGGATTGATTCCTCAAGAGGTGGGCAGCACGAGTCTACAGATCTTTGATCTATGGAGAAGGGCCTCAAGCGGATCGCAGTGGTGGAGCCGGGAGTGTTTATGGGTCAACGTATCGGATCGGGCCTTGACGACCATCATTTGTCAACGGGGACGCTTGTTGTCCTACCGATGCAAGCTTTTGGGAGCTGAGGCGGCCGATCCGTTTACGAATGCCGACATGTTGAATAAGCTTCTTGCGGAATGCTGCGCATCGTTGGAGATTTGTCAACAGCAACATCCCTCAGCCGCCGTAGAAGAGGCCATTATTTGCGCCGACGGAGACACGTCAGGTTTTCAGAAATTGATTGAAGGTGAGCTTCGCCTGTCCGTCGAACAACTTGGTTGGAAATCGATCGAGGGTTTCGGTCGTGTAGCCAAACAGAGCCATCGAGGGATGACGTCTTTGGCTGCGATGGCGGGGGTGCTGTAGCATGGCGATCCTGAGTGCCATGGTCGTAAGAGTTTTCGAATCAATCAAGACGATTCCGCTGGTGCGCGGTGCGGATGATCGGTTTCAGCTCAACCTGAGCAGCCGTCATCGTCCGGTGATCGTTCCGCTTCGATGGCTCTTGATCGGAAGCTGCGTCCTCCTTGTGATAGGAATTTGTTGGAACGTTTGGCAAGTGTTTCTCACGTATCAGGAATCGGTGACTATTCAGGCAGAATTGGATCGAGTACGACAACAGGACCGAGACTTGATCGACGAGGCTCGGCATGAAGGCATCGATTTGTCTGAAGAGGCATTGAAGACACTGCCTGTCGAGGTGAAGTTGGCCAACCAATTGCTCGAACAACGAACGTTTTCGTGGACGAAGTTTCTAACCGAATTGGAACAAGCCATCCCACCGCACCTTGCGCTCAGCAGTGTCCGCCTTGATCAAGCCGGCACGATGGTTCGACTAACGGGGACTGCTGCGACTCTGGAAGACATCACGGCCTTCACCGTTGGACTTCAAAATCATGCGATATTTAAGGATCCGGTTTTGGCGCAGCATCGTATAGGATCGAATGGGTTGGCGGAATTCGACGTCACAGTGCAATACCGGCACGAAGGAACCTGAATGATGCAAGATCGCCTGTTCTTTCTCAGGCAACACCCTTTCGCACCGCTGATTCCATGGGTAGGAGTCGCGCTCGGTCTCCTTGTTCTGCTGTTCCTTGTCCATGATCTGGGTTTGGCGGAGGTCCAAGCCGGCAAAGAGCGCTTGGAGATCGAATGGTCTGGAACACGGCAGACGTTCATGTCTCATCGTGAAGCCAGAAAAGCTAAAAAAGACCTGAGCCGAGTATGGGCGGTACTTCCCGCTGAGCGTGACTTTACTCCGTTGGCATTGGGGATTTCAGATGAAGCGAAGGAAGATCGAGTCACGTTACCGGCGTTGTCCTATAAGACCGAACCCACTCTTGTCCGAAATACGAGCAAAGGGCTGTTACAGGGTCCGATGACGGGGCGATATGAAGATCTCCGACGATTCATCTACGGCCTCGAGACGAAGGAACAGTTGCTGTTTATCGAAGATCTTGAGTTGACGCGTACCGGAAGCGCACAAGACGCGCTGTTGACGTTCAATATTAAGATTGCAACGTACCTTCGCGGAGACGTAGGGGAGTCTGGTCTGTCAGAATCGGGGCAGTAGCCATGGATGCGAAAAAGAAGACGATTCTTGCAGTTTCGCTGATTCTTCTGTGGGGAGGACTGGCTGTGTGGCAGTGGTGGCTACTGGAAGAGCCGGTTCGTGTGCCGCTCACGAATGTGACAGGGCAAACTCCCGTTGGGCGACATGATGTGACGGAAACAACAAGCATGCGTGTAAACCTCCATTTACTTGCATCGACGGGTCTTCAACGCCAGGCGACCTTCACAGTGCCTCGAAACATTTTTTCGATGCCACGTCCAGACGGCACGTCCGTTGCCGGAAATACTCCGGCTTCTGTGGGCCAGCCTGATTCCACTTCAGCCGAAAGCTCGGGGGACACGTCGGAGTTGGAACAGTATCGATACCTGGGATTTCTTCGCGTTGGCGAGGGACGTCGGCACAATAACGCTATTGCGGTCATCAGGAAAGACGATGAAGTGTTGATGCTCAAGGTGGGAGATCGGGTCGATGACCAGTTCGTCCTTAAAGCGATCAATTCTGAAAGCGTGACCATCCGAGACACCGGTACCCATATGGATCAAACAGTGTCATTGTCGGAACAATCATTGGAAGAACCAACGGGTCAGGAGTGATGGATAATGTGGAGTCTCTTGGCACTGCAGAGACGGCAGGAAACAGGGTTCTCGTACCTCATGGTGATGATTGCCATCACTCTTATGGGGCTTACCATGACGATGGCCGCTCGGCAGTGGAAGACGATGATGCAACGGGAACTCGAGGCGGATTTGCTGGCCAAAGGGATAGAAATCCAAACGGCCTTGGCGCTCTACTCGGCCAGTGCAAAGGCTGGAAGAGTGATGCCTGGTGAGGTATACCCCCAAACGCTGGCTGAACTCACAAGGCCTCCCAAACCCTTTCTCAGGAAGGTCTACCTCGACCCCGTCGGACACGGTGATTGGGAATTGTTGCGAGCGCCAACGGGAGGCATCATGGGAGTGCGAAGTAAGAGCAGGCACACACCGATCAAGCAGGGTGATTTCCCGCTCGCTGTGCGTCATTTTCAGGGAAAGCCGACTCATTACGATTGGATATTTCAATATCCGAATCCGTCTATGACCGCAGCGGCTGTGCCTAGTGCCAACCCGTTTGCTATTCCTTCACAGCCAGCCATACGGAACCAGCCAATGCTTCCTGGCCAATCGACGGCCCCCGAGTCCATAAGCCATCCGGATGATCTGATGGATTCAGTTGATTCACCTTCATCAAGAAATCCGACCTTGTCACCAGAATCTCCCGTCATTCCTGCGGACGTGACGCAGTAGTCCGATCATCGAGCAACGATCAAGGTCCGATATGCCCCGTGCTCTCGACTCTTGACCTATCTCTGAGCCGCACGGTATCGTCAGCTTTGTTCTTGGGCCTATGAGGCAATGGGAAAAACCATGGAATCCTTAGATCAAGATGCTTCCGATCAGAAGATCGACGAGTCCAAGCCGTTGCCTGTTTCAGAATATGTTTTGAAGCTGGTCGTCACGGCCAAACAGGCATCGAGGAGATTGGCGTCTTTGCCGACGTCGATCAAAGATCAAGCCCTCCTGGCAATGGCGGAGGCGCTTGAGGCGAAGTCGGAAGAACTCTTCGCAGCGAATGGGCAAGATCTCGAGGCGTTTGGAAATACGTCCGCAAAAAGGGCAATGGCAGACCGCTTGAGGCTGACCGAGAAGCGGATCGGGGAGATGGCCGCCGGCATTCGTGAAGTGGCCAAGTTATCAGATCCTGTGGGAATGATGTCCGGTATGTGGAAGAGGCCCAGTGGGTTGCAGGTCGGTCGGGTGCGTGTGCCTATTGGAGTGATCGGGATCATTTATGAGTCGCGTCCCAATGTGACGGCGGATTCGGCTGCCCTCTGTCTTAAATCGGGGAATGTATGTGTGCTGCGAGGCGGGAGCGAGGCGATTCATTCCAATACGGCGATTGCCGCGGTCTTATCTGAAGCGGCGGAAAAGGCCGGTGTTCCATCGGGTGCGATTACATTCGTCGACCGCGCTGACCGTGAAGTCGTGCCGGTGCTGCTCAAGCAGGATCGGTTCATCGATCTGATCATTCCGCGTGGCGGAGAATCATTGATGAAGCTCATTGCGGAGCACTCGACGATTCCAGTCGTCAAGCATGATGCCGGCGTGTGTCACATCTACGTCGATGCCGAAGCGGATTCGGCAATGGCGGAGGCCCTTTGCGTCAACGCCAAAGCGCAGCGGCCGTCCACGTGCAACGCCATGGAAACGTTGTTGGTGCACCAGTCGATCGCGCGGAGTCTGTTGCCGAAGCTTGCCATAAGCCTCGGAGCGGCCAACGTCGAGATCCGTGGCTGTCCAAAAACCTGTCAGCTGATTCCTGAGGCCAAGCCGGCAAGCGAACAGGATTACGGCAAGGAGTTTCTTGACCTGATTCTTGCCGTGAAAATCGTGAAGAACATGGACGAAGCGATGGAACACATCGCACAGTATGGATCGCGGCACACGGAAGCGATCGTGACGTCGGACTACGGACGCTCGATGCGGTTTCTCAAAGAAGTCGATGCCAGCGCCGTTCTTGTGAATGCGTCCACTCGACTCAACGACGGATATCAGCTCGGTTTGGGAGCTGAGATCGGTATCAGTACCTCGCGCATTCATGCACG
>CAZPNQ010000009.1:0-62973 GCA_964587955.1 uncultured Nitrospira sp.
TCATGTCATAGGGCGAGACAATCAAATGGCCCGACAAGACATTCAGATTGGTCGAGGCATAACGCTGCGTCGTTTCGGCAAAAAGATATTCGCGGATTGCAGTGAGGCTTGCCTGCAAGAACAAGGTCGCGCCATCAAAAGGCTGGGGACGCACCAGCGCGCAGCCATAAGGCGTTTGCTTGCGGATTGTGATATTGCTGGGCGATAAGGACAGATCGCGCGGCGCGGTCGCCATAAACTCTGCAGTCGCGGTGAAGATTTGCAGATCTTTGTTCGAGACCAGATGACGGATGTTTGAGATGTCATCCGAGCCGATCGTCACCTGAATGCTGTCGATCGCGCCGCCATCGCCCACATCGAAATTGTAAAACTGGAACAGCACCGACGACCAAAGCCCATCGGGGATGCCGCCTGATCCTGCAAACCACAAGCGGCCCTCATGGAAACAGACTGCCCCAGGATAGCCATTGACCGGCGAAAAGGCCTGCTCATACCAGTCGCGAGTGGCGACATTGGCACCATTATATTTGACATTGGGGCCGCCGCCATCTTCGCTTGAGGTCGCGTTGGCGCCCGCGACAAAGCTGTAGCGGTTGTCATCGATGACGGTGATAGTGCGTGCACCGTTCAAATTAGCAGCGGTGATGCCGCCGGTGTCATTCGCCCCTGAAATCGTAACCGATGCGCCGGTGGCAAAGCCGTGCAGAACATGGGTAACTTCGACCACATTCGAGCCCGATGTCGTGCGAAACGGGTTATTGTCGTAAGTCGCCTCGAGCGTGCCAAGGATCGTGCCGGTGACAACCGTGCCGCTGGTATAAGCGGTAATGAGGATGTCGACATCTTTCCAGCGCAAATAGGTGTCGTCATGGCCAGCCTCGAAAACCGCGGCAGAAGCTGTAATCGTTACCGAACCTGTTGAACCGCTGCAGCTGATCGTCACCGCATCATCGGCAAATTTGTAATAGGGCTGATACACCTTGTTCGCATTGACGCTGGTTGCGAACTGGAAGTTCGAGACCGCAAAACTTGCAGCGCCGGTGCGCTCGATCACTTGCGGCTGCCAGCTCTGGTGCGCCACAATCATCGTGTCGGCTGACTGCGCATAGGTAAATTCAAAGAGGGTGGCGAGCGTCCAGTTACAGCCAACCGTGATGCTGGTCAGAAGCGTGCAATCAAGGTCAAAGACATCAAGCCGCCCGTCGGAAAAGGCAAAGAGATAGCGCTCGTCCGAGGCAAATTCGAACGGCACAAGGCGGCAATGCGCAGGCAGGTCCGCGCCATACCATGTCCCCGGGCGGCGCCCTGCTCCGCCGGAGCTGTAGAGAATGGCGTTGCGAAGCGTGCGCGCCCCGTTCTTGAACGCGCCGGTGTCGACGCGAAAGTGCATCAAAGGATCGAGCTCACCTGATGCGAAGTTGGTTTGCAGCTGGCGAAGACGCGGCATCAGCGCACCGATGCGTTGCGAAAGCGGCGGGTGATAAGGCGGCTGGTGTCGATGCGGGTTGCCGTGCGGCCCTGTGCATCGCGGTTGCGCGCCAAGGCGGCATGACGCACCGCCATCCTGTCGAGCATTTGCGCGGTGTCGGTCTGTGCGGCAATCGAATGGGCAAGCTGCGAGGCCATGCGGTAGACCATCATCTGCACGAACGAGGCTGGCCAGAACTGTTCGGCCACGCGGAAGGTGCCTTCCAGGATCACGACATCGCTCGATGATGCCGAGCAGAAAATCATGTCCTCATAGCGGTCAAAGTCGACCGGCAGATCGTTCACATAGATGGCATAAGGCATCAGGAGATTGGTGGGGAGCTGATAGGCTGCATCCCATTTGGCCGATGGCGCGTCGGCAAGGCGCGAGAGCTGCACCTGATTGGTGGCAAAGCGCCAGCGATATTGGGCAAGCTCGTCGCGCGCTGTGTTCTCGTAAAGATTTTCGCAGGCCGTCGCCTCGGTCGTGCCATCGTCAAACGAAGAAATTGGCTGCGCGCCAATGAGCACGAGCGCTTGCTGGCAAATCTGTTCTTTCGATACCGTCATCGCGTGAGCTTTCCAAAACAAAAGGGCCGACCGCAGGAGAGGATTGCGGCCGGCCCCCGATGTGGCTGGGTCGAAGGCTCGGCCCGTTGCCAGACGTTACGTGCCGTTAGTGGTCGTAACGGTAGCTGCGCCGGTTGCGCTTGAAACTACAAGCACATCAACAGCAATGGTGCCGCCCACGCTTGTAACGGCAATGATAACATCATTGGCCTTGAGCGAGGTGGTAACATCGTTGAAATAGCCCGAAGCAACAACCGTCGCGATTGCGTCGGCAGTGGTGTAGAGCCAAAGCCCCGGCTGGGCGCCGCCGAGCTTATAAAGTGAAGATGCTGAAAGTGCCATTTATGCCTCCTTAGGTTTCAGTGGTGCGTGCGTTGTAGACGCCCGCATTGTCGATCAGCACAGCGCCCTGGCTCATCATCGAGGTTGCAAGATGTGCGACCTTTTCCGGGATGTAGTTGATCTCGGTGGAGACCTCCGCACCCGATGCGTGGCCAACCGCGCTTTTGTGATAAGCAAAGTTTGAACGCACATTGCCGCCGGTGATTGGCAGGCCCGAATGGGTGTAGAACATGAAGCCCATCCAGCGGCGCGCCACCATGCCGCCCTTGTAGGGAAGGTCATCCGAGCCGACATAGTCAGCATCGGCAAAGGCAGCGAGGCCCAGAAGGTCGATCCACGATTGCGGCGCGATTGCGAAATAACGCTCGCCATCTTCGGGGATGTCGCCCTCACCAAAAGCAACCGCCACCTCGTTGATCTTGGCAGAGGTCATGCCGCCGGTTGCCGTGGTCTGCTGGGTGGTGGTGTCCATTGCGGTGGTAAGCAAGCTGTCGGTCTTGCGGCCAAGCGCATAAGCGCCCGAATTGGCTGCAACCATGCGCTCGTCATGGTTGATTTTCAGCTCGTCGAGCTTGTCGATATAGTCAGCTGCATACCAGTCCTGCAGCGTGCATTCGACCGGCGTGTGGTCAATCGACATGACGGGCACATTGCCGTGACGCGATTTCTGTGCAGCTTCGCCCTTGCCAACCTTCTGGAAGGTGGTGGACGAACCCTTGACGTTCGACTTGGTGCGAACGGTGTTGCGGATTTTCGAGCCCATGCGCTGATAGGCCATGTGGACTTCGCTTTCGAACTGCTTGACGAAAGCATCATTGATGTCAGTTGCCATGATATAACTCCGAAAAGGATTGGATAAGACCCGGTTATCCGTGCCTGATCGGGGTCGGTTCTCCCTTGTGCGGGGCCGTCCGTCATTTACGGGCCTGCGATGCTAAATCGCGCCGCAGCCCTCAAGCGACAATGGACTAAGTTGCTTTGGTCAAAAGCACGCCCGTCTGGCGGTAGCCAAAGCGTTCCAAGAACTTCACCGCTTGCGCGCTGTTGGTGCCGGTGGTGACGCCAAGCCGGATCACCTTGCCCTTCGACTTTGCCCAGCCTTCCATCTGACGGACAAGGCGCACCGCAGCTGTAGTGCCGCGCCATTCGGGGCGCACATAAAGCCCCAGATCATCGACGAAGCGCTCGTTTGAGAACAGCATCGGCACGCTTCCAACAGCAATGAAGCCAATAGGCTCCAAGCCTTCATCCCATGCGACAAGACAAAGCCAGTCTTCATGGGTTAGGCACAGATTTATCCACTCTAAGAGCCGATCATCATCAAAAGAATGCGGCGAATAGACCGGGCTCTCGGCGTGCATGGCTTTGGCAAGAGCGAGAACGTGCATTTCTTCGCCCTCGCGCAAGGGCATCACCGCAATCATTGCGATTTCTTGGCTTGGCGCTCGAAATATGCCTCAACGCGGGCCACAATCTTGTCATCGCGCCGCGAGCTGTTCCAATATTCGGGCATCTGCATGAGTTTCTGGATCTCGTCCCAAGTATCCTGCTGGTTGCCGCCATCGCCATCGCCATTGACATCGATGCCGCGCTCGGAAAGCGCTGCCATGATGCGCTCCAAGGCCATCACCCCGTCGGCATCAACCGCAATCCTGCGCACCGCATCGAGTTCAGCGCCCTCAAAAGTCTTTTCCGCCCAGAAACGCACGGCATCGGTGCGATCGGTGGCGTTTTCGCCAAGCCGCTCGAGCTGCGCCTGCTTGTGCGCGGCCATGCTGTCGAGCTCGCCCTGCACATAGTCCTCGATGACCTTGGTGAACGCCTCTTGCGGAAGGCCAGCCTCGTGCGCAGCGCGCCGCCAGAGCGAGACAATGGGCGAAGAAGCCAAGGCTTCGCTGTCAATCGCCTCATGCTGCGGCAATTCATAGGCATCGGGCGTCTCGGGACGCGCCGCCATGCGCTCTTGCTCCCATTGCTGCTTCAAGGCATCGACATTGCCGCGCTGCTTTTCCATTTCCTGATAGGATTTGAGCAAGCCTTCGACGCGCACCTGTCCGGTTTCCGCATCCCAAAACTTCTCGGGCACATAATCAGGACGCTGCGGTGGTTCATTGCCGGCATCGGACGGTGCATTGTTTACGCTGCCATCATCGGCAGGCGTGCCAGCAGGCGTGCCCGCTGCGGCATTGGCGTCAATTTGGGGATCGGCAGTGCCACCATCAATCAGACTGTCTTGCATTTTGCTTCTTTCTCTCCTGATGCGCGCGCATACGCGCTTCGATTATGCCCACCAGATAGCGGGCGCCTTCACGGTGACGCAGCTGCGCGTCGGTGATTTCAGGCCCGGCCACCATTTCGATGGTGATCGAGCGCAAATATTTGAGCATGTCCTTGCCCGCACCGCGGCCGAAGGTTGCTGCTGCCAAGGCGTCCAATCGTTCCGACTGTTCCTTGGTCTGCCGCAAGCCATCCGGCCCGACACTAAGCGGGCGGCGCTCCTTGTCCTGGGACATTCATCTCTCCTTGGGGTGCGCCTTGCATCTGGCCAATGGCCTGCGCGACCTGCGCACGTTCGGTCTTGTTGCGCACGAGCTTGGCCGGAACGCCAAAACGCTCGCGCAAATAGCTGGCAGTTTCTTCCTGCTCGATCATCAGCTGGGCCAGCTGCGGCCCGAACTGCTGGTTGAGCATCGAAAGGAAATTGTTGACCGCGTTGATGTCCTCGACCGCCTGCGCTTGTGAAAGCGGACTGGTCGAGACGATCTTGATCATCCGGCCATTGATGACAGGCAGGTTGATGCGGCCCTGCTTGACGAGAATATAGGCAACGCGCTGGATGACGCGGTTCACAAACTCGACCTGCAAGCGGCCAAAGGCGCTGCCAATCTGGCGCGACAGGTCGGCCATGCGCTGCGCAACTTCGGTGGCGCTCATCGGCGTCTTGTCGGGCGAGCCCAGCGTCTCGTTATAAAGCGCCTTACGGATGTCGGCGCGCAGCTCTTGCAGCGTGATCTGCGAAACGTCGAAGCTGCCAGCAGATTGCACCGGCGTCAGCCCGTCAGAACCCGGCGCCTTGGGGATGATGGTGCCGGGCAGTAGCCGGACATTATCCACCGACAGGACACCATCATCCTCGGCGGTGTAGATGCCGGCGATCGACATCTCCGCATTTTCAAGGATCATCTGCTTTACAAGATTGGCAACGCGCACGGCGGGCATGGCGTTGAACAAGGGGCCGCGCCCCCATGCTTCACCTGCTGCCTTTGACCAGCGAAAGCCGACAAAGCGATTCGAACCCGCGCCCTTCATCTGTGCCTCGAGCATCGGCGGCTTGTCGGCAAAGTCGGGCAGGAACAGGCAGAGCTTGTTGACTTCCTCGTTCAGAACCTTGTGGTCACGGTAAACCGCGAGCACGACCTTCACTATCGGATCTTCATCGACATTGCCGCGGGCTGCATCGGCAATCCGCTTTCTCAAATCGGTCGGAACCTTCGCGCCTGGATAAGCCTTGTCGATGTGCGACAGGCGCATGTGGCGGGTGCGGAAGAAGGTGTCGATCTCGTCCCGCGGGCCGGTGTCGATGGCAAGCTCGGGCAAGGGCACGGCAGAGAAGATGATGGGGTGAACCGCATCTCCTTCGAAGATGTCCATGCAGGCAGTGCCAAGCGCAATGTCGAGATAGCATTCATTGGCTTCCTGCGCGAAGTTCGAATTGTCGATGACCTGCGCGATATATTTGGTGGCTTCCTCGAGCTGCTCGTTCACTTCCTCGAGCTGGTCGGCGGGAACTTGGCTCCCAGCTTCGAGCTTGAAGAAGCGCCCATAGTTGGGCGTCAGCCCAGCCTGGATGCGCGAGGCAAATTCCTGCGTGCCGATAACGGCGGTCTCGTCGAATATCTCGGGGGCGTCTTCGCCTTTTTGCCGATCGAAGAAACTGGTGCGACCCGGCAGGGCATAGTCGTAACAATCCTGATAGCCAGCTTCCCATGGCTGGCGTTTCTTGAGCGCGCTTCTATAGCGGGCAATCAGGGCTTTGGTGACATCGCTCATCGCTCGAGAAGGCTTCCACGATTGCCAACGCCAAGGCCGCCGCCTACTTGCCCGCCAGCCATATAGATGTTGCCGCCTGTCCAGCCCGACCAGACCGCAGGCGTTACCGCAGCTGCAACAGCTTGAGGCGTGGGCGTTACCGCAGGCGCGATCGGTGCGCCTGGAGCACGGTTAATCATCGGTCTGCCGGTTGCCCGCCCGCTATTGGCGCCGATATAGCCAGCTCCGCCTTTGGGGCCGGTGATCAGCGAACGGTTGCCAGTCATGCCCAAGAGCCGCGCATAAGCGGCCTCGGTCTGCGCATCCTTTTCCATGGTGATGCCGCGTGCAATCTCGCGCTGCTGCGCAATGCGCATGGCCTTCAAGTCTTCCTCGGTTTGAATGTCCTCGGCCGACTTGGGGGGCAGCTTGGGTTTTTTGAAGCAGATATGCGCCTCCCTTATGCGGCCATACGACGGGCAGCTTCACGCTGGCGATGGCAAGTTTTGCAATACCGCACGCCATTGTTACGCTTGCCATCGAGTGCATGCCCATGAGGGCAGCAGGTTTTTGCAAGATTGATTTGCGAAACTGCTCGGCCGGCATTGCCGCGCTTGCAGTTTTCAGATTGCGTGATTTCTTCTAGGTGAGCGGGGTTCACGCACAATTTGTTGCGGCATTTGTGATCAATCACCATGCCTGCATCAATTGATTTGACATGGATTTCATAGCTGACGCGATGCGCTTGTTGCACAACGCCTTTATGAAATTTCCGACCATAGCCGCCAGAAACAGCTCCCAGCCAAAGCCAGCAGCCGCTATTCGGTTCAATGCTGTATTGATCAGATAAGCACATGGGCGACACTACCGCCACGAATGCGCCAAGCCAGCAATGGACTAGTTGAAGCCGAACCTCGAGCGCGGGGCCTTGCGCCTATGGCCAAAGACATCGATCGAGCTGCGCGCATTGACGGGCTTCGAGACCGCCTCGTCGCCCACCAATATCTTCCGGCTCTCGCCGCCGCCACACAGCGCATATTGGAGCGCGTCGTGCGGGTGCGAATATTTGTTCTTGTCGGGCCGTTCCTCATAGCGCTCCGAGCCCGAGACATTGAGGCGCTTATACTGGTAGCCGCCAGCAAAGCCGCGCTTGATCGAGACGCAGCGCGGATCAATCAGGAGCGCGGGCATGCCATCGACCATGCGCGTCAGGACATTCTCGACCGCGCCAATGCGCACAGACGGATCGTTGGTCGGCGCTGGCCGCGCCTTGATGCCAGCCTTTCTCAATATCTGGAACGGCGTGGTCTCGTCGGTCTGCGCCCGATAGTCGCCAGCAGGATCGCCCCACACGACAAACTTCGCGCCCGGGAAATTCTGCGCCATGTCCTTTCGAAGCACATCGGCAAAGCGCACCGTGCCCATGTCGGTGGCGACCAGCTCGCGCAAGATCAGCCAGCGCCCTCGGACATATTGGGTGTAGATGGCAGCAGGCGTCAGGCCAAAGTCGAGGCCGACAATGATCGGCACATTCTCGGCTGGCAGCAGCTCCTCTTTCGCGACATGCACATTCTCGTCAAAGTCAGGATAGACCTGCTTGCCATCATCGAGGCTGCCAAGCTCATTGAGGACATAGACCCTGATCCAGCTTTTGGATTTGCCGGTGATGATCTTGGGGTAATAGTCGGGCGTCAGGTTGAGGCGGTTCTCCGCTTTCTTGTTCAGCGAATAGCCGATGACCTCGCCATCCTTGTCCTTGTTCGCCACCATGCCGCCGGGCTGGGTAAAGAACTCCCAGCCTTCGGGCTTCACCAGCATCATCGCTTCCTCGCGGGACAGATGTTCAGGCGTTGGCACATCGCCGGCCATGATCGGCCACCAATGATCGTCATCGGGCGCGTTGGTGTCGGCAATCACGCCATACCAAGTAGGCCCGCCATCCTTCATCGAAGGGAAACGCCCGACGCGCATCGTGCAGGCATCGACGATCGACTTCGGCACCTCACGCGCCTCGTTGATGAAGACGCCGGTCAGCTCGAGCGAGAGGAGCTTGCGCACATCCTCGGGCCGGTCGAGCGCCAGGAAGATCACCTCGCAGTCAATCTCGCCCTTCCTGATATGATGGGTGAAGGGCGGCGACCAGTTGAACTTGCCAAAGACATTTTCGGGAAACCAGTCGAGCCATGTCTTGATGGTGGTGGTCTTCAGCTGCGGGTTGGTGTTGCGGATCACCGCCCAGCGCGTCTTCCTGATCCCGTCCTTGTTCGGCTCCTGCTGCAAGGCACGGCGGAATATCTCGATGCAGCTCGCCACCGACTTGCCCGAACCCACCGGCCCGCGCAGCCCGCGGAAGAAAGCATCCGAGCGCATATAGGCTTTGAGGTTCTCGCCATCGGGCTTGTAATGGAGATTGAAACTCACGCCTGACGCACCTTGACCTTGGCATGATCGAGCATCCCCACCGCACGGTAGCGGTCAATGTCGCCTGCGGCATGGATCTCGATACTCTCATTCTCGTGCAGTATGAGAAGAAGGCAGGCAGTGGGCGCCACATCCTCGGGCGTGGTCGCCGATACCTCACCGGCAATGCGGCGCAGCAGCTTGCCCATGTCGGCTATGTGGCGAGTATTCACCCGTCCATCCCCACCGCGACATACCACAAGACCGCCATCGCCAGCACCAGCAAGAGGACAATGAGCGCGGCCATCAGTCCATCCCCAAGGTGCGGCCAGCACGCAGGTTGCGATAGATCATTTCTTCCGACAGGCTATCAATGAACTTGTCGCACTCATGGTTGGTCAGGAAGTCCTGCGGATAGAAACGCAAATGCACCCGCTTCACAATCGCTCTCAAGCGCCTGCGATCCTGCACACTCAACATCGATGAAAAAGACATGAAGGCTCTCCGATTCCTTAATGTCGCGCGCGTCCTGCGAAGGCTCAATGGACTGAGCTAGATGCGCAAGCCAATTGAAATCACAAAAGAACGCGACTTGCCAATAAGGCGCACCGAACGATTGATCGTAATCGGGCGCGGTTCATAGTTGAAAGGCGCCGGCTCGATTGTGCGGTAAAAGATTGTGCGCAGCGCTATGCTTTGCGGCACATAGCTGAAATTAGCTGGCAAGCTGGCAATCATCCGCCGCTTGTTGAGATTGATGTCTTGCGGTGCATAGGTCAGCGTTGCAGCCACCACCGGCACCTGTTTTGCAATCGCAATGTTTAGATTTTGCGCGCTATAGGAAAAGCTGACAGGGGTGATGGAAACTAGCCGCTGCCTGTTCAGATTAATTGATTGCGGCGCGTAGGCAAGGCTGGCTGCTGTAACGCTGACTGTTGTAACAGGCGCCACATAAGGGCGAAGCGCCAGCGTAACCGCCGACCAGCTGCCCGTATTGGTTGACGTTGAGCCGCCAAAGGCTGCCGGATCGTAGCTGCCGCTAGTCCAGCCAGTGAATATTGCGCCGCCAATGTTTGCATCGTTTGTGGTTGTTGTAATCGTTGCACTGCGGAAATGGTTTGTAGTTGTGGACATGCCCGCCGGATTGGTAAACACCGCACCCGCAGCAACCGCCGCACCGCCGAAAACTACAATCCAAGCACCGTCAGTTACTGGGGTAATTGCAGGCGCATTTGCAACGCCTGTGTTAGTTGCGCCCGTGACAACAGGCGTTGTGTCCATTGGCGTTGTCGGATCAACACCGCGAAACACATAAATTGCATAGGCAACGCCCGCCGTGGTGGCGTTTGATGCCGGAATATCAACCGAAGTGTCAGGGGTTGAACCCATGAACTTGCGGCTGACAAGAAAGTTACTGTCGTTGCTGTCGTTCCGATAATCATCGGTATGCAGCGCCGTATAACCCGAAGGCGTTAGCTGTGCTTGCGTCCTATCAACCGTCGAAGCATTCTCAACAGCAACAAGGACTAAATCACCTTCTTGCAGCGTCGGGGTTGCGTTTGCTTCATCCCGAAGGTTGCTGAAGTTTACAGTCTGCGCGCTTGTTGCCGCATGGGTGCCGACATAGCTACCAACAAAGGTAATCGGCATCGCCGTGCATCAGATGTTGAGGACGCCGGTGGTAGCCGAGCCGTCAAGAATAAGATCTCCCGCCACATTCCCAAAGTCGGCGGTGTCCGCCATGCGCATGATCATGCGCGAAGTTGCGGGGTTGCCCGTATCGTTATACCAGATGAAGTAGCGGCCATTTGAAAAGCCGCCCGCGCTTTGCAGCCAGCTGATGTCGTTATGCACCCATTCAACCGTGGTGCCATCCAAAGCCAAAGTCACACCGCTAATAGCCGTGCCGCCAGCTGTGTAGTTGGTACCGCTGACCTCATTGGCATTGGCCGACGAAATAAAGACATGGGCATCGCTGGGCACATAGCTGTTGGTGACAATCATCACCTTGATTGTGGCACCATCAAGATCAATGGCGTTGCCATTGTTTTGCGACAGCTTGAAATTTGGGTTGATGACAGGTGTAGGCATATCAAGCTTCTTGCTTCATGGTCTGGGCAGCGCGAACAGTCTGCCAATATTCAAGACCGCGGCGCAATTCGTGCAGCCGATCACCGCCCTTTTTGCATTGCTCGATGGCAAGCGTGTAGCGGCGAATGTGAAAGTCTATGCGCGCCAGGGTCAAGCGGCCGCCAGTGTCCACCGGCACACCATCATCCACTGCCACCGTTTTGCCAAACAATTGTTGCAGCCAGCCCATGCGCAGCTCCTTACAAACCGATAATATTTGTTGCCGTGGTGCCGGTCGAATGAATGCGCCGCACGCGCACCGGTAAAATATAACCATCCGGCACATTGACAAAAGTCACAGCAGCACCGCCATCCTCGGCGACCAGAACAATGTCTCCGCCGCCGCCCACATACAGCGCCTTGGCAACACGCTCCATGTCAACCGTATCGGACAAGCTCACAGCAAAGGGATCCCCCGAAGGATCCCTCACCCCAATCTTGGCAACGCGCTCGCTCATGCCAACGCACCTTCACGAAGAAAAATATTTTTCCAATGGACTGAGCAGAACTCTCACCAAAAGATCAAAGAGCAGCCAGAAGAAAACGAACCTTGTGGGGGAAAAATGCATGAGTGGGTTCACTAGCAATACCATTCACACACTTTTTACCCCTCCCCCCTTCATCCGAGATCGATGGATATGGAGACATCGCCGGAAATCCGGTGGTCATGCTTCTCGGATGGTTTGAAGCCAGAGCGATCCAAGATGTCTTTCGCGGCTTCGAGCGAAACATAGTCGCTCTTGGCATCCAAAAGCCTGTGTAGAGTAGCAAGCGCTTTGGGTGCTGACGACACCAACCTCATTCCCGTCTCTTCCAAGATGGCTTGCATGATGTGCGGTTTCTTAAGCAGATCATGCGCTTGCTGTCGGGGATAGCTTGAGTTGTATCCTGCCTCGAGGACTGCTGCTTCTCGGTTTCCATCCAACCTTACATAGGCTTCGACGAAGGCTTGCTCTTTGGCTGTCAGCTGCTTGGACTGTTTGGCCATATCGACGCGAACAGGCAGGGACTTCATGTGCGGGGATTCCTTGAGCTTGGGTGTATGTAACCGCGCGCGAGGAAGCACGGCTTTGGAAACAGCGTCAATGGACTGAAGCTAACCCGTTGGGATCATGGCATTCGCCATTGACAGAAAGAGAACTGAATGAGGGCCTTTGCTCTCGTTGCTTCGAACAGTGGTGCATGACACTCGCCTGCTCCGTCAGGCGTGGCACGCCCCGCTGCCATCCTTCCTGGCAGAACCTCCGCCTGCTGCGCATCCCCTTGGGATGCTTGGCCTATCGGCTTCGCAATGCGCCGCCCTGCACTGCGTTGGTGCGGGCATTGTCGAACGAGGCTGAGAACCTGCCCGTCGTCTGGCTTGTCGCGGGGACGAGCCCCGTCAGACGAACTGGAGAATGTATCATGACCAATGTTAAGCAACTTTCGAAGGCAATTGAAACAATTGCAGAATTTCTGAATGAACCGACGGAACGCACCGACCCGGAAACGGGCGAGGTCACTATCGTCAACGCCTTCTGGTATCCGCAGAAGCGCATCCTCAACGGTCTCGCTTACACCGTCACCAAGGCGCTCGAGAGCGCCGACGCCTTCCATTCGAAGGCTGTGATGATTGCGCGCAAGGCAGCGCGTGAACATACTGGCGACGAGATCAGCGAAGAAAAGCTGAAGAAGGCTCTCGACCAGGTCGAGCGTGCGACCTTGCAGGTTCAGACTTTGAACCGGCTGAAGGAAGTCGCCTTCATCGTCTATCAGGAACAGACCGGCGAAGAACTTCGCATGTCCGCTCTCCCCAAGAGCGAGGTCAAGGTTGACGAGGCCAATCTGTCGGAAGCGCAGCGCCGTGCGCGCGCGTTGCTTGGCACTGGCGAAGGCAACCGTGGTGGCGGCGTTGATGCCGCACCGTGGGAGGCAGCAGCCTGACCCATCAAGGGCGGGGCTTCGGCCTCGCCCACTTTCTCATTCATTTGCAAGGATAATGCCATGTCACTCATCGGTTATTACGAAGCTGAAAGCCGCCGTGCACGCAAGCTGGCTGTCGCGCACCCGACGCAGACCCAGCGCCTCATCGAGCTGTCGCTTTACTATCAGCGCCAAGCCGACCAGCTCCGTTCGAAAGGACGGGGCTGATGGGCATTATCTTTCGCAGCGCAGCTGTCATTGTGATGACGCTGCTGTTCGCCGCCCTGGCCGTCAGCCTTTATGGCACCGGCCTTGTCCCGCCAGCGTGGGGGTTCGTCTTGAGCCTCGCGTTTTTCCTCATCATCGGAAGTTTCATCGCTGCCGATCTGCCAAAATAAATCCTCGCAAAATGAAAGGGTAATATCATGTCCGCAAAATCAAAAGTAACCACCAAGCGCTGCTTCATCCTGACGATTGGCTATGGCAAAATTATTTTGCCCTTTACCAAAGCAAGCATGGATATTGTCGAGCAGCTGACCGATCTTCGCAGCTATGACGCCACCTATATAGATGATCACGGCTATGTCTTTTATCCGACAGGCAAGGTCAATGTTGAGGTCGACGAGATCGAACTGTTCAACAATCCTGAAACGCCAGCCAACACCAACCAGTATCGTGAGGTGGTTGAGTATTTCAAACCCGCTGAATTAATGGAGGCCGCACAATGAACGCGCTTGCTGTTCAGCTGCAATCAGCAGCAGCGCCGGGCTATGTGATCGAGCAGGCCGAGGCGATCGACATCGAGCAGCTGCGAAGCGGTGCGCGTGTCCGGTCAAGGCTGGCCGATGGCACCGAGCATGTCAGCGAAACTTTCGAGACGCTATTCCAAGCGCAAATGTATTGCGCCTGGATAGAGAGACACGGCATCGTCTTGTCTCTCGATTAATGGGAAGCCTGTCAGGCGCGCTACCTATTTCCCTGTACTGGCAGGCTTCCTTATAGTCTGGGCAAAACTCTTGTCCACATCCTGCTGCGCACGTGCAGTATACGCGCAATCGTTATCATAATGGAGTAAAATATAACTGCTTTGGTGCAGTTTCGTTTCTTGATTAGCTGCATATATGCAGTATAAGGCGGCTATGCCGATCACTTCCTACCTCGACCAGCTCCGCCTTGAAGCCGCCACGCTGGGCGGCAATGCCGAAGCCGATGTGCGCCGTGCCTTTGCAGCCGCAGGCCTGCCAAGCTCGACCTATTATCGTGCCAAGCACGGAGCTGAACTCAAATGTTCAACGGCAAGGCAGGTGTCGAGCATCTTGCAGCATTGGAAAGCAGGGAGACTAGCCAAGCATGGGCACCAATCACAGCCGGCCCCTCGCACAGTCGAGGCAGCTTAGCTCTGAAGAACAGACCTATTATTCGGATCTGATTGGCACGCTCGCACGGGCGCGCAAACAACGAGGCATCAGCCAAGCCACGCTCGATGACATGATCGGAGTAAGCGAAGGGATGACCGCCAAATGGGAAAGCAAAGCGCGCCTACCTGGTGCCTTCTTCCTGATGTGCTGGTGCAAAGCGTTGGGTGTCCACCTCACCATCACAGACAGGACATGAAACGACATGGACGAAAGCCCAAAGAGCCCGAAGTCAAAACGTGCCAAGCGTGCAATAGTTACCCGGCCCCGTTCTCTTTTGATTTTGGACAAACGCGCTACTGCTACGCCCACAAAGAAGAAGGGCAAGCGCGGCGCCCGCTCCAACGCTATCGGCCAGCATCATGACGGCCATTACTTTCAGTCAAAGGCGGAGCTTGCCCGCTATGAACAGCTCAAGGAATTGGTTGCAGCTGGCGTCATAGAAAATCTTGAAATGCAGGTGCCGTTCCTTATTGTTATCAACAATAAAAAGATCTGTGAGTATCGGGCGGACTTTCGCTACGCAGTCATAGATGAACTCGGTCGCATCATCCGCATTGTTGTTGAAGATGTAAAAGGTTGGAAGACCGATGTTTATTTGATCAAAAAGAAACTGGTTGAGGCATCTTACGCGATCGACCTCAAAGAAATTCCAGCATCCAAAATCGGTGAGTGGGCGCACCAAATACCATAGCAAAAAGGGAAGGATTATATGTCGCTTGCCGCTATCGAGTGGGCGTTTCGCCAAGCCATACCCATACCATCTGCAAAGCTAGCGCTTCTTGCACTGGCAGATCATGCCGACAATCAAGGCTATTGCTGGCCCAGCATACCAAGGATCGTTGAACGCACCGGCCTTAGCCGTGCCACTATCTATCGCTCGATTGACACGCTGACTGCATTGGGTGTGCTGCAGCTGGTCAAGCGCAACAGTGGGAATGCCTATTATCTAGCGTTCGAGATCACATCATCACAGTCTCACCATGAGATTAGAGTTTCTCACGATGAGACAGATCAATCTCACGATGAGACAAATCTGTCTCACGGTGAGACCCTAACCGTAAAGAAGCATCAAGAACCCCCAAAGAAGCGAGAGCGTGCGCACGCGATCAGTGAAGACTGGTTGCCCGATGATGCCTTGCTGACATGGGCCAGCGAGAGGACACCCCATGTCGACACCAAGCTCGAGACCGAAAAGTTCATCAACTATTATCTCTCCAAGGGAGACGCCCGAAAAGATTGGAAAGCTAGCTGGCGAAACTGGATGCTCCGCGCAACCCGTGACTACAGCCCCGGCCCCATCCGTCTCGGCTCTCGTGGTGACCAGCGACGGGCGCGTAACGCTGAGCGCATCGACGCAGCAATGGCTCGACGCAGCGGATCATGCGTTCAAACAGGGGATGATGACGCAGGACTACGCCCTGTCCCAGTCCTTCGACTTGTTACAGGCGGCGCGCCAGTCGATTGAGGCAGACATTCGCGGCCTTGTCCGCTTAAAGCAGCCAGCCAGCGATGAGGAAATCTTTGCCACCCTCAACAGCATGGCCGAAATGTTTCAGGTCGAGGTGCCTGACAGTGTCGGACTGGAATTATATGCAGCAGCCCTGCGCACGCTCCCGCGCCCCGCTTTTGTGAGGGCGCGGGACGTTCTTGTGCTGCATCACAAATGGCCAAGGCTCCCTTACCCTGCAGACTTTGTCGAAGCAGCCGACGAGACGAGCCGCCGCATCGACATCCTCGAGATGAAGCTGCGCTTCCAACGCAGAGCCATCATTTCTGCGTCCAAAATCCTGCGCACACGCATGATTTAATCTTTACTATCCTGCACGCACGCAGTATAAACCGACATCAAGGAGAGTTTATGACATCGATCGACATCATCCGGCTTGATCGCCACTTGGGGCTGGGCGCGTCCGACGCCAAGCGCATCCTCGAAGGCGACTGGCACGAGCTCTATCTGGAAAAGATCCAGGAGAAAGAACCCGAAGACCTGACCCATGTCTTCCGTGTCCAGCTCGGCATCTTCACCGAGCCCTTCCACCTTGACTGGCTGGCCAAGACCCACGGCTTCAACCTTGTCGAAACCTTCGAGCGCATCCACCATCCGGTGCATGACTTCATGTTCTGCCATCTTGATGGCTGGCGTGATGACCATGACACCTTCATCGAGGTGAAGCATTCGAACGGACGGGCAACCGCGCGTGAAAAGGCGGTCTATTATATGCCGCAGCTGCAGCACCAGCTTGCTGTGACCGACAAGCACTACTGTTTCTTTTCGGTGATCGCCGGCAATGACGACCCGCAGATGGTGCGCGTCGATCGCAATGGTGAATATATCGAGAAGCTGATCGAGCTCGAGCAAAGTTTCTGGTGGCATGTCGAGAACCGTGTGGCGCCGGAGATCACCCCAAAGGGAAAGCAGGCAGAGGTTGCCCGCATCGGCGCCGCCGTCCCGATTGACGGGCTTCGCAGCTACGACATGACGGGAAACAACCAATGGGCCGATGCAGCAGCAAGCTATCTTGAATGCCAAGCTGCCGCCGCCCGCTTCGACAATGCCAAGTCCTCGCTGAAAAGCCTCGTGCCTGCCGATGCAGCCGAGTGCAGCGGCTACGGCATCACCATCAAACGCGACAAGCGCGGATCGCTGCGCTTCAATCAGGAGTAGGCCCATGCCCCTAGAGCAGGAAGCCCCGCTTGAGAATGAAACCATGGCGCTGTGGCGGGCAGCGCAATCCTTGAGCCTTGCCGACCCGTTCGACTTGGCAATCAACCTCGAGGCGCTGACCGAGAGCCGTGACTATCTCGACACCGCCATCCGCCTTGGCCAGCACGCACGAAGGGAAGCAGCATGAAGCAGCGCCCCGTAGCCAGCAGGCTTGATGCAAATGGCAGACAGGTTCCGGCGTGGATGGACGCGCCCCCTCGTTTGCGCGCGTCCACCCTCGCCGCCCCCTATGTTCCAAAGGAGATTGATGATGGCTTCAACCGCCTATCCCTATTCGCCCGCCTCGCAAGGCGGTGACACCTCACGGCAAGCTGCCGAATATATGAAGGGGCGCACGCCCCAGCTGCAAATGCTGGTGCTGCGCGCCCTTGCCATGCGCCCGATGGCGACCTTCGAAATCGCCCGGGCCATCCAGAAAAGCTATCGTGCCATCCAGCCTCGCACCTCCGAGCTGCGTCTGGCTGGCCGCATCGAGGATAGCGGCAAGCGCCGCATCGACCCCGAGACCGGGCGCCAAGTAATCGTCTGGCAATTAGCAGGAGCAACCACATGACCAAAGCAACCGAAGCACGGCAGCAGGCCGAGCTTAACACTCGCCATTGGGACGCCTTGAAAAAGACCGATCCTTCGCAGACCAAATCCTTCTCGCGCGCAGGCGGGTTCAAAGGCACGGCATTGAAGCCAATCTGGATTGTCCAGCAGCTGACCAAGCATTTCGGGCCGGTCGGCGTTGGTTGGGGTATGGATGACCCGCAATTCCAGGTTGTCCAAGGCGATAACCGCGAAGTGCTGGTTTATTGCACTGTGCGCTGCTGGCACACAAAGCCAGACAACAGCTTCTATGGCGTCGGCGGCGATAAGGTTGTGACCTACATCAAGGCCAACGAGCAATATAAGCGCCCAGAACGATGGGAAAGCGACGATGAGGCTTTTAAAAAGGCCTTCACCGATGCGGTCAACAACGCCTTCAAATTTGTGGGCGTCGGCGCTGACATTCATATGGGCCAGTTCGACGACAGCAAATATGTGCGCGAGCTGACGCAGGAGTTTGCGCCCAAGCTCCCCGAAGAAGTGCAGGTTGCAGAGTTTGTCGACGCCATCGCGCTCGCTCAAACACTTGATGACCTCAAGGCGCTGCTCGATAAATACAAGCCGTCGATCGATACAGTTGCAGCCGCCAAGCCGGCGATCACATTGCAGGCTCAGCAGGTCTATGCCGCGCGCCGCAAAGCCATTCAGGATGCAGAAAAGCAGCTTGAACCCGCGGAGTAATCCGCACCCACCCATGCCAGTGAAGAAAGGAAGACTATCATGCTGACAATGCAGGCAATGGGAAATGTCGGGGGCGACCCCGAAATCAAAACGACCGACAAGGGCGTCAAGCTGGCGCGCTTCTCCCTCGCTTCGAACAAGAAGGTCAAGGGAGAGAAGGTCACAACCTGGGTGAACGTCACCGTCTTCGATGAAAAGAAGATCGACTTCATCGGCAACTATGTGAAGAAAGGCACCAAGCTGTTCATCGAAGGTGAACCGCAGGCCCGGGCTTACAGCGCCGATGGTGAAGCGCGCTCGTCGCTCGATTGCATCCTGTCTTATGGCAGCAAGATCGAGATTGCATCCTCGGAAGGCTCGTCTAATGGCGTCTCCAATGCTGCATCTACGCAGGCCAACACTGCATCGGCGCAAGAAAGCACGACTGCACGTGGTGGCTGGGACGACGACCTCGATGATGTTCCCTTCTAACTGATCCGCCCTCGGGATTGCGGGTTCCCTTACCCGTCCCGCAACCGAGGTGACAGCAATCCGCTGACGGGCCGGATGGATATGCCCGTCCACTAATTTCGTCGCGCCGGCAGGTCGGTTCCCTCTTTTACCTGCCGTTCACACCCTCCGCTGGCAGACCGGAGGTGCGCAAGTCTGCCACCCACATCAGGCTGGAGAGCAACGATGAAAGACATTTATCAGACTTTGACCGACAACATCCTCGCAACGCTCGATGATGCTGGCGAGTGGCGCCCTTCATGGCGCGGTGCAACGGGCGGCAGGCCCGTCAACCATATCACCAACCGCCCCTATAACGGGGTCAACATCATATCCTGCTGGGTGGCACAGATGTGCGCTGGCTATCAGACGCAGCGCTGGGCGACCTATCGCCAATGGGCGCAGCTCGGCGGACAGGTGAAGAAGGGCGAGCGCGGCACACCGATCCTCCTTTATAAAGAGGTCGAGCGCGCCGGTAATGCCGATGACACCTATCTCCTCGTGCGCGGGAGCCATGTCTTCAACGCCGATCAGGTCGAAGGCATCGACATCACCATCGATACCGGCCCAGCCCTGTCACCTGAACAGCGCATCCGGCACATCGAAGACTGGATGACCGCCGTGCAGTTCGACGCAATCGTCACGCATACGAGCGAAGGCCGCGCTTATTATAAGCCAGCCACCGACACGATCACCATGCCGCAATGGGAGACGTTCAAAGGGCCTGAGCATTATTATGCGATCCTCGCCCATGAGCTTGTCCACTGGACGGGCGCGAAGCACCGGCTTGACCGGCCCTTTGCCGCGCGCGGTGTTGACCGTGAGACCTATGCCAAGGAGGAGCTTGTCGCAGAGCTGGGTGCTGCCTTTCTCTGCGCTGACTTCGGCATCGAGAATGTCACGCGCGACGATCATCGTGCCTACCTCGCCTCATGGCTTCGTGTCTTGAAGGAAGACAAGCGCCTCATCGTCACCGCTGCCAGCCAAGCAAGCCGCGCCGCCGACATGCTCAACGCCATCGCCCATGAACGTCAACGCCAGATGAAGGAAGCAGCATGACACAAGAATACAAAATCTGGAAACCCGAACATGATGGCCATGCCCCGCCGAATTGGCGGGATGGGATGAAGTGGGATTGTGAGCCGTTTAACGAAGATGGCTCGTCGGAAATTTCCATTCCAAGTTGGTATTCGGGCCAGAAATATAAAGTCCCCGCCGAAGCACTCAACAGCCCGAATGACGATGCGCCGGAAGTCGAAAATGGATTGCCGCCACTCGCAAAGCTGGTTGGCTGGCTTGGCGATTACACAACCGAAGAACTGGCCAAGCACGGCATAACGCTTGCTCCTGAAAAGGATTGGGCAACGGAACTGTGGGCGGAGTTGTTTACTATTCGCGGTATGACTGGCTTTGCCAAGAGCATTCGCGAAGGTCGGATTGACGACGATGACCGCGCCGCAATTGAACTGCTCCGCACCCGCATTGAACAGATGATAGCCGAAAGGAGCAAGCGCGATGGAAACACCTAAGCTCGACCCAGAGCACATCCAGCGCCTCCAGAAGCGAAGAGACTACATCCGTCTAACTCTGGAAGCCCATTACCCTATGAGCTTCACTGAAGTTGAAGAACTGGAGAAGGAACTCGACGAGATCGAAAGTATCATGTTTACCACAACAGAGTTCCTCCACTTACCGGCCAAAGACTATGGTAAGTAAGCTAACAACACTAATCTTCCGCACAATCATCTTTGTTACAACCGTAGCCTTTGTGTTGCCTATGCTGCACTGGGTCTACCTAGTTTATAGGAGATACTATTTTGCCCCGTAAAGTTAACTACATCAACAATCGTAAGGGACAGTTCGACCTTAGCGGCCTGAGCCCACAGAACCGACAACTGGTACACCACTTCCGCCGCGCAGGTCGCATCACGCAGCGTCAGGCCATCATGGATTACTCTATCCAGAGCCTCACCAAGCGCGTCTCTGAGTTACGCGATGCTGGCCTCAGTATCATTAGCAACACCAAGAACCATCCGGTTACAGGTCAGCGTTACGTTGAGTACCTGAGCGACGGTAAGACTAAGGTCTCGTGAGTTACTTCGACCCAGAAGACGAAGAGCCGCAGTTCGACCCCATAGACATCAAGTTCTTCATGTTGAACATGGCTGGCTTCTGGGGTGTCTGCATAGCACTGACCATCGGCGTCTACTACGCCACAAATTGAGAGAATATGCACAACACAGTTTCCGAGGACACTAGCGTCTTCGTGAGGCACGAGCCCTGCCCAAATTGCGGCTCAAGAGACAACCTGTCTCGATACAGCGATGGTCACGCCTACTGCTTCGGATGCAACTACAGAGAACCTAGCAGCGAAGAGAAGGCTTCTGACCTACCATCGCGACCCCCTGTCACCGACTTCAATCCCATATATACCGAGATAAGCTCTATTCCAAACAGAGGACTATCCGAGGAGACATGTCGTTTCTGGAATTATGGGACGGGGGAGTTCAACGATAAGCCTTGCCACATTGCCAACTATCGAGACCCTAAGACTGGGCAGCTAGTAGGCCAGAAGTTACGCTTCGCTGGCAAGGACTTCACCATCGTCAAAGGTCACGGCACTAAGCTGCCTTTGTACGGTATGCACCTGTGGAAGAATGACAGGCGCTCCCTCATTGTCACAGAGGGTGAACTAGACGCCCTCAGCGCCTCTCAGGCTCAACAGAACAAGTATCCGGTAGTCTCCATCCCCCAAGGGGCTCAAGGCGCTCTAAACGCCTTCAAGGAGAACTACGACTGGCTCTGTGAGTTCGATAAGGTCGTCATCATGTTCGATAACGACGAGCATGGACGTAAGGCTGCTGAGGCCTGTGCTGAGATACTCCCTGCTGGCAAGGCATACATTGCGGACCTTGATGAGTTCAAGGATGCCAATGAGGCCCTTGTTGCCGGTAAACCTGGAGCTATCACAAGCGCCTTCTGGAACGCCAAGCCCTACCAGCCTGACGGTATCTTCACCCTAAGCGACATTCGCGAGGAGGTGATGCGTCCGGTAGAGTGGGGTAGGCCGTGGTTCCTGCCTAAGATGACCACGCTAACCTATGGTCGTCGTGATGGGGAAGTGTACTACTTCGGTGCTGGCACTGGGGTAGGGAAGACAGACTTCTTCACTCAGCAGATAGCCTACGATGTCTTGCAGCTTAACATCAAGACAGCCTGTATCTACCTTGAGCAGCCTCCAAGCGAGACTGGCAAGAGGATCGCAGGTAAGACGGTAGGTCGTCTATTCCACATCCCACCTGACGCCTCAGATAACAACTGGACCGAAGAGGAACTTACGGAAGCTTTCGATACCCTCGAAGCTACTGGTAACTTATATCTCGGAGGTAACTTCGCTGCTGCGTCATGGGAGCAAATTAAGACACGTATTCGCTACATGGCTCACTGCCTCGGTGTGAAGCATGTCTACCTAGATCACCTTACGGCCCTTGCTGACCCTAATCGGGAACGTGAGAGCCTCGAAATCATAACCAAAGAACTCGCACTACTCGCTCAAGAGCTTGAGATCATCATCCACGTTATCTCCCACTTGGCTACCCCTGACGGTAAGCCACATGAGGAAGGTGGCCGTGTGATGCTCAGGCACTTCAAGGGCTCACGCGCTATTGGCTTCTGGGCACACTATGCCTTCGGCTTGGAGCGCAACCCTCAAGACGATGATCCTCTTATGGCTCAACAGTCTATCCTGAGGTGCCTCAAGGACCGCTATACAGGTCGAGCGACAGGTAAGCTCATCCCGCTACAATACGATACCAAGAGTGGGCTTATCTCAGAGGCCAGCGAGTTCCGACAAATAGAAGAAGGGAACTCATTGGATGTTTAAAAAGCTACCTACGTATATCGGTCTAGCAGCAGGATGCTCAATCGGTCTCCTCGCTATCTACATGCCGCTGGCGATTATCTTCAACGGCATATTCGGATCAGGGTGTCTCCTTTGACCCCTACCGATAAAGATAAGCCTGAACCTACGCCCCAAGAGAAACTAGAAGAGATCATACGCCTAAATAAGCGCATCGACCTCGTCCGCTACAACCTCAACCAACCAAAAGAGAACCCAATGAACAACTGGTCACTCAGTTGCCAACTGGTGAAACTTTTGGCGCGGAGGGATGCTGTGCGGAAGAGCTTGCCTGAGCTTGAGGTTATTGAAGGAAACAAAGAGACTTGAAACGATATATCTCGGACCTTGAAACAGATGGTCTGCTAGACACAGTCACTACGATACACTGTGCCGTACTTAAGGACATAGATACTGGAGATGTCCGAGGTTTTCGTCCCGACGAGATCGAAGAGTATCTAGATATACTCACCAGTGAAGAATGCGAAGCATGGTTCCACAACGGTATCGGCTTCGACGAAAAGGTACTCAAGAAGCTCCACGCTGATCGAGACTACTCCAAGGTCAAGTTCATGGACACATTGGTCCTAGGCTACCTTGTCTACCCTGACATCAAGAAGACAGACTTTGAGCGTAACGCTCTCTGGAAGGAATACGAGAAGTTCCTCAAGGCTGAGGTAGAGGCCGAGGCTGAAGGTAAGCAACCGCCAGTCTGGAACAAACCAGTCCCTAAGCAATTTCCTGGACACCTAGTTGGCCGACACTCCCTAGAGGCGTGGGGCTACCGTCTTGGTAACTACAAGGGCGACTATGATGGTGGATGGGATGCCTTCAGCGAGGACATGTTTGAATACATGCTCCAAGATGCTGAGGTAACTTATGAGCTCTACCACAAGCTTATGGCTCACGAGCCCTCTGAGCAAGCTCTGGTCCTTGAGCACCGCATAGCTCGCCTGTGCGACAAGATCGAGGAGAACGGCTTCCCATTTGATATGGAGGCTGCCTCTAAGCTCCTAGCGCAGCTTGTAGATGAACGAGAGAGGCTCCGCCGAGAGCTAGTCGGACTGTTCCCTAACTGGAAGGTTCGTCTCCCCGACTTCATCCCCAAGCGAGACAATAAGACACGAGGTTACAAGGCTGGCGTTCCTGTCGAGAGATGGCAGGAGTTCGAGTTCAACCCATCATCTCGTGATCACATCGAGAACCGCCTCAGAGCCAAGTATAACTGGCAACCAAAGGAGTTCACTCCGAGCGGTAAGGCAACTGTGGACGAAGATGTCCTTAGTTCCCTCCCGTATCCTGAGGCTCAGAAACTAGCCCACTTCTTCCTAGTCGATAAGCGCATCTCGCAACTTAGCGAGGGCGATCAAGGCTGGATGAAACTCTGTAAAGGAGGAAAAATTCATGCTCGATACACTCCCAACGGAGCGAACACAGGACGAGCCACACACTCTAAGCCAAACATATCTGCCGTACCAAGGGTATCGAGTGCATTCGGACGGGAGTGTAGAGCTCTTTTCCACGCACCCCAGCCCGACTGGGTCCAACTCGGTGCCGACCAGCAAGGACTTGAACTAAGGTGTCTTGCGTCAGACTTAGCTGCCTTCGATAACGGAGAGTACGCTAAGGTAGTCTGTGAGGGCGATGTCCACACCACTAACCGGATAGCCTTCGGGTTGCACCTACGGGATAGCTCCAAGACTGCAATCTACGCTGTGTGCTATGGTGCTGGCAATGAGAAGCTAGGTACTATCGCTGTCGAAGATGCCCGTAAAGCTGGCCAAGAGCCACCTAAGGGACGACTGACTGCTATCGGCTCCGCTATGCGCGATAACTTCGAGAAGGACCTACCGGCCTTCAAGAGGCTCGTAGATACCGTTAAGTCTGCCGCAAAGCGCGGATGGATAAAGGGTATTGATAAGCGCAAGATTAACGTCCGCTCAGAACACTCTGCCCTCAATACGAGGCTCCAGTCTGCCGGTGCTGTTATATGTAAACAGTGGGGCTGCGACCTCGATGATGCTCTGAAGGCCGAAGGTCTCAAGCATGGCTGGGATGGGGACTATGTGTTCCTCTCGTGGTCTCACGACGAGTATCAGTTGGCCGTACGTAACAATCCGGCAACTATCGAGATCGTGAAGTATCACGCTATCGAGACTGGCCGTAACGCAGGTAAACCCTACGACTTCAAGTGTCCTTTGGACGTTGAGGTGAAGATAGGTAACAACTGGGCCGAAACGCATTGACGCAAAGTCCACAATAGTATACAGACCACAAAAGAAAGGAGATTGAACCTATGACACAATCGTTACTTTGGGGAGCTACAGGCACCCTATGTCTAGCCGGTGTGATCACTTTTGTGGTCGTATCTTACGAGAGAGCGCGAGGGGGTCTATGATGACACAGGACAAAGAAACACTGCAAAGCTGCTGCTTTAGCGATTGTGAACGCGCACAGATGAAGGGAGAAGATTGATGGATATACCAGCATTTCCGGTTCACCCCGGCGTCCAGATTGATGCGCCTGTGGCCAATTTCCAAGGCATGACGCTCCGAGACTATTTCGCAGCAGCGGCTTTGCAGGGGATTTGCTCAACGCTCAACGTTGCTGGCGAGGTCAAATACACCCTCATTGCTGAAGACACATACAAAATAGCCGACGCAATGATGGCCGAAAGGAGCAAGCGTTATGCCACATCATTCCAGCAGGAGAATAGCGATGACCGATAAGACACTGGTTGAGCGGTGGCGCGACAGCTTTGTTTATGACCAGGCATACTACGCAGCCGACCCATTAACAGAGGTTGACCGATACCCCGCGTCTGCTGGTGAGGAAGGCGACCCTATCTCTCTGGCCAAGCGCCGCACCGCGGCATTCTCGAACAGAAAAATCATTCTGGTGTTCACGCCGACCAACAAGAGCCAGCCATGACCATCGAGCAGAAAGCGCGTGAGATTGCCCTTATAGTTGCCGAAGATGGCGGCGTTTCATGGTCACAAGAGCCGTATGCCGCAGCCCGTCTCGGCATAATCGAAGGTCTGGAAATGGCGGCTAAGGTGGCGGAACAGTGGAACGAAAATTCACCGTATAGCAGCCGAGCCACAGCCATCCGCGCACTCATTGAGGAGCAGAAGGTATGACCCTGCGCCAATTCCTTCAAGTGAATTTCGGATGGGATATTTACGAATGGGACGAAGGAGACATTAAATTCTAGATTTAGACGACCTTTTATACCTGATATATTCAGCACGTAATCCAGTAACAACCAAGAGTGACTTTGCACGAGAACGTGCCACCGAAATAGCCGCTCTCGCCCACATGGGCCTTATCACAACATTCGACCCAGTCTCGCAGACTTACACTAACCGATGGCGACTGACGCCAAGCGGACTGGATCGCCTATCAAATGCGGAGATGTATGCCTGAACTAACTGAACGACAGTACATCCTCAGGCAACTCAGAACCCTAAAATCACTAATGATAACCACTCGCCGCCATAGACTAGCGGACGAGGCTGATCGCCTGATCATGGAGACCCTCGATAGAGGGTTAGCTTTTGAAGACATTAAACCAGACCTCCTCATCTTCTGTAACAAAGTGAAGATGGCTGTGGATGGTCGCGATGCTCTTCCACATCCGAGAAAATTTAAGACATGAAAAAATACAAAACTAGAGAATTTGACAGAGAACACCTGCTCGAAGATATCTTATTCGAAGGTAATTATATTCGAAACGCGCTTGTAGACACATCCAGATGGTCAAACCACTATGAGCTTGTGTTCTCATCGGCAGATGATGGTAAGACTTACCTGACCACGTATTCTACAGGCGCTACAGAATGTCAATACGAGCAGCCTTGGGAGTATGAAGACAAAGTAACGTGTTACGAGGTGGAGCCTGTTGAAGTTAAACGTATAGACTACAAAAAGGTGGCCCTCTGATGGTGCCCTCCGCCCAACTACTAATCGACACCGACCTGTGGCTCTACCAAGCTACAGCGGCGGCAGAGTACGAAGGTGACTGGGGTGACGGAGTGATCGTAGCGTCTACTAATGTAGAACACGCTAAAGACATATTCACCTCAATGTTACGTTCGACCACTGAAGCTCTCAAGAGCGACGATGTGGTCTACGTTGTCAGCGGTAAGAACAACTTCCGCTATGGTCTCACAGAGACCTACAAGAGTAACCGCAAAGGTAACCGCAAGCCCCTAGGTTACATCGCGCTCCTAGAGTGGCTCAAGGAAGAGAACCCGAATACGGTTGTATCCAAAGACAACCTAGAGGCCGATGACTACATAGGCATACTTGCCACTACACCTAACGCTGTCCCACGGATCATCGTATCCGCAGACAAAGACTTCCAGACCATCCCGTGCAAGCTCTACCGACAAGGAGAGCTCCAGACTGTCACTGAACAGATGGCAGAGCGTTACTGGTGGAGCCAAGTGCTCACTGGTGACACGGCTGATGGCTACAAGGGATGCCCAGGAGTAGGCGCTGTAAAGGCAGAGAAGATACTCTCCAAGAACGGCAGCTACTGGGAGAATGTCAAGGCAGCGTTCCTCGCCGCAGGTCTGACTGAAGAAGATGCTGTCCTACAAGCTAGGCTGGCTCGTATCCTTCGGTTCCAAGACTGGGATAGCACTAAGCAGGAGCCGATACTTTGGACACCACCGCAGACCCTGAGACAAGGGTAACTATCAAATACTACGAGGGTGAAAGCCCAAAGAACGGCAAGAGATACGTCATGGCCGAGCTATTCGTGGACGGTAAGCCGATCAAGGCGTCCACGCGCAACGGCTGTAAATGGCTTACCTCTCGCTTCGACACTCCAGAGAACCGAGAAGCTCTCAAGAGGGACATTGAAGGTCTCAGAGAGCGATACATAAAGGAGATACTCAACAATGAATAAGCAACCGACGCTTACTACCCCAAGCCCCTATGTCGCCATCTTTGACCAAGGCTGGGACGATCTGGTCGTAGGCCCTCTGGATAACCCTGAGGCCTTTGTGATCAGCCAGTTCGTAGACAACACGGACTACACCCTCGACATCCATATCTCCCCTGAGCAAGCCCAAGGCCTGTTCTTCGCGCTGGAGCTCTACCTTGAACTACACGGGATGCTGGATGACTGAAGAACATCAATTAGAACTTCCCCTCGGCCCTTACATTATCGGTATCGTTGCTGGCCACATGGGCTCAGGTAAGACTGAGGTGGCCAAGAGGCTCATCAGTGAACACAACTTCGCTAAGGTATCATTCGCTGCACCTTTGAAGCGTATGATTTCCTCGCTGCTCAAGGATGCCTGTGCCTCCCCATCTATGATCAATGATCTGGTCAATGGGGACGCTAAGGAAACGCCGCTGCCTCTCTTTGGCGGTAAGTCCACACGACAACTCATGCAGACCTTAGGGTGCGATTGGGGCAGGGATGAAGTAGACGAGAACCTCTGGGTTAACATCGGTATGACCAATGTGTCCGCTATGCTCTGTGAAGGATACAGCGTGGTCATTGATGACGTTCGCTTCGAGAACGAGATCAAGGCGATCAGACAGATGGGCGGCCTTCTCATCTACCTCGACCGTGAGACTACCGAGGAATACGACAGCCTACCTTGGGATGTCAAATATCACCGGAGCGAGGGCGTCTTTGGACCTGATGACTGTGACATGACTATCTACAACCGTGGGACAGTCGAAGATTTACATAAAAATGTAGATTACCTCGTATCTTTTATTCCAGAACTACTTAAAAACAGAAAAAACTATAGTGCCCAGTTGGAAATCTAACACTAACCCTATGTTCCGCTCTCAGTTCTCAGAGAGCATCTTTAATCACAAATATGCTCATGAGGGTGCAGAGACTTGGGAAGAGCTCTGCGCCACTCTATCGCAAGAAGTCTGTGGTGGACTAATGCCACAGGACGATATTGACCAGTTGCGTCAGTATATGGTCGAAATGAAGTTCATTCCTGGGGGTAGGTATCTCTACTACGCAGGACGACCTAACCCGTTTTACAACAACTGCTATCTCCTCCGCGCTGAGGAAGACACACGAGAAGACTGGGCCAACCTGTCGTGGAAGGCCGAGAGTTGTCTCATGACCGGAGGTGGCATTGGTATTGACTACAGTGTCTATCGTGAGGCTGGGGCTCCTATCAATCGCACAGGAGGCAAGGCCAGCGGTCCGCTCCCTAAGATGGAAATGATCAACGAGATTGGTCGTAGGGTAATGCAAGGTGGCTCACGCCGCTCTGCGATCTACGCCAGCCTCAACTGGAAGCACCCTGATGCTCAGGAGTTCCTCACGATCAAGAACTGGGAGAACTACCCAGTACCATCGACAGACCTCACACTGCGTGACCTGAAGATGGCAGACTTTAACTGGCCGTGTCCGCTCGACATGACCAACATCTCGCTGAACTATGATGACGCATGGCTCAATACGCCTGATCGTCACCTAGACCCCACCTTCCTGACTAATGTGCGCCAAGCACTCAAGACAGCAGAACCTGGGTTCGCCTTTAACTTTGGAGACAAACAGAATGAAACTCTCCGCAATGCGTATTTTATAGTGTGCGCCTTCTACGAGTAATCGTAGTCGAAAATTTCCCTAAAAACGGTGAACATCCTCATTCCGAGGACAATACCGTGCTAACCCGATATGGGCTGTGTAGAGACTATGGATAAGAAAGAACTTACTAAACTTATATCTGCGCTCGTTATGAGCGATGGTGGAGTATATTACAGCGGTAAAAACTGTAGATACGTCCGCAATCAACTTGCAAAACATTGGGACTACTTATCGTGGATAAGGGATGTCCTTAGTAACGTCACGACAACGACGATAACAAAAGTTAACGACAATCGGGAAGGGCGTAAGCCCAGTCTCAGAGTAATGTCCAGAACTCACCCGATGTTCAATGACATTAGAGAACGCTTCTACGTAGGGAACTACAAGAGCGTAGACCCTCACTTCCTTAAGATGTTTGATTGGCAATGCGCCGCAATCCTCTACATGGATGATGGGCATCTGAGGACCGATCCTCGTTCTCCAAACTACTTCACATGCGATCTATCGACCAAGCGCCTATCATATGGCGACAGTCTGCTTCTAAAGAAGACTATCAAGGAGAAGCTCGATGTGGAGTTCAATGTCCGCAAGGACAGCCGAGGGTATTACTACCTGACGCTTCGACGCAAGGACGCTGAGAAGTTCCTCAAGGGCGTATACCCACACACATTTGCAAGTTTTAAATACAAGTTCGCCTATCCGGACGGGAAACCCGTTACTGACTTTAACAGTGGCGGTGGTGATATAGTCCGACCCTCATGGCAACATGAGGACAGTGAGAGAAATCTTGCTGCTTAGTAACATAAAGGCACTGAAGTCACTTCAGAAGACGATAGCGACGTATGCAACCTCGGTTCTCTTAACCTTGGACGCATTGAGACTATCCAAGAGTTCCGAGACGTGGTGGAATTGGCCACCAAGTTCCTCGTATGCGGAACACTCAAAGCCAAGCTCCCCTACGAGCGAGTATACGAAATCCGAGAGAAAAACCGACGCCTAGGCCTTGGCCTTATGGGCGTTCATGAATGGCTCATCAAGAACGGATCGAAATATGAAGTTACTCCAGAACTACGAAACTGGCTTGCAGTCTACCAGCAGGTTAGTGACTACACCTCGCGGTCCTTTGCTGATCATCTGTCCATCTCAAGACCCGTCGCTAACAGGGCAATTGCTCCTACAGGGACTATTGGGATACTCGCGGGGACGACAACCGGCATTGAGCCCCTATTCGCGGTTGCATATAAACGACGCTATCTACGCAATGGTGATAGGTGGCACTACCAGTACGTTGTCGATGGAACAGCAAAAGAGCTCATCGAGTTCTATGGGGCTGATCCAGAGAAAATGGAAAGCGCTATCGACTTGGCTCAAGACTACGAGCGCCGCATTGCGTTCCAAGCTGACATCCAAGACTATGTAGACATGGCAATCTCGTCCACCATTAACTTGCCTGAATGGGGTAGTCAATGGAACAACGAGGATACCGTTGAAGACTTCGCGAAAACCCTGAGCCACTATGCTCCACGTCTCCGTGGTTTCACTGCGTACCCTGATGGGGCTCGTGGTGGCCAACCGCTTACTCCGGTGAGCTATAAGGAGGCCAATGCCCTAGAGGGTCAGGAGTTCGAAGAGTATCACGATATTTGTGATATTAGCGGCAAAGGGGGTAGCTGTGGTGTCTAATACTACGAGTGATGTCGTATGTTCTCAATGTATATTGTTGGCATAGGTTAACTACTCGAAACATTAGTTCGACAGGTTTTACCCACCTTTTCGCCTAACCAGAGCTCGGCATTAGACACATTAGTCTAGTGTCGGGCTGCTGGCCAGTTTCTAGCTTGACGGGTTTTACCCACCTTTTCACCCGCCGACCCCTGCCTGTCGGGCGATCTGTGTTTTTCGTGAGCGCCTGGGCTCTCCTGGTTGTCGATTGTCTACATAATAACACGTGCGCGTGCGCGTGCGTGCGCGTATTTAAGAGCATGGAATAACAGGAGAAAATAGGCCGAAAATGTCAAAGCAAAGCGCATTATTTTCTTGCCACTGTCTACAGATGCGCTAATGTCTACATAGGCAATCAAGCCTATTGGAGTGTATCTGTTATGACTAAACGCACAATGTTCCTTTACATCCTAGCCATTGCTGGCATTGGCTCTCTAGTCGCCTTTGGCCTCATCACGATTGCCTTGACGCTTTCGCTATGGCCAGCGTTGCTAGTGTTGAGCTTGCTTTGCGCTGGACTTTGGCTTGCTGAAAGCCTTGTGTCATGAAGCGGCCTTCATATCGCGAAGCCATATACTGGCTTGTTCTCAATAGCGACACATCAAGCCTTGAGCTCGAAGACCGCTATTTCACCGTCGAAATGCTTTTAGTCTGTGACCTATTCGGTGTCAGCGAAGACAAACTAGCCGCAGACATAGAAAAAGCCCGTATCGCTGTTTTTGATGGAGAATAAAACCGATGAAACCAGCAGCACACGCCCTTGCAATCGCCCTAGGCCTCAACCCTCAACAGATCGACAGTAAGACCAAGCGCAACCAGCGCCGCCAACGTCGATCCCTTGCCCGACTGATAGGGAGATCGAAATAATGATGTGTCCACATTGCATAGCAGCAGGAACGGCCGCGCTAGTCGCATCCTATCCTATCGCCAAACACACGCTTTCATTTGTCCGCTATGGACACAATCGTAAACAATCGACACAAGCTAAGAAAGGCAGCTAATCATGACCGCCACCGTTTACTTTGAAATCCGCGAACAACGCACGGACCGCTTGCGCGAATACGAGCGCGTTAACAAGGAAGCCCTAGACCGCGATGATTGGACCTATCACAGCCGATATTCTGATGGAGCCGAGGCAGCTAGGGAGGTTGAGCGCCTCAAACAGCGTCACCCCGAATATAGCTTTTGCATCATAAAGCGCGACCCGTCAGCAGGGGATAAAAATTGGCGCACCCGTGAAATCACCCGCCTGATGGATGGGACGTACAAGCTAGTCCCAGGGATTTTACCGATCGACAAACCAGAGCACATAGTAAGCATGAGCGCAGACGACTATGCGCGGCACTATGGCGGAAGGACTTTCCACGATCTGCTAATGCAAGCCCAGTTCGAACAGTTTGTGCACTTGTCGCAATCTGACGAAAAGAAACTAGCTTTCACCGAGAACGCCCAAAAAGGCGAAAAGGACAAGCAAAAGGTAATGTCCCCTATGGCCTACATATCGCGCCACATACCGCACAGTTGGGCCGAGCCTATTCAGGACTTATTTATTGAGGCAATGGGAGGCTTGGATATTAAGCTACTATTCGCAAAAACCCGCGAAGAATTCGTTGAGATATACACCGAATGTGACAGTAGCCGATATGTAGGCAGTTGCATGAGCCACCCAACCGGCAACTATGAAAGCGACCCGATCCACCCCGTCGAAGTGTACGCAGCAGGTGATTTACAGCTTTGCTACGTCCGAGAGAACGGAGACAGCGGCAAAATTTGGGGAAGGTGCCTTGTTTGGCCAGAGCGCAAGACATGGGGCCGCATTTACTCGACTAACGCAAGCCTAATGCGGAAAGCATTGAAGGCAGCAGGATACGAGAGCGGAGAACGTGAAGATAGTCTAGTCGGTGCTAAACTTAATGTTATCTGGCACAACGAAAGCTATGGCCGCCTAGTGATGCCTTACATTGATAACAGCTTTTGCGCCTACTATGACCACGAAAGCAAACAGTTGACTATCGCAGCACAGTACGAGGGCAACATTGACGCAACTAGCACAAGCGGCCTTGCGGACATAGGAAGCGCAAATAATACGCAATGCGACCGTTGCGGTGACTATTACAACAGTGAAGACACTGGTGGATATATCGAAAACGGCGACCTAAACTATTGTCAGTATTGCTATGAAAACTATAGCTTCCATTGTGAGAACTGTCAGGAGACATACAGCACCAACAGCGAGACAATGTGTCACACGCCTTACGACTATGGTGTCTTTTGCCAGCCATGCTTTGATGATCGTTATCATAGTTGCGAAGATTGCCACGAAACAACAGACGTTGACGACATAAGCTATCATGAAGCCTCAGATCGTCACCTTTGCAGCGATTGCTTTGCAGAGCGAGACGCAGAAGCAGAGGAAGGCGATCAGGAAGCACCACAAGACACAAATGCAGCACTAGCGGCATTGTGCGACAATGTGACAGGGGCGATTGAACGAGGCGAGGCAGAAGCTATCGCAGGTATTCCGGCACAGACATCAACCCGCCCATATTTCCCCAATTGCTCGATTGATAACCCGTCGATTGCTGAAGGCTTCCCAGAGCTTCCCTATACACATTGTTATTGGCGACCACGCTTTGCTGGTGATGCTCCCCCGTACTGGACACAGAGAGCCTTTAACAGCCGACTAGTGCAGCGCGGAGAGGAAAACCACGGAAACCTTAGGCTCGCATTTTGGGACTATACGACCATAACCGACGAGTATTTATACGCCGTGCCGACCTATTGTGTGACAGGCATCTATTGCGAGTACCGCCCAGAACTTGAACAGCAGCTAGCACAAGGGGAGCTTGCAGCATGACCCAAGCCCTACCAAAGAAAGGACTAATCAGCCCTATGACACAGTATATAGACAGCAGCTTCTATAGTTTCAGAAGCGAGCCACTAACGCCCGACCAGCGCGAAGCTATGTTAGCTGGAACGCAACGCCTGTTAGAAATTCTATCATGGAGACGCCCCCACGATAGCGGAGCAGAGGCGGAATTTATCGCCTTGTATCTAATGCCGCTGAAGCAGCACCCTAATGTAACCAACCTTAGCGTTGATGGCTTTGGCAACATTTGGGTGACAGTAGGGCAGCCAGATACCGGCCTGTTATTTTCCTGCCACATTGACACAGTATCGAAGGAAGGCGGACGACAGGCGATAGGCTGGAGCGAGACAGAACAAGACGTGTTGCAGCTTATCAAAAAGAAAGCCGGACGCAGCTTAGGTGCAGACGATGGCGCTGGATTATGGCTATTGCTTGAAATGATCGACGCAGGAAAAACCGGAACTTATGTATTTCATAGGGGCGAAGAAGTGGGCCGCTTAGGCAGTTGCTACGTTGCCAAGAGCGAACCGCAGAGGCTTGACGGTATCCAGGCTTGCATTGCCTTTGATAGGCGCGACCACGACAACCTAATCACCCACCAGCTAGGCGAGCGCGGATGTAGTGAAGCCTTTGGCGATAGCCTGATCGACGCACTGTATAACGCCAGCAAAGGACAGCTATTATACAGGCTGGACGATACGGGAGCATATACGGACAGCTATAGCTATTTTGACATTGTGCCTGAGTGTACTAACCTATCAGTTGGTTATGACGGGGAGCATGGACCACGAGAGACGCTGGACGTTGCCCACCTATGGCGCTTGCGTTGTGCGATGCTTAAGGCAGACTTGAGCGGACTTGTGATAGCGCGTGACCCTAGCGTGACCGAGTACGCATTTAGTGGCTATGGATACGGGAGACAGACTTGGACTAGCGATAGCTGGCTAGACGACAGAGACAATGACGACCTAGGCGTGCCCTATTGGGGAGACCAGACAACCGACGCACAGTTAGATCGATGGCATGACCTAGGCGACATTGAGACGCTTGTGCTCAACTATCCGGCCAAATGCGCCGAACTGTTACAAGATTGCGGATTGACCGCACAAGATATACTAGACGCTTTGCCAGCCAATGAGCAGGGGCGAGCCGTTCAGATACTCGGATACAACATATAGACAGGAGAGACACCATAGACGCAGGAGACATCGAACGAGCTTTATCTAGAGGCATCATAGGTTTAATTGTCATAGTTGCCATTGCGCCTTTGGTTCTATTGGTGGCATGGATACACTACATATGGACCGATAGCCGATAGATTGCCCTTTTCACGCAAAAGAAAATATGGGGAGCCAAGCCCGATTAATACGATCAGTTGCGGCCAATGCTCCCCACAATGTTGCACATGATAACACACGCAACACACGCCACACTAGGCCGCATAATGTCACCAGCCCTACCGCATCAGATGTCATATCTAGTGCAACACACCGAAACCCTAGGCTTTCCTTGGGTGAGGGACGGTTCGAGTGAGGGATTGACCAGCTAGGTACCATCCAGAGAGGCTTAGGGACCAACGCTATTGCGTATAAATTGACTTCAAAATTTTCGGTAAACGCTGACCGTTGTTGTTGTTATTTAGACCCGTGACGGTGGCGTGAGACCCGCAGAATTCCGTGAGTGAAAAATTGTATTATTTTGGGTCCCATATGGTCGGATCAGGGTCCTACTGAGGGAGACCATATTCATCTCCTATTCACCCCAGGATACCCTAGAAATCGCAAGTTACCCTAGTAACCTAAGCCACTGAATTTAAACAAAATGAGCTAAAACCCTCACTATAGAATAGAGACACATATCATCTGCGTCTCCATACCCAGTTTTGATGGGACCCTGACATGTGATGGTCCCCGTACACCGTGAGCGACTATGGTTACACATGACATCGCACAGATCGTCATGCCACATATGTAACCATAGCCTCCTTAAGTCTAACCATGTTAGATAGAAGATATTACTAATAGTTATATCTTAAGATACCTAAGCAAAACCAAAGCAAAACATATGTTACCCATGCAACCCACACGTCTTACAGAGGGGTTAGCTACTGGTAATCATATTTGGTCTTTATCTTGGTCTTCTCTCTATCTTGGTCTCCAACCTTATGTCTCCCCTTTGGGTCATACCCAAGTCAACTAACGATAACTAAAGATGGCCCTAGAAACTGCAACATACATTCACCAGCTTGAGGTAGCTAATCCTGCGTCTACTGATCAGGTTCGCCAAGCTGACGACCACCTTCGTCTTATCAAGTCTGCTATCAAGAACACCTTCCCGAACATAAATGGTGCTGTCACAGCTACTGACGAAGACCTCAACAACCTCTTTGATTACCCCATAGGCATCATAAGCCTCTGGTATGGGTCTTCAGCATCCATCCCTACCGGATGGGGCCTATGTGACGGTAGTGTCTACACTCGCACTGACGGTGGCGGTAACATCACTGCTCCTGACCTTCGTGGCGTAGTGCCCATTGGTGCCAATGGTACATATGTTCAGGGCACCGCATATGGTGCATTGACCGCAAGTGCCACCAGCACCGGCTCAGGCTCCCATACGCACACTGTAGATGGCGGTAGTCACACCCATAGTGCCGTAGTGTCCTCAACGGATGTCGGATACACCCTCTCGACTACCCAAGACCCCTCAGCCAACTGGGATAAGTCAGGTGGCTCTGGTCGTCCTCTCACTGCTGCCTCTCTGTCAGGCTCAGGTTCACACACGCACGACATCACAGTCGGATCGTCTACCCACGTCCACGATGTCTCTACCGCAGCCAATCACACTCACGATGTAACCGTGAGCACATTGCAGCCGGTATTGGCTCTTCATTACATCATGAAAATCTGAGGATAGTCGCTTAACATGTCCAATCTCCCAGTACGCAACCTAGGCGAGCTAGGGATCATATCGGACATCAACTCCTATGACCTACCTGCCAACGCCTTCTCAGCGGGTGTCAACGTCCGCTTTGATAACGGTAAGGTCACACGAGCTCCTGTATTTCGTAATGTTAAAGACCTAGCTACGTCCACCAACGTCATAGGTCACATGTTCTCTATCCCCGACATCACAGGGGGACCAGAGGCCATCATCGTGATCGAGAGTGACTATTCGTCATTCACAAGTATCACAGGCTCCACAGAGACTGACGTAACCCCCATCTCCATCACTACCGGAGATACCCAGCAGCCATTCACTAGCTGCTTCCTGGGTAACATCGCCTACGTCAATCGTAAATCTAACGTCCCCTTCAAGAAAGCACTATCAGACACAGACTTCGTAGCTCTACCCAACTGGGATAGCTCATGGCGCTGTGGTGTCCTTCGTCCCTACAAAGATACCCTAGTCGCCCTTAACGTGACCAAAGGTGCCAACGAGTACCCCTCGATGGTCAAATGGTCCGACTTTGCCCAATATGGCTCAGTTCCGGCTTCATGGGACGAAACGCTCACCACGAACAACGCAGGTGAGAACGTCTTGAACGAAATGGTGGGTCCCATCATTGATGGTTTGAGCCTACGTGACAGCTTCTTCATCTACGGAGAGACTGAAGTATGGGCCATGAACTTCATCGGTGGAGGTCTGATCTACGATTTCCGCAAGAGGTTCAACGACAGGGGCATCATCTCGACTAACTGTGTCGTAGAGGTCGATGGTCTCCACTATGTCTTCGATAAGAACGACATCTACATCCACGATGGAGCATCACCGCGCTCGATCATCTACGGTAAGGACAAGGATTTTGTCTTTGGTTCCATCAAGCGGGACTACAAGCACCTGTTCTTTGTAGAGTATGACAACAACCTCGACGAAATCCACTTCAACTACGTCTCGGATGACCGCCTCGTAGGGTTCCGTGGGACTACCACAGGTTGCAACAGGTCCGCAGTCTACAATGTCCGCAACGGAACTTGGACTTTCTATGACCTCCCGAACGTCACAGGCTCCTGCTACGCCCAAGTAGCCCAAGGTCTGACATACGAAGACATGGGAACCACACCTTACTCAGAGTTCGCTGGCACCTACATCGGTGAAGACGATGATGTCCAGCAGCACCTGATGTACATTGGTAACATAGACACCTCAGTAGGCCTCACGAAGACCCGAATTTATGGTCTGGACCTCGCTTCTGGTGGTCGCCTTTCGCTCCCGATAGAGACTGAAGCCCTCAAAGACGCCTTCATCGAGCGTGTGGGCATCGATATGGACGAAAATGGGTCCCCATTGACCTCCTACAAGTCACTTCTTGGCTTCTACCCGCAAATTGGCATCGATGGAGAGCCAGATACGGTCAGTTTCCAGTTTGGGGCTACCGATGTCACTGGTCTCCAACCCGCTTGGAACCTCCCGCAGACCTTCAACCCCTCCGAAGATAACAAATTGGATGTCCGAGTAGCCGGTAGATACCTCGCGTATCGCCTGTATCACTCTGGACTGTCCGATTTCGCCTTCTCTGGCTTCGATGTGAGAGTAACGCGAAGAGGTATGCGCTAATATGGCCACTTTATACCCATATCGTCGCGAGATACGCCCCTCGCTCGAAATGAGCCTAGGTGAGCACACAGACCGCGAATACGAAAAGATCGAGAGGTCCCTTTTGTCCCTCTTGGAAGAACTAAATGAACTTGGTGTCATCGATGGGGGCCTCCCGTCAGGAAGGTAACCCTAAATCATGACTATCCGTTCCATCCGCCACTTGCGGGGAACAGCGGCTCAATGGGCTGCTGACGATATTGTCGTCCCCGCTGGTGAGCTTGCGCTTCTAATCGATGGTGCAGGAGACACCCTAGAGGTCCGAATAGGCAACGGCACCGATCCGTTCTCAGCCCTGTCCGCCTATGGTGGCGGTGGTGGCGGTGCGACATCTTGGGGCTCCATAACTGGCACCTTGTCTTCTCAAACCGACCTCCAGACAGCCCTTAACGGTAAACAAGCTGCCGGTAGCTACGCTAACGCTACCCACAGCCACATCATCGCTGACGTAACGGGGCTCCAGACTGCCCTAGACGGTAAGGCGAGCTCAACCCACACGCACATTATTGGTGACGTTACTGGGCTACAGGCCGCTCTCGATGGTAAGCAAGCCGCTGGCTCCTATGCTGCTGCCTCGCACACTCACATCATCGCGGATGTCACTGGTCTCCAGACTGCTCTGGACGGTAAGCAAGCTGCTGGCTCTTATGCCGCCGCTAGTCACACTCACATCATAGGTGACGTTACTGGCCTACAGGCTGCTCTAGACAGCAAACAGGCCGCAGGTAGCTATCAGCCCCTCGCGACTGTCCTGACGAACACCACAGCAAGCTTCACGACAGCCCTAGAGACTAAACTCAACGGCATTGCGACTGGGGCTACAGCTAACGCTACTGATGCTGCCCTCAGGGACAGATCGACCCACACTGGAACTCAGACTGCCTCCACGATCTCAGACTTCTCCGAAGCTGTAGATGACAGGGTAGGAGCCCTCCTTGTAGCTGGGACCAACATAACCCTCAACTACAACGATGCGTCCAACACTCTGACCATCAACGCCTCAGGTGGCGGTAGTGTGGCTTGGGGTAGCATTACGGGCACATTGTCGTCCCAGAGTGACCTCAACACGGCCCTCAACGGCAAGCAGCCTCTAGCTACTGTCCTCACTAACACAACAGCGAGCTTCACGACTGCTCTGGAAACCAAGCTCAACGGCATCGCTACTGGCGCTACAGCGAATGATACTGACGCCAACCTTAAGAACCGTGCGAACCATACGGGCACTCAAGCTGCCTCCACGATCACAGGTCTCGCTACAGTCGCCACTTCGGGTAGTGCTGCGGATCTCACAGGTAACTTGGCTGTCGCCCGTCTCAATGGCGGCACAGGTGCCTCCGCTACGACCTATTGGCGCGGTGATGGCACTTGGGCTACTCCTGCCGGTGGCGGTAGTGACCCTTGGACATACGTAAAGCTGTCCTCAGACTTCGTCACGAACTCATCTACAGCGGTCAACGTAACTGGTCTTGAATTCACCCCGTCAGCAAGTACTCAATACGAGTTCGAGGTTGTGCTACTGCTTAGGACCGCCACAGCTACCGTAGGCCCACGCCCAGGTTTAGCTTGGCCGACAGGGATGACCGATGGTGTCGCAGACATCATTATGCCGACTTCAGCAACCGCTCAGGTCTTGGTATTCGGTAACAACAACGCTGCACTCCTAGCTGCTGTCGGTGGTCTTCCTAACACCACACAGAGCTATCCGTCGAGAATAAGAGGCACAGTACTCGCAGGTGCCTCACCGTCAGGCACTGTGAAGGTCCAGATGGCCTCAGAAACAGCAGGTACGAACGTCACCGTCAAGGCTGGCTCGTTCATCCGCTACAGATCAATCTAATTTATGACATCACCTATCGATCTGCCCGAAAAGGCAGAACACGAACTCAAGGTACCCGTCGTCAACCGTGAAGAATACACCGTCTCGCTCGAAAGGGCGAGCGGTCTCAACTTCATCCACTGTGACGTTCACAAACCTTGGAGCAAGACCATCCGGTTCGAGCTCTACGAAGACTTTCGACTACTCCTCTATTTGGTCAACGAGCCTATCCACGCTCTCCACAGACCAGAAGACAAGAAACACGAGAAATTCCTGAACCTATTCGGCTTCACGTACCTCTGCGACTTCATTGACGCAGATGGTGAGGAATTTCAGCTCTACAGGACATAATAATAATCATGGGCTCTCTGTTCTCTGGGACGCAAAAGACGACCACAAAATCCGAACCTTGGAAGCCTCAAGGTGACGCTCTAAAGAGTATCTTCGCTTCCGCAGGGGACATCTATAACCAGCAGAAGGACACCCCCTTCTACGAGGGTCCTCTCTACGCCAAAATGGGCGACTATACCCGCCAAGGTATCGACGCTACCGCAGCCTTCGCAGGTGCCTCCAAATCTGGAGACATGATCCGCGCAGGTGCTGCTCCGCTCATGAGTGCCGCAGGTATGACGCCTCAGGCTCTCTCAGGCATCTACGGTATGGCTACTGGTGACACCACCGGCAGCAACATCGAGACCGCAATGCGGTACGCCAACGACCCGAACCTCCAAGGCATCATCAACGCAGCTAACCGCGACACCGCTCGCGACCTGTTCGAAGGCCAGCTACCGGAGATCAACCGCAACGCCTCGGCTACCGGCAATATCAACTCGACCCGCGCAGGTGTTGCAGAAGCGATTGCTACCCGTGGTGCGAATGACCGGATGGCTGATACATCCGCTGCTATTCGCTCGGACGCTTACAATCGCGGCCTACAGATGGCTGAAGGTCAACGCCTCGCCAACATGGGCGCATTGGGCCAAGTGGCCTCTCTCGGCAACTCAAGCTTCGGCCTCGGTGTCGATGCTATGGGCGCTGGCGACAATCGCACTCTTGCGAACCTCGATGCTCTCATCCGCGCTGGCGGTATCGATCAAGAGGATCGTCAAGGTCAGATCGACGCAGACTTCAATCGCTGGCAGGGTCAAGACACTCGCGCAAGCGATCTGCTTGGTCGCTACTACGGCATTATCGGCGCTAACAACTGGGGCGGAACGTCAACCTCGAAGACTAAGAGCTCACCGAGCATCCTTGGTGCCTTGATGGGCGCGGCATCAACAGCAGCCGGTCTCGGACTATTCGGTGGTGGTAAGGGAGGCTAATTATGACTTTTGCTCCTGTTAAGAGCGTTAGAGAAGCTCAGGCCCTCGGTATGCCTATCAGCATCATCGAGCAGCTTATCAACAGTGGTCAACTTCAAGACCCAGTAGCTCAACCTGAACTGCCCAATATAGGACAGCCGGTCCCTCCTGCTCCGATGGAAGCCGCTATGGCTCCTCAGCAGCCCCAAGGTCTCCAAGTTAACGCAGAAGGGCAAGCTCCACCTATCTCTGGCATCGAGCAAGCCATGATGGGCGAGGACTTCGAGAGCCAAGCCATCGCTGAAATGCCCAACGCTCCTCCCCAAAAGAAGCTTGGTCTCCTTGGTCGCATCAGGCAACAGCCTGGGGGCTCTCGTGCCCTTCTGGCGCTTGGCGCAAGCCTCCTGTCAGACCAGAACTTCTTCTCCGGTCTCGGTAAGGGGGCTATGGCCTACCAAGGAGTCCTCGACGAGGAAGCGGAGAAGCGTAAGCCCAAAGTTGACTATCTGGCCCAAGGTGCCTTCCAAGTCACCTACGACCCTGTCACCGGCAAGCGTGTTATCGAGCGTACTCCTGTGGCCGACTTTGAGCAACAGAACCTCGGCACGAAGCTCGCCACACAGCAACTCATTGCCAAGGATCGCAACGCAACAACCCTTGCAGCCAATGACGCTGACAACCTGACCGCAATTGAAAGAGAGAAGCTGAGTATCAAAGCTCAAATGAAGATCGCGGAGGATAATAGGGACCACGATACTTGGAAGGTCCTCAAGGAAACTGAAACGCAACTGGAAGCTGCCCGTCTCAAAGGCGGCGAAGGTAGCGGTAAGTCTCCTCCGGTATCCGCCATCAAGGCTCGTCAACAGGCCAAGCTTGATCGCGTTAATATCGATCAGTCTGTCAAGGGCATCAACATGGTGCTTGCGGACATCGATAGCGGTAAGTTTGACCCAGACCTCTTGAGCAACACCTTGAGCAGCATCCGCACCGGCACAGGTATCGGAGTTAACGAGTACGACCAATCGAAGCAGCGCCTCGAAAGCACTGTCCAGCGAGCAGTACGTGCAATTCTGTCCTCTAACGTAGGCGTTCAGACCCAAATCGACGCCGAACGTGCTCAGATGGAAATCCTGTCCTCAAAGTCCAGCGCAGCGATCATCAAGGACGCCCTTCGTCGCCTACGCACTTACCTAAACGAGGCTGGCACAGCTTACGATGGTACTCTCGAAGACCTCGACAACACATTCGACTTCGGCGGTTCAAGTGGGGGCGGTTCGTCCTCCAAGCCTAGGTCAATTCAAGACCTACGAAACAAATACGGATTAGAATAACATGGTACAGCAGAGCGGAGACCTTGATCGCATCGAACGGAATATCCAGAAGATGCGGGATCAGGGTGCCGATCCTGCCGAGATTAAAATGTATCTCGACAGCGAAGAGGCAAAGATGGCGGGGTCTCCCCCTGCAAACCCTAAGCCTAACGAAGTTAAGGTAACTACAGCGCAAGGCGGCTTTCTCACTGGAGATACCCCCACGCCTGACGCAGGACCTCCCAAGCGCAGTATATTCACCCCCGAAGAAGAGGCGAATATCAAGGCTTATGTTGAGGATCAGCTAAAGTCTGGGACCCTTACTCCCGAAGGCTACCAGAGCTTCCTTCAAGACCTTAGCGGTGGCGAGCTATCAAGCCCTAACCCTGAGGTAGATGTAGCCAACTTCACAAAGTTTGGTTGGGGCGGAACCCAGTACCCAGACGCCGCTACCGAGAACAAAGCTAAAGAAGAACTAGACGCCAAGGCTCCGAAGGAAGAGCGTTTTAACGACTTCGGTACCTTTGCCGCTAACGCTGCTGACGGTGCCGTGCTTAACTTCGGTACAGAACTGGTGTCTGGCGTTCAGGCTCTAGGAGATACCCTAAACCCATTCGACGGTAAATCTGGAGACTTCTGGAACAACTATCGCGGCAAATACGCTGAGAACGCCGCCACAATGGAGCAGATGGCTCAAGAGGACCCGCTCCTTGCAGCCACAGGTAACATTATCGGTTCAACGGTAGGACCCACGGCCCGTATCGGCATCCGTAATCCTGGGTGGAAAGGTGGCGCAGCAGAAGGCTTTGTAACTGGCGGTGCCGCAGGTGTCGGTGCTGGCGAAGGTTCTCTTTATGAGCGTCTGGACGAAGGTGCCATTGGCGCAGCTATAGGTACGCCACTCGGCGCAACCGTAGGCGCTATTGCCCCTCGCGCCACTTCTGGTCGTCGTGATGAACTGTGGCTAAACAACCAGATCGAGAAGAACCCCTACGCAGCTTATGATGCTGAGATCGTAGAGGACCTCGGTAAGCTGGTATCCACCACAGCCAAGTCTCCTACGGACCCCAAAGGTCGCGCACCTGTAACCGTAAAAGAGATAAACAACCTTGAGCAATCCTACTTGGGGCGCTTCAAGGAGAAGGTTGATAAACTAGACATTGCTCCGTCTCAAAAGCTCCAGATCAAGGAGTTCTTGGATGGCAAATACAGCTTAGACCAGACCAACATAGACCTCCTTCGTGGAACGCCGGAAGGTGATGCTGTCGCTGATGGTATTACCAAGGTCCAACGCCTTCGCGCACTAACTCCTGAAATCAAAAAGTATGGCTTCGGTGCGGCTCTAAAAGAGCTCATAAGCGGAGCCTCTGCTATAGGTGCAGGTGCTGGAACAGGCAGTCCTCTAGCAATGCCCGCAGGTTATGGTCTAGCTAAGTACCTCCTGCAACGCCAAGGTAACACAGAAGCTGCTCGTGTAAACGCAGCAGAGAACCTTCTCGACAAAGCCAAACGCTACCAGATGCTCGGAGAACGAGTAGGTCCATCAGGGGCTATGGAGAGCAAGCAAACCTTCGATAACCTCGTCAACGAGAACCTCGATGGCACTTGGATGGCTAAGAAGGCCAAGGAAGCTGAAGCCCGTGACGCTGCTCTTGTGAAGAGCATATATGGCGGCGAAGCTGACCCTCTGGACCAACTTCCTGCCTTCCTTAAAGGAACGGTAAAGCCCTCGATGTCTAATGCCTCCAAACTGGTTCGCCAGCAGGAGAGCGCCGCCGCTAAGTTGCAAAAGGAACTCGACGGTATCGACAAGAAGGCCGCTGCTGAACAGAAGGCCGCTGAACGAGGCTACGAGAAAGGCCTAAAGGCAGAGACTAAGCAAGTACGCTCAGACTTCGCTGAGATGGCCAAGAAAGCCGAGACAGCCAAAACCGCAGCAGAGCGCCTCATAGGTGCAAGCCGCAAGAAGGCTGAAGGTTGGCAGACTAAGTTCGACAAAGCCACGGCTCCAAAGCCCGTCAAGATTGACCCTAAAGACGCAGCTATCCAGAAGAACATCGAGGAAGGCTTCGAGGGCACCTCTCGTGTCCAGCAGTCCTTTGCAGAGCGCGTAGGTGTCCCTGAAGCTGACATGCTTCGAGCACTAGACCAAGTGGCCGGTGAGTTCCCTGATCTCGCTGACGACATCAAGCGCATCCAGTTCAAGTATCCGACCAAAACCAGAGGTCTCGCTGACATCCTAGTCCCCCGCATGAAAGCCGTGCTGGAGCAGGATGGTACTATGGCCAAGGTCAAGGAACAGGCAGCAGCAGCTACCGAAAGGGCCACAGCAAAGCGCAAGCTCGCTAACCCCGACGCCGCTCCAGCCACTACGGCAGCACCTCAGCCTACAAGGGCCGCAGAAGGCGACATGGTTGGCATTTCCCGCCCTGAACAGTGGGAAGCTGGGAAAGCCAAATACCTAGCGCAAGCCGACCAAGGTATCGACCGTCTCTTCAAGGACGAGACCATAACCGACAACACCTACAAGGTGATCGGCAACGCTCCTGAACAAATCCGAGACAACTTCCGCACAGCGGAGGAAGCCAAGGAGTACATCAGGGAAGTAGTTCTCCCAGACTTGGAGATTTCCGGTGTTGACCCAAGCGAGATCGCAACGGTCCGCAGCTACCTATTCGATATAGCTTCCGCCAAACCGTATGCCACCAAAGCAGAATACGAAGCCGGAACTAAGAAAAAACAATAACACGATAACCACATAACGTGGACTACTGGTGGGGAGGCCTCGTGTCTCCTCACACTTTATCGCGTGGAGCGCATATTTTGCATAACGTATCAGTATCAGCCCGTATCTTCCTTGATGCAGAGTTGATCGCACAATCACAAACCCTCGACGAGAACGATAAGTATCATCTTCTCAAAGCTATGGCGACCCTGTGCCCTCCCGCACAGCTTGCCTCAACTGAGCAAATGGTAATCTTCAATGCAATCGGACGACTTAGAGACCGCTACGCCCCAAAGGCGGAAAGCCGGAAGACCGAAAGGGTCGAAGAACAGGCCGAAGTGGCTCCTGAAGGAACTGAAGGCGGCGAAGCGGAAGACGAGGGGGAGACCCCCAGGTTCCAAGAACAAGCCGAAGACGCTGGAAGAGTACATAGCCCTGTGCGCTTCCCAGACACCCGAAGAGGTAAAGGCAAAGGTCGAAAAGCCTAAGCGGAAGTTCAACGTCTCCGAAGAGGTTCGAGAGTGGCGCAGGGAGAACATGAAGCGCGTTCGTGTCGGAACGGGCCGCAAAGCTCCCAACAACCCCTACAACATGACGGTCAAGGGCTACGCTCGTGCCGTAAACATGGCTCATGAAGAAGCAAAAAGGATCGCAAAGATTATGGCTAAAGAAGGCATCATGCCTGACGAAAATATGGCGGCATCGGCTCTTCAGAGCGCCTTCGGAATGATTGGTGAGCCTCTCAATCCACGAGATCGATTGGCCGCTATCCGCACCGTACTTGAATACACGAAACAGAAACCGGCAACGCAGTCCAACGTGACTGTTCGTACTGCCGAAGATTTCCTCGACGAACTAGCAGAGAATGACGGAATTGACGAAGGAGCAGAAGAGGCTCCAAACACGTAAGAAGCTCTTCGAGAACTTCGCCTACTACGCACCCCGCGCTCTCAAAATTCGCACAAAGACTGGCGAGATTGTAAGCTTCAAAATAAACAAAGCCCAGTCTATCCTTGATGATACAGTCAATAAACAACTTAGTGCTGATGGTAAGGTACGAATAATCATACTTAAGGCCCGTCAGATGGGCCTGTCTACGTACATTGGGGCGTGGTTGTACTGGTGGACATCTCAGCGTAAAGCTCAGAAAACCATAGTCGTCACGCACCATGCGGATAGTACAAAAGCTCTCTTCGATATGACGAAGAGGTACTACGACAATACTCCAGAGGCCCTCAAGCCTCACACCAAATACTCCTCTCGTAAGGAGCTCAAGTTCGACATCCTCGATAGTGGATATGCTGTAGCGACAGCGGGTGGCGAGAGTATTGGTCGTTCAGAGACGTTCACTGGTGCTCATATCTCCGAGTTGGCTTTCTGGCCCAAGAACTCGGCTAAGGACAACCTAAACGGCCTTTTGCAGACTATCCCGAACTCCAAAGGTACAGCGATCTTCGTCGAGAGCACCGCTAATGGTGTCTCTGGTGAGTTCTATGACCTCTGGCAGGGTGCAGTAAAAGGCGAGAACGGGTTCATCCCCGTGTTCCTCCCTTGGTATATCCAAGACGAGTATCGCGAACCTGTGCCCCCTAGTTTCGAGAGAACACCTGAGGAGCAAAAGCTAGTCGATGAGTATAACCTCGACGACCAGCAGCTTATGTTCCGTAGGCGCAAGATCGCCCAGAACGGTATCGACCTGTTCCGACAGGAGTATCCGACTACCGCTGATGAGGCCTTCCTGACCTCAGGTCGCCCAGTGTTCAACCCTAGCCAGCTTATCGAAGTCAAAGCCAAAGCGAAGCCCATCGTAAAGCGCATGGGTCTCATTGGTGACAAGATAGACGATGATCCGCGAGGGGAACTCAAGGTCTTCATCCCGCACGACCCCAACGAGAGCTACTACATTGGTGGTGACGTTGCGATGGGTATCAGGGGAGGGGACTATAGTGTCGCTCAGATACTCGACAGTCGAAAGAGACAAGTAGCGGTCTGGAGAGGGCACATCCACCCAGATAACTTCGCTACCGTCCTATACCATCTCGGCATGTACTATAACACAGCAGAGATCGTAGTTGAGCGAAATAACCACGGTATCCTGACTTGCACCAGATTGGGCAAGGACATGGCTTACCCCAACTTTTACACAGAGACAGTCTACGACAAACTAGACGACAAAGAGACCGTCAACCTTGGTTTCTATACGTCATCTAAGACTAAGCCTCTGATCATAGACCAGTTGAGAGCTTCTCTCAGAGATTGGGAAGTAGAGATCAACGATGAGGATACGATCAGCGAGCTCATGACATACATCGTGACTGATAGCGGCTCAATGGAAGCCGATGAGGGATGCTTCGACGACACTGTCGTAGCTCTGGCCCTCGCCAACCATATACACTGCGGCATCTTTGAGCCTGTGGTGTCCACCGACGACTACTATGTGGCAGCGATTTAATGGCATACAAAAAGAAGAAGCTTAAAGACAGCGAAATCCTTGCTGTTGTAACCGCTGGTCTGCGTGAAGGTGTTCGTTTCACGGACAGTAAGCTCGCCAAAGAGCGCCGCAAGGTCCAGATGTACTACGATGGTAGGCTCCCAGCCCCCATCCACGCAGGTAACAGTTCCTACGTCTCTACTGATGTCTTTGACGCTGTAGAGGCAATGAAGGCCACTCTTACCGAGACCTTCTCGGCATCCTCCGACATCGTCCAGTTCGCCCCTACGGGTAAAGAGGACATACAGGAGGCAGCAACCGCTACCGCATACACCAAGTATGTAATCTTCCAACAGAACTCAGGCATCGACATCTTCAACGATGTCATCCACAGCGGACTTATGTCCCGCATTGGGGTGGCCAAGGTCTACTGGGATAAGCGTGTAGAGGAGATCGAGGAAGAGTTCGAGGACATCGACGAAGAAGCTCTCATGATGCTTCTGTCCGACGAGGAAGTCGAGCCGGTAGAGATCGAAATCGACGAGCTCACAGGGCTGTCCTCAGGCACCATTGTCCGCAAGATGGACAAGTCTCAGGTCCGTGTAGACGTACTGCCGCCTGAAGAGTTCATCGTAAACCCGAACATCAAATGTCTCTCAGAGAGCCCCTTCGTCTCTCACCGCACAGAGAAGAGCAAGTCCGACCTACTCAAGGAAGGCTACGACCCCAAGAAGGTCGCTCTGCTAACTCCTGGTGATGACAGCCTTGAGCAAGACGAAGAGCGCGTAGATCGCTTTGACGCCATCGATAACGGCTTCGGACGATCAGCCGACATTATGCAGGAAGAGAGTAAGCTCCTCGTAATCTACGAGACCTATGGTGAGATAGCTTGCGAAGGTGACGGTATCGCCCGTATGTATCGCCTCGTCCATTGTGGCGAAGTGATCCTAGAGATGGAGCAGGTAGAGCGTACTCCGTTCATTACCTTCTGCCCTCTCTCGACACCGCACAGCTTCATGGGCTCTAACTTCGGTGCTCGTGTCATCCCGACGCAGAACGCTAAGACAGTCCTCACCCGCTCTATCCTTGACCATGCGGTCCTGACGAACAACCCTCGCTATGGTATCGTAAAGGGTGCCTTGACGAACCCCCGTGAGCTCCTAGACAACCGCATCGGTGGCCTAGTGAACGTAACGAGGGCAGATGGTATCTTCCCGCTACCTCAGTATCCTCTGAACCCGTATGTCTTCCAGACTATCGGGATGCTGGACGATAACAAGGAAGATGTCACAGGTGTCTCTCGCCTGTCGCAAGGTCTCAATAAGGACGCTATCAGTTCCCAGAACTCTCAGGGAATGGTGGAGCAGCTTATCGGCGCTTCCATGCAGCGTCAGAAGACCATTGCCCGTAACTTCGCCACCCAGTTCCTCGCACCTCTGTTCATTGAGGTTTACCGCCTCGTAATCGAGAACGAGAGCTCCGAACGTATCATTGAGATCGCAGGTCAGTATGTTCCCGTTACCCCATCCTCGTGGCGTAGGCAGCGGGATGTCTCCATTGACTTCCGCCTCGGATACGGTGAGCGCGATAGGCTGGCTCAGGAGTATCTGGTAATCGGCCAGCAGCTTGCTCAGGACCCCGCTATCCAGCACCTCTACGGTCCTGAAGAACGCTACAACGTCTATGTGTCTGCCCTAGAGGCTAAAGGCCACAAGGACTTCGCTAGGTTCCTCAAGAACCCGCAAGAAGCCGAACCGCCAGCACCTGACCCGATGGTCGAAATGGAGCTCAAGGAGCGTCAGGCCAACATCGAAGTCATGATGCGTAAGCAGCAAATGGCTGAACAGAAGACGCAGATGGAAGCTGAGTTTGACCGTATGAAGGCAGACTTCGAGAACCGCTTCCGCACTCTTGAATACGCACTCAGCGTACAAGAGCAAGAGCGTAAGGCTGCTGAGACTGAGAACCGTATTGAGGTGGCTGAAGCTGAGATTGAACTCGCTCGCGAGGCTCAGGCTAAGGCACCAGAAGTCAATAACAAGGCCACAGCGATCCTGTCGCCTAACGGATAACAAGTGCTCACAACACAAGAAGAAACAACAGTGCGTAGGGGGTTGGCAGCGTCCAACCTCCTCGCCAACGAAGACTTTAGAGAACTCATCCAGTCAATGATGGTTGAGAGCTTTGCTGTCTTCACAGAAACCAAGCCCGACGAAGGGGCAAAGCGAGAAGAGCATTATCATCTCTGCCAAGCCCTAAAGCAAATCGAGGCTGAACTACTAGCTCGCGTCCACGCAAAAGACGCAATCGAACTTCGCGAGAACCTCGATGACGAGGATGAACTAAGCGAAGACGACCAAAACATATAAGGTGACTAATACCATGCCGACTACCCCCACGGGCGTCGAAGACAACAATCCAGCACTTGATGCTGAAACAGCCTTCCTTAAACGCTGGGAGGACGCAGGAATGCTATCCGATGGCGAAGAAGGGGCACAAGCTGATCTACAAGAGGATGAAGGGATTTCGTCCGAAGATCAGGAAGATGGAGGCGACCTCGAAGAACTAGACTTCGAAGAGGAAGCCGATGGTGAAGAGGGTGAAGAGGAAGAGGGCAGCGACGACCAGAAGCAAGTCGAAGCTCCCGATGAGGCCTTAGTAACCGTTAAGATAGGTGACGAGACCAAGAAGGTCGCAGTCAAAGACCTCAAGCGCCTGTATGGCCAAGAGGCATCTCTCACCAAGAAATCCCAAGAAGTAGCCCAAGCCCGTAAACAGGTTGAGGAGGAAGGTGCTCGCTATGTGACAGCAGCCCAGCGACTACTTGAGGACGCTCATAAACGCTTTGAGCCCTACAAGGAAATTGACTGGCTGGTGGCCTCAAAGACGCTCACTGCCTCTGAACTCGCAGCACTCCGACAGGAAGCAACCGCAGCTTTTGAAAGCGTAAAGTTCCTTGAGACAGAAGTAAACACTGTCTTGGAACAGGCTGAGAATGAGCGCAAAGCTCAGATAGCCGAAGCAGCAAAAGAATGCGTAAAGGTCCTCGAAGAGACCATCCCTAACTGGTCCCCTGATCGCTATAAAGCACTCCGCGACTTCTCGGTAAGCCGAGGTATGTCTACGGAAGTCTTTAACAGCATCGTGGACCCTATTGCCCTCTCGATCATCAATGACGCTCTGACGCTTCAGGAAGCTCGCAATCGCGCAGCTACCAAGAAGAAGGCAGCAGCCTCGTCAAACAAGGTCGTGAAGCGCACCAAGGGACGCGCACCTAATACTGGTATTCCCGCCAAGAAACAAAGCGTCATCGAAGCGCAGCGTAAGCTCCGAGCAACCGGCTCAGACGAAGCTGCTCAGAACGCCTTCTTGGCACGATGGGAAGCTATGGGCGACGACGACTAAGCCCCAAAAACATAATAACCACAGGTAAATACAAATGGCTATTTTTAGCACCTACGATCAGGTAGGCCTCAAGGAAGATGTCTCGGACATCATCTCGGACATCTCTCCGACCGCAACCCCGTTCCTCACGCTCATTGGTAATGAGAAGTGCTCGGCACGTTTCTTCGAGTGGCAGGAAGACAGCCTTGCTGCTCCTCGCGACAACGCACAGGTTGAAGGTTTCACCGCTTCGGACGCAACCCTCAGCCCGACCACGCTGCGTAACAACTACACGCAAATCTTCGAGAAGACCGTTAAAATCTCGGCTACTGCTGATGCAGTGTCGGCATATGGTCGTGCGAAGGAAACTGCTTACCAGCTTACGAAGGCCGGTAAGGAACTGAAGCGTGACGTTGAACGCGCATACATCGGCGTAAACCAAGCCGCTGTTGCTGGTGACGATAGCTCGACTGCTCGCCGCACCGCTTCGTATCAGGCTCAGATGGCTGCTGGCGCTCACATCGTTGACGCTGGTACCGCTGCTGCCCTCACCGAAACCCACCTGCTCACCGCAGGTCAGGCCGCTTACTCGGCAGGTAGCGAACCGACGATCTTCATGATCAAACCGGCTGACGCTCTCATCGTTTCTGGCTTTACCGCCGCTTCGGGTCGCCAGCGCGACTTCCGTAACGAAACCAAGCTGGTCAACGTGGTTGATCTCTATGTCTCGCCCTACGGTGAGTACAAGGTTGTCCTGAACCGCTGGCTCAAGTCAGACACCGCTCTGCTCTTCGATCCGGCGATGTGGAGCAACGTCTCGCTGCGTCCGTGGACCCGTGAGAACCTTGCGAAGACTGGTGACAACCAGATGGTCATGATGGTTGGCGAAATGGGTCTTAAGCACAAGAACCATGCCGCTGACGCGATGATTATCGACCTCGCGTAATCTTAGTGTGAACCTCACGCCCCTTTGTGGGCGTGGGGTTTACCCAACCTAGCAGATAATATGACTGACAACACCCCAGAGACTGCCTCTAGTCCTGAGCAACCCTTCTATGACGTAAGCCATCGCATCGAGTTTGATGATGAAGTCAAGAACGTAGCCATCCAGCGCACTCAGGAACTCCCAAGCTCCTTCCTCGACAACCTAGCGAAGAAGAGAGCGGACAGCGTTAACAACAAGATGGGCGACCTGCATCACGTAGCCTCTATTCCCGTCGCTCTCGTTGAGAAGTGGAAGAACGAAGGTTTCGACATCTTCGACAAGAACAACACGATCCAAGACATCGTTAGTCGCCTCCACTCTCAAGACTACACAGCCTTCATGGCGACTAACCGCCGTATCTAAGCGAGATAATACCACATGAACTTCGGCCAGATTAAAACCAAGGTAATCAACCTTATCAATAGGACCGACTTTACGCCAGCATTGGCCGAAGAGTTCATCCAGCAAGCACAGGTCCGCATTGAGCGCACTCTGCGAACTACAGCAATGGAGAAGACTGTCTACTTCACGGCAGTCTCAGGTGCCTTCCGCCTACCTACAGACTTCCTAGAGATTTCCGACCTCTGGTATAACGACCAAGAGATCGAGAGGGTCGATAACTCCACCTTCATGAAATACTCGGCTGTCGTAGGTCAGCCCAAGGTCTTCATTCAGACTGGCCACGACATCCGTATGCGACCATTGCCGCCCGATGATGGGCAGATGTACATGCGCTACTATGCGGCCCAGCCTGTGCTAACCACCGACATCAATGAGAACATCTGGTCAGCAAGTGCTGTTGATGCTCTCGTCTATGGTGCCTGTGAGTATGCTTGTGACTACTTCGAAGACGAGCGTCTCGAAAGGTTCGCCAATCGCTTCGATAAGGCGATGGTTGAGCTCGTAGACCAGTCCACACAGGAAGACTTTGCTGGACCCATGCGTATCCAGCCAGCTTACATTTACGGGGACTGATAGATGACCACAGAAGTTATCTCGACCCCCACATCCTTTCACGAGATAGATGGCTCCCCGTCATTTGAGCCTGTTCCTGGGCCTCAAGGTCCTCAAGGGGAGAAGGGCGACACAGGTCCACAAGGTCCACAAGGTCCAGCGGGGCCAGCAGGTCCTCAGGGTGACGTGGGTCCTACAGGCCCAGCAGGGGCTACCGGCCCAGCAGGTCCAGAGGGTCCCCAAGGTATCCAAGGTCCAGCAGGTCCTACCGGAGCCACAGGCCCAGCAGGTGCTGACGGTGTAGACGCTACAGCCTCCCGCATCATCTCGTTCTTCGTATCGTTTACTCCAGACGCCAGTGAGGTCCTGCTCCTCTATCCGATACTTGAGGCTACCACACTCCCTGATGACTTCTCTGGGAGTGTCGGAAGAGTTCTTACGAACCCTACGTCCTCATTCGTCATCGATGTTCAGAAGAACGGATCGAGCGTTGGTACCATCACCATCTCGACCCTTGGCGTATTCACTTTCAACACAACAGGAGCAACCGTGTCTCTAGTATCTGGCGACTACCTGACCTTCGTGGCTCCTGCGACACCTGACGCCACTATCAAGAACTTTGGTGTCACTATGACAGGGGAGATTGTCTGATATGGCTATTGATTTTGCAGGAACCGAACTTGAGGCGTTTATTCCGTCCGATGCTAATACGGTTGAAAATAGCGGAAATTCGGGCTTTAATAGTTCCGTCGTTCGATGCAGCATAAGGGTCGGAAACGGCGCAATCGCGCACTATGTCGAAACTCCCGTAACCACAAGTCGCACTGAATGCTGGACGCATTGGGATTGGTGGGTAGGGTCTTCGACTTCGAATTCCGGTTCAACGCTAATAACGCTTTTCAATTCGTCGGGAACGGCAGTTTTCCGATTGCAATTCACCGGGTCGCTAAGTTTACAAGCGCAATACTGGAATGGTTCGGCATGGACAAACATCGGGTCTACTTATTCAATCTCAATCACAACTAGATATACGTTTGATTTAAAATTGATTTGCGGCGCCTCGGGGTCTTTTGCATTATATGTGAACGGCACCGGCTCGCCTGTAATGTCTGGCTCGGCATCAATGACAGCCGTCGACAACATTGCCAAAAGACGCTGGAACGCTTGCACCTCGGCAAACGGCGCCTCAAACAATTTTACGCATCTTTCGCAAGTAATTGTTAGCGATGTTTCGACTTTGGGGCATTTATATTATTCAAAGCCGCCAACGGCAAACGGTGCTAATACCTCTTGGACAAGCGATTACACCGCGGTCGATGAAGTTGTATTATCAACCGCAGACTTTATCGAAAGCACCGTCGCCGGCGATGTTGAAACATTTACGGGCGCAGCAATATCAATTCCGACGGGCGTCGTAAAAGCGGTTGTCGTTTCGACGCAATCGAAAAATGCCGCAAGCGGCCCTCAAAATATACAAGGTTGCATTCGCAAAGGCGGCACAAACTATTATAGTTCAAATATTTCTGGCATTGGCATTTCTTACACGCCAATTCAGGCTATTTTCGAAACCGACCCGTCAACCTCAACCGCCTGGACACTTGCCGATGCCGGTGCCGCCTCTTTAGAATTTGGCGTTAGGTCGCAGGCGTAATAAAAAATGTCTGTTCAAACCTCAAAGGTAAACCTAGGTGTAGCCTCAGGTCCTACCTACGCTGGCGTATCGACCACCAAGGTAAACCTAGGTGTAGCCTCAGGTCCAACTTATACCGGCGTGTCCACCACAAAGCTCACTATGGGTGTCGTGGTTGGCCCACCGTCCATTACGGTGTCCAAGATAAACCTCGGTATCGTAGTGGGCCCCCCTGTCCGCACAAGACGCTCTCGCGTAACCAACACATAAAGAAAACATAACGAACATGGCAGCAAGAGTATCATTCCACCCCGTGCCCGTCCCTGAGCCTACTGGCGCTATTCCTGGGCCTCAGGGTCCACAGGGAGAGAAAGGCGACACTGGCCCTATGGGTCCTCAGGGTCCCACAGGTCCCGCTGGTCCTCAAGGGGACGTTGGTCCTCAGGGTCCCGCTGGAACAGCCGGTCCAGCAGGAGGTACTGAACGGCTTCATGTCCAAGAGGTGCAGTCCGGAGGCGGAAGCTCGTCAGCTACAAGTTGGACAGCTAGGGTACTGAACACCACAGTAGCAAATAGCATCACAGGGGCATCTCTAGCTTCTGACCAGATAACGCTTCCTGCTGGCACATACGACATAAACGCATTCCTGACCGTAACCTCGACATCGGGTATCGGTCATAAGTTCCGCTTGTACAACGTCACTGATGCTTCGTCCGTACTCACTAGTTCCACTAGCCGAGGTGCCCAACCTGTTGACCGTATGGTCCCCCTGATCGGCCAATTCACTATCTCAGGTACCAAGGTGTTCGAGATACAAGGTATAGCCTCCGCTGTCCAAGCAGTAGCGTGGGGCGGAACGGCAGGTATTAGCGGCGAAGATAACGTCTACGCCAATGTCATGATCACTAAGCTCGCATAGCTACAGAAACCAAAATGACAAATCACGAACACTACAATGAACTAGCGGTAGCTACTGCGAAGATGTCCCCACCTATAACTGTCGCCGCAGCAACGGTAGCAGGGGCATCTCTCCAAGACTGGGTACTGGCAGCAACTCTCGTATACACCGTCCTCCAGATCATCCTGTTAGTCAGGAAGACTTGGAAGGAACACAAGAAACAAAAGGAGGCTTAGGCCTATGCTTGGTATCCTATTGAAAGAGCTCCTCGGTATCGGAGGTCGCTGGGTAGAAGGTCGTCGCAAGCTCAAAGAGATCAAGATCGAGAGTGAAGCCAAGGTAATCGTAGCTCGTGCAGAAGCAGAGGTACGCCGCCTTGAGAAAGCTCAGGATGCGGAGATAGCTTGGGACAACACAGCGGTATCCCAGATGAACGGTAGCTGGAAAGATGAGTATCTCACTCTCCTACTGTCTGCACCTGTCATCCTCGCCTTCCTCGGTCCTTGGGGTCGTAGGGCGGCTGAAGAGGGCTTTGCAGCTATAGCGACTGTCCCCGAATGGTATATGGTCGCATTTATGACTTCCATTGCCGCCTCCTTCGGCGTAAGGGCGCTAGTGGACCGCTTCGGGTTCAGGAAATCGTAACGGCATAGACTGCGTTCGCAAACACACAGCGAGCGTGGTCTATGTTTTTAAACGATTATAAATTATAAGTCGCAACTTGATATAGTTTACGATAGTAGCTATATCATACCGGAGAAAATAACATGATGGGATATGGAGTAAGCGAGAAGGAGAACACAGAGATGCGGAAAGCAGTCACGGGGGTCTTAAAGACCATGAGAGATGTCATGGACATAAACCCAGGTATGCCAGCAGCCCAAATCTATGTTCTCATGCTAGTCACCTTGAACGAAGGTAAGAGCCTCCAAGAACTAGCCGATATGTCAGGTATCCGCAAAGCTACCATGAGCCGTTATCTCCTCGATCTCAGCGACAAGCTCAGGACAGGCGATAGTGGCTATAAGCTCATCAACAGAGACACAGACCCAGAGGAGCTCAGGAGGAACATGTATACCTTGGCTCCTAGGGGTCGTCACTTCATCAACAATATGGTCAGCTATTTTCACTGAGGAGACTGAATGTCCATCTATCCAGACAAGAAGAACGGTAAGCTCACAGGACGTTTCTGCGTAGAGGTCCAGCACGAAGGTAAGCGCCTCCGTGGTCGTAAGGATACCTACAAGGAAGCTCAGGCACTAGAGGCCGAGTTCGAGAGGATGTTTAAAGCTGGCATCGCACAGGTAGCCAAGCGCAAGTTCTCGAAGGATCACTCTAAGCCACACACGCTCTCTGAGGCTGTCTCTTCTGCATCTGGTAAAGTATGGGCTGGTCTCGCCTCTGAGCCTGACAACCTCAACAAACTCTCGACCTTTCTCCAGATCATAGGGGACAGGGACCTCGATAGTATCACAGCGGAGCACATAGATGACCTAGCGTCACACTTGCTCTCCACTGGTAGGTCAGAAGCCACACTGAACCGCTATATGTCGGCTATCAGTGTTTTTCTGGGCTGGTGTATCGAGAGAGGCTATAGGTCCTCACCTGTCCCCAAGATGGACTGGAGAGAGGAGAGTGAGGGCAGGATACGCTGGCTCACCTATGAGGAAGAGAAGCTCATGATAGGTGAGACTAGGGGAGACATACCGGCTATCATCCGAGTAGCTATCGATACTGGTCTTCGTGCCTCTGAGCTCCTCAAGCTGGACGAGAAGGGGGACATAGCTCCCAACTGGGTCCACTTGTGGAAGACCAAGAACGGCTCTGCTAGGTCTGTCCCTATCTCCACAGAGACCTATGCCACCCTTAGCCGACTACTCGATAAAGGTATGCCCTCTTACAGCCACCTACGCTACGAGTGGGACAGGGCTACACAGGTCATCGGTCTGAGCCACGATGAGGACTTCGTGTTCCACACATGTCGCCACACATATGCCACGAGACTGGTGGAGGCAAATGTCAACCTTCGTGTCATCCAGAGGCTCATGGGACACAAGCGTATCGAGACTACCATGCGCTACGCTCACGTCCATGACGCCATGCTAACAGAGGCTGCTGAGATGGCCCGAACCTTCCACGATAGTAGACGAAGTGTAGCTAGAGTTATCTGCACTACACAAAAGAGTGGGCTTGCAGAGGTGAGGGAAATCGCTAAAGGGCCACTTTTCATCGACGGGAAGGGTACCGAAAACTGCGGTAGTAACGGAGCGGGCGTGGCGGAATTGGTAGACGCACCAGATTTAGGTTCTGATCAAAAGTATAGCTAAACCTACACAAGACAGCAGTGTGGGCTAAGGGGTCGAGGGAAAAATCTCTCGGCCCTATGTTTTTACCTCTTGTTAATGGTCTACAATCGTATTATATCCTCACTCCTAAGCCAACATCTAGTATGAAAAGGAGTGCCTATGACACCTAGCTCGACCAGTGATCTTATTGCAGCACAAAAAGAACTAGAGACACGAGCAACCGCCGAAGGATACGAGCGGTTCATTAAGCATCAGAAGACAGTCGCAGATAACGAAGGTCACTATGCGACCACCGAGGGCTCCAAGTTAGTCAAGGGCTCCATCGCTATCGTAGCGGACGCTATCAGGGACTATATCAACTCAGCCAGCAACAACGGCAAGGGCAGGACCCCTATGGCCTACTCGATCCTCAAGGAGTTCGAGCCTGAGGCTCTGGCCTTCCTGACGCTCAACCAGATATACCAAGGCGTCATCGCCAAACACTCTCTCACCAACATCTTCTACAACGTAGGGGCTTCAGTAGAGACAGAGGTAATCGCTCGTCTTCTAGAGCAACAACGGTCGCAAAAGGTCGCTGAACGTGTGCGCCAGAAGGTTGCCAAACAAGGCTCATCAAAGAACAAGGTCAAGGCGTTCAAGAAGCTCGCAAAGGACAACCTCGACGATCTGGAGATATGGGATAACCCGTCAAAGGTTCGCGTTGCGGAGCCTCTGGTCAACGCTGTCCTTTCCGCTCTCCCAGAGATATTCGTTCTCAAGTTTATCCGCTCTGGAGCCCGTCACACTGAGCAGGTCCTAGAGCTTACCGATAAGGCTGTAGAGCTCCTAGCTTCCTTCAAGGATGCCTCAGCTTGGCTCGACCCTGTGCACCGCCCTATGGTGGTCATGCCTCGCCGCTGGGAGGCTATGGATACTGGGTGCTACTATGACGACAAAGCCAAGCGCACGGTGAAGCTGGTGAGGACCTTTAACAAGGACCACCGCCGCATTGTCCAGAAGGCTATAGACAACGGACAGATGGATTACTGCCTTGAAGCTATCAACGCTATCCAAGAGACACCTTGGGCCATCAACACGAAGGTCCTTGAGGTCCTCAAGATCGTCTATGAGACAGACCTAGGTATCGAAGGTGTCCCTCGTCGCACTTTGCTCGCTCTTCCTCCCAAGCTGGAGAAGGAAGTCTGGGAAGGCATGAGCGACAAGCAGCGTAAAGGACACCGCCTCACCCTCTCTGGTATCCATGAGCAGAACAGGCGTATCGTTGGTGAACGGGCTGTTCTCGACAGGGACTTGGAGATTGCTGAAGACCTCGCCCGATACCAACGCTTCTACCTACCGCAGAACATGGACTTCCGTGGTCGTGTGTATCCTGTTCCTCACTTCAACAACCAGAGGGCTGACCACATAAAGGCTCTCTTCAAGTTTGCTGAGGGCGAGTGTCTGGGCGAAGGTGGCGCAGGGTGGCTTGCGGTCCATCTGGCTAACTGTGGTGATTTCGGTAAGGTCTCCAAGAAGCCCTTCCATGAGCGGGTGCAGTGGGTCACTGACAACGAGCAGGACATCCTCGATGCCGCCGCTGACCCTATCGGTACAGCGTGGTGGTGGGGTGAAGCTGACAGCCCCTTCTGCTTCCTAGCGGCTTGCTTCGAGTATGCCGAGTGGGTCGAGAGTGGCCGTTCAGATGCTTTCGTCTCCTACATACCTGTGGCCCTCGATGGTTCCAACTCAGGTCTCCAGCACTACTCAGCGGCACTAAGGGCTGAGAAGGAGGCAGAGCTTGTCTCTCTCATGCCTACAGAGAAGCCTATGGACCTCTACCAGATCGTAGCTGACCGAGTGAAGGCTGAGGTGGAGAAGGACCTCAATAGTGACGATGAGCTCACCCGCCGTGTGGCTGCTGTAGCTCTGGAGAACGGAGTTACCCGCAGTCTCGTTAAGCGTAACGTTATGACCTACGCTTACTCCTCCGCTCAGTTTGGTTTCCGCAATCAGATCATGGAGGACACTATACGTCCATACGACACCCAGGTTTTAATGGGGAAGAAGGATAAGAACCCTTACTCAGTAACCCTAGAGGACGGAACTGTGGACGGAGGCTTCAAGGCTGCTAACTATCTGGCTGGCAAGGTCTACAGGGCTGTCACAGCTACCGTAAGCAAGGCTGAGGAGGGCATGAGCTTCTTCAAGGACCTAGCGAGTGTAATGGCTCACGAAGGTCTACCTTTGGTGTGGACGAACCCTGTAGGGCTGCCTGTGATGCACAAGTATCCTGTGTGGGACGTAAAGCGGGTTGACCTGTTCATGAGCAGTAAGCCCACACATGTCGTCAACGCTTCGGCTGAAGGGGACAGTCTTGTCAGGCTTCAGCTAAACATAAGGACAAAGCCGACATCGAAGATCGACAAGAGCAAAGCTAGGTCCGCCGTAGCCCCTAACGTCATCCACTCGATGGATGCTGCTCACCTGCTACTCACTGTCCTTGCAGCTAAGGAAGAGGGCTACTCGTGCTTCTCGCTCATCCATGACAGCTTTGGAACACACGCTGGCAAGACTGACCGCTTCTTCTCGATAATCCGTGAAGCCTTCGTAGGTATGTATGAAGCTTATGACCCGTTCGAGGAGTTGCTGGAAGAAGCCCGTGAAACTATCGTTGACGAGAGCAAACTTCCGACACCTCCGAGCAAGGGAATTTTTGATATAAACCAAGTGCTTGAAGCCGATTACGCCTTCGCTTAAAAGCTAAAACCCTCACTATCGCAGAACACGCTTTCTGCACCAACCAATCCTCCGGCCCACCTAGGTACATATGTTACTTAGGTGGGCTTTCGTTTAACCAAGAGAAAATAAATTGGCTAACAAGAAAGTTAAATTCACGTCCCCCTTTGGGACTGCTAAGTATCCGCATATTTCCAGCCCTGACACCAAGGGGAAGTTTGCGACCAACAAGTATGTAACCAAACTGGTCTACAATCTTAATGACGAAGCTGCTCGTAAGTTCATCCAAGCATGTGATGATGCAGCACGGGAAATCCACGGCTCTGCTGGTGATAAGCTCTACAAGCCTTACAAGGTCAATGAAGCTGAAGGCACCGTAGAGTTCACCTTCAAGTCTAACTACGCTCCCGCTATCTTCGACGCTAAGAACCAGTCGGCACAAGGTGCTCAGATTGGTGGCGGTAGTGTCATTCGTATCCTCGGTTCCTTCGTGGAATATGACAAGGGTATCACTGCGGCTCTCAACCAAGTCCAGATCAAGACCCTCAATAGCTTCGGTTCGTCAGGCTTTGACGCAATCGAGGATGGCTATGAGTACGATGGTAGCGACGAGAGCGCCTTCGATAACGCTGAAACTGATAACGGCGGGAGCGAAAGCAATGCCAAGGGCTCCTTGGACATCTAAGTCCAACAGGGCTGCTGGTAAGGCTCCACGTCTAACCTCAGGTTTCCGCTCAGGTCTCGAAGAGAAGATCGCTAGTGACCTAGAGGATCGCAAGGTCCCCTTTGAGTACGAAACCAAGAAGATCAAATACACCGTCCCCTCTCGCGAGGCTACCTACACTCCCGACTTCCACCTCCCTAACGGTGTCATAGTCGAGGGTAAGGGTATCTTCGACGTAGAGGATCGTCAGAAGCACTTGCTCATCAAGGAACAACATCCTGAGCTTGATATACGCTTCGTCTTCACTCGCTCCTCGGCACCTATCCGCAAAGGGTCTCCAACGACCTATGCCTCGTGGTGCGAGAAGCACGGCTTCCAGTATGCCGACAAGGTAATCCCCCAGTCTTGGGTGGAAGAGAAACCATAACAGTTGAGGACCGCCTTTCAGGGCGGCACCGGCTCAGGCGTGACACAGCGACCTGAGGACAGGGGTGGCTAGTGGGTTGATCGCCACGAATACTGCCACCCCTTAACATCGATCCCCACTCATACTCAGAAAGGATACAATCGTTGAATATCGACAATATGCTAACCCAACTCCTCAAGCATGAGGGGGGATACGTAAACGACCCGAATGATCGTGGTGGCGAAACTAACTGGGGTGTCACCATCGCTGTAGCACGAGCTAATGGCTACACAGGCCCCATGCGCGACATGACGAAGGACCAAGCCCTCGACATCTATCGCAAGCAGTACTTCTTCAAACCTGGTTTCGACAAGGTGATGGAATTGTCACCTGCGATTGCTTTCGAGCTCTTCGATACTGGTGTCAACATGGGCCCCACTGTACCCTCTCGTTGGCTCCAACGGTGCCTCAACGCCCTCAATCGTCAGGGCAAGGACTATCCCGATCTCGTCGTTGACGGAGGTATCGGCCCTGCAACTATCCGCTCACTTAAAGCCTACCTCGATAAACGTGGTGACGAAGGTGAGCATCGCCTCCTTGCGGCTCTCAATGCTTGCCAAGGGTATCGTTATCTTGAGCTCTGTGAAGGTCGCCAGCCTAACGAGACGTTCTTCTATGGCTGGCTGGAAAGGGTTCGTTTCTAATATGACTGACTACGCAATTTGGAAACCCGAACACGATGGCCATGCTCCGCCGAACTGGCGCGAGGGGCTGGGTTGGGACTGTGAGCCGTTCAATGAGGATCACGAGCTGACTTCCGGTGTTAATCCCGCTTGGTGGTGTGGCGACACCTACAAAGTACCCGCCGAAGCACTCAACAGCCCGAATGACGATGCAGAAACACCGGACGCAGTTGAGACGGGCAAGCTAGAAAACATTGTTCGCGGACTTCGCCAATACCCCGCCGAAGAACTGGCCAAGCACGGGATAACGCTTGCTCCTGAAAAGGATTGGGCAACGGAACTGTGGGCGGAGTTGTTTA
>CAZPNQ010000010.1:0-62482 GCA_964587955.1 uncultured Nitrospira sp.
TGGCCCGGTCGAATCAGCAACTGCTGGCCTTAGGCAGGAACTTGAACCAGATTGCGAAAGTCTTGAATACCGCGCCTCAAAATCGGGGATCCTTTCGGGTCGAGGTCATCACCGAACTCTCTCGCGTGATTCAGGCCCATACGAAGAAGGTGTCCGATGTCTTACGCGGGACGGTGGAGCGCTGGCAGCTCCAATGAGTCCAACCATCAGCCACATCGACGAGCGTCTGGATGAGTGGGGGAGTCGGCTCTTCAATGTCTCAACGGAGACCCTGCCACGGCCACGGTCCAGCAAGCGTGTTCGTCTTGGTTCACTCAAGTCATCAAGCACTGGTGGGAGACTCAACACGCTACAGGCTCGTGCGAATAATGTGCGGCAGAAACTGCAAGCCATGGTCCGCCGCGCGCCACAAGTCGCGGTGAAACTCGTCAGGGCGCCGAAAGGGATCAAGGGCATCTCGAACAACCTCACCTACATTTCGCGTGATGGCCAACTCGAGATCGAGGATCAGGATGGCCAGGTGATTCTCGGGAAGGAGGCCGTGGCGGATCTGAAAGCCGAATGGCGCGACGGCGGCATGCCGATCGCCGTGGACTCGACCATGCGTGATGCTTTTCATCTCGTCCTTTCCATGCCGATACGCACCGATCCGTTATCGGTGCAGCGCGCGGCCCGAGACTTCGCGACACGGGAGTTCTTAGGGTTTCAATACGCGATGGTCCTCCACACCTTCGAGACCGATCCGGATCCGAACCCGTCTCCGCATCCACATGTGCATCTCACGGTCAAAGCGGCGGGCCTTGACGGGATTCGCTTGAATCCAAGGAAGGCTGATCTGCAACGCTGGCGAGAGGGGTTTGCGGAGGCGTTACGAGAGCATGGGATTGAGGCCACGACCACGAGCCGAATTCACCACACGACGCATGAACGGTGGAGGGTACAACATCTCCGTGATCGCATAACAAAGGCGAAAGTGCTGGATCGTCAGCAACGCCAGACGCATCTGCCGAGGAAGCAGCGTGAGGTGATGCATCACTACGAACACGTCATGAAGACGCTCGCGCGATCCGATCGAGGTGAGGATCGGCAATTGGCAATGGATCTCGTCCGCTATCTGGGGGGACGAAGGCGAACTTCGGAGGTACAGCGGGATAGAGGGAAAGATCGTGAACGGTAAGGCGGTCTGTCATCGACGACACAGGGAGGCAACGGCAAAGACGATCGATCGACCGCGACCGTTGTCTGCTCAATGACACGAATACGACACCTTCGGCTCCCTCAGGCAGCCGCCGCGCCCTGACAGGCGAGGGTACATTGTCTCGGCAGCTTCGACCGACCGTTACCAGTCATGCCTGTGCCGATAGGCTACTACGCACGGAAGCGAAGGTTCGCTTACGGTGTTCCTTTCGTATTGAACAATCATCAACGCGACTTCACGTCGTACCTGTCCACAATCATCCCTCCGGAGATCCCACGCCGAGTCCGGAGGATCGGACCCTCACCACACGGCTGCGCGAAGCTGGAGAACTCCTGGGTATCAGACTGCTTGACCATCTCATTCTCGGTGACGACCGTCTCTATAGTTTCGCAGATGATGGCTGGCCGCTGTGAGACGACAGCGAACGTCCTGTCACACTTCCCGTCGACTATACTTTTGAACACATGACGCATGTCGACACATTCGGAAGATTCCAGGTCCCTACCACAAGTGGTGGTCTGCTTCTGACACAGCGGACGCCTAAAAAATAGGCAACATGCTTGACAGCCCGTGCTTCGCGGTGATGCTTGCTCATCACTCGACTTGCTAACAAAGTTATCCCCAGAAGATGTGGACGAATAGCTGAGCGTGATGGCCTCACTCTCGCGCTACTCGGTCCTGTATGTGCGAATGATAGCGGCCGGGTGTTCGCGGCGGGAACTGGATGGCTATATCCAAGGAGTATTTGTGGCCGGACTCTATTGCCACTTATAGGGGATTGGGCTGGATGTACTCAATGGGCGTTTACCAACCTTTGATGAGGGCGCAGCAGGTGAGCCGGGTTCGATTGCCCAAGTGGGCCGGAGCCAACGCGAAGGCGAGGCGTGTTCCATCACTCATTCTTGATCAGGATAGATGTTGCGGGTCCGTGCGCGGCGCTACCCGCTCCGTCGGAAACCGTCGTTCCCGCCATGCATCAAGTCCTCCTTCAAGCGGACGGACACGTTGAACTCCCTGTCTCTTTAGCTTCAGCGCCGTCCGGGCGCTGGAGATGTCGTTGGGACAGGTGCAGTAAAGCACAATTTCTTGGTTTTTCGGCAGTTCGTCCTGGCGATGCTCGATCTCCTCGAACAGCAAATGGATGGCTCCAGGAATGGCTTCGGGATCTGTCTTGCGCGACAGAGGATTTCTCACATCGACAATAATCACTTGCTGACCGTCATCCATCAGGTTCTTTAACTCGACAGCAGAAATCTTGGCCATGCGGTGCTCTCGCAGGACCTGATGTCTTCGATAAAACTTGTACGCCACAAATGTGGCGAGACCGATCAGCGCGATCGCGAGCACCCAACCACCGACCTGGTCGAAGACGGCCATGACGGATTCCAACTGGTTGCTAAACAGCGCGCCCACGCCCTCGGACAGGATGATCCACAGGAGAGCGCCACCCGTATCATAGAGTAGGAATGCCGGAAGCGTCATACCGGTGATGCCGGCTAAGGGAGGAGCAATGGTGCTCAAGCCGGGGACGAACTTTGCGATCAATAGGGTGCTTGTCCCATGCCGGCGGAACATATCCTCCGAACTTCGCACACACGAGTCAGGCTCAAGCGAGATCTTACAGAGAAGCCCCAAGACCCGGCCACCCTTCACGCGCCCTAAGTAATACCAGCAGAGGTCGGGAAGAACAGCGGCGACGAGGGGAGCCAGCACCGCCACGCCGACGTTCATCTTATCAGCACCGACTAAGGCGCCTGTTGTCACTAAGAGAGGGACCGCGGGAATAGGAAGACCAGCCTGCTCTAAAAATACGATGGCGAAGAGCACCCATGCTCCGTAGTCCACCAAAAACTGTAAGGTGTTCATATCGTATTCCTTTGGTCGGTGCGTACGAGTATTGGGCCTCTACCCGTGCATCGGTGGTGCCGGCTCAGGGAAGTGGGTGAGGCGCAGCACCCCCTCGAATGGTCGAGGCAATGTTCTGGCTGAGGGTCATTAATGCACGACTATGAGCAGCGACCAGGGCATCGTAGCTCTCGTCAGATACCGGCTCTTGCACGGATGCGCTGTCAGTTCGCTGCGTTCCATTCGCCCAGTGTACTGTCCAGACGGCGTCGATCGTTGCCGTTTTCCCCAGGATCGACTCGAAACGTTGAACATCGACCGACACCCTCACCTCGGCGTGATCTGCCCCACGCTGAGGGTAAGAGGGGATCGACCGGCTGCCCAGCAGCGCGGCAAGGTTATCGGCCAGGACACGCGCGAGTTCTATTTTAAGCGGTCCGGCCCAGCGATGCGTCTCGGCGAGGACCACACGATGCGCACTTGTGCGCAAGACGAGCTGCGGGCGATCGACCATTTCCGGCAGTGTAACGGGTCCCAGGCCGACCGACTGCGCGAACGCCTCGGTCTGGGGAGTTTTACTGTCTCCGGTGGTGTGACTGCTGAGCGTGTAGTGGTTGAGGGTAACGGACGATGCGCAGCCGGTCGTCAACACAAGACCTGCGAGTCCGGCAATGGCGAGTCTGGACGGGCAGCTGATCATGGTCTCTCCTCTGTTCTTCCCCGAATGAGGGATTCGGGGTGGCGTTCGAGAAATTCCGCTAGTTCGTGAAGTGATTGGGATGCCCGTCCCAGCTGACGCAACGCATCACGGGCATCCTGCTGAAGGGGCGAATCGGTCGCCAAAAGGCGTTCTGCGGCGAGCAGCGTGCGCCGCAACTCTTGCAATGCTTCCTCAGCCTTCGGCGCAACCTGTTTGTCCAGCTGCTGCGCCAACGCATCCGTGCTCCGCAGCATCGCCTGCAGGGAACCGAGGGTTCGGCGAACATCTACGATGAGTTCCTCCACCGGCAGCTTGTCCAACTTCTGCGCAAAGTGGGACAAGGTATGCTGTAGGCTCGCAAGACTACTCGGAGTCGTGGGCAGTTCCGGTGGAACTTTCCCCCAATTGACCGATGCTTTGGTTGCGTCATGAAAAAAGTCGAGCGCCACGAAAAGCTGTCCGGTGAGGAGGCTGCCCGTGGTGAGTTGTGCCCGTAGCCCACGAGCAACAAGCGCATCGAGCTCCTGCCTTGTGGGAGCCCCCGCGTGGGCCATCTTCATATCATCAGGTTGGACGTGTCGTGCCAATTGATCGGGGTAGAGTGCCAGTTCAACAGGAAAGCGATAGGTCCCGGCCTTTTCGTCGTAGTCCATCTCGATGCCTACCACCTCACCGACCGGGAGCCCGTGCAGCTCAACCGGAGCCCCGAGCGCCAGCCCTCGCAAGGATTCCGTGAAATGTACCGTGAATCGGAGCGTCCCCTGGTCGGGTCGTTTCATCGCCATGTCTCGATCTGGGTACATCACGAAACTGGTGTTGTCAGCGGCCTGCGGCGCGACCGAGACATTCGGCGGGGTCTCAAAGGCTATGCCACCAACCAAGATCGAGAGCAGGGATTGTGTACGCATCCTCAGTCCGGCAGCGTCTACGGTCACGTCCACACCGCTTGCGTTCCAGAATCTCGTGTTGGTGGTCACGTATCGGTCATGGGGCGCGGCGACAAAGATTCGTGTCACCACAGCGGCTCCATCCGTATCCAACTCGGTGGACAACACCTTTCCTACGGGCACTCGATGAAAGTAGACGGGGGTGCCGGTGTCGAGTGACCCCTGGTCTGTCCCTCGAAGGACAAATTGACGGCCTGCGATATCTCCGGTGATGATCGGAGGGACCTCGAGCCCCTCAAAGTCCCGCTTCGACGCCAAAGATTTCCCCACATCCAGGCCGATGTACGATCCGGAGAAGAGCGTGCCGAGTTCCGTCACCTGTCCGCCCGTCACCCGCGTGCGGACGACCCAAAACCGTGTGTCTTCGACGAGATGTGCAGAGAAGTTGCTGACCATGTCAGCGGTCACGACGACGTGAGAGAGGTCCTCACTGATGCTAATCTGCCGCACTTCTCCCACGTCGACATTCTTGTACTTGATTTTCGTCTTGCCGGGTTCCAGCCCCTCTGCGGCTCTGAAGGTGATGGTGATCGTGGGGCCATGTTCGAGCACAGCTTTGATCGCGATCCATCCGCCGATCAGAGCGGAGACAATCGGCACCAACCACACAAGGTGAAGCGACCACCGCCCTTTCGGTGCAGCCACTGCATTTGCAACTTCAAATGGCTCGTCTGTGTGATTATCATGCATGGGTGTGAGACTCCTTGTGAGCCGGATCCCAGATCAGCCGCGGATCAAAAGCCATAGCGGACAACATGCTGAGTATCACCACGGCCCCAAAGTAGAGGGCCCCACTGCGAGGCGTCACCGTGGCGAGCGGGCGAAATTGCACCAGCGCCGCCAGAATCGCGACAACATAGACATCAAGCATGGACCAGCGTCCGACCAGCTCGACGAGTCGATACAGTTTCGCCCGCTCGAGCGGCCGCCAGGCAGATTGGTAATGGGCGGTAATCAGGAGAAGGGTCATTGCCAGGAGTTTCAGCACGGGTACGACGACACTGGCGATGAACACGATGAGGGCCAGCCCCCACGATCCAGCATGCCATAAGTATGCGACTCCGCTCACAATCGTGTTCTCCTCACGGCCGAACACGGAATGAGTTTCCATGATTGGGAGCACGTTGGCAGGGATATAGAGAATATAGGCGGCGATCAGATAGGCGGCGGCACGTTCGATGCTATTCGTCTTACGGAAACGGAGAGAACTACCGCACCGACCACACGATGACGCGCCTTCACGAGCAGGTCGCGAAAGAAGACCGCAGGTATGGCAGGCGTAGAGTCCGAGTGCATGCGCCGTGCGTGGGGAGGGTCTCATTGGGGAGCCACCTGTTCCCAGAGATGCCGAAGATTGAACGACCGACTCGCAGCAATCAGCAAGAGCATCATGCCCCCCAATGACCACAGAGCAATCCCGGTTACGATATCAGCCATGTGCGCCAACTTGACGAGCGCCACGAGCACTCCCATGAAAAATATTTCGGTCATGCCCCACGGGCGCACCAGTGTCAGCAGGCGTAGCAACTTGGGCATCCACGCAGACGCACGTCGTACTCGCAATAAGAGCAGCACCGAGATCATGACCGCCAACTCAAGGGCCGGCAGCAGAATGGTCGTGGCTGCGATGAGAACCGCGAAGACATGCAGGCCATCCTTCCAGAGTTGTTGCACTGTTCTGGATAGACTCGAAGAGGTCACATTCCCTTGTATCTCCAGCTCCAAGATCGGAAATGTGAGGCCGATGAGAAACAGCACCGCCGCGCCGAGTGAGAAGGCAAGTGCCCGATCGAGACTGCCTGGTGTGTATCGATAGAGGGGAGCGTCGCATCCTCCACAGACCGCCCACCCGCCCGCGGGAAGCGCGATCGGCCTTTGAAGGAGGTCGCACTCGTTGCAGGCGATCAGGCCAGTCGTCGACTGACTGTCTGTGGGGCTCAACACTGGCATCCTCATCCCTATCCAATGTGTCCTAACCAGCTAGTAGGGGCGTACAGATCTTGGCCAACATAGAGAGCGATGTAAGGCATGCTCGCCTATCGCAGATATCTAAAAAAACCCTTACGCTACGACCCAATTCAGAGGGGAACAGAGGTTCGTCACTCCGGGAAAACGCGGGGAGGAACCGTCTGTTGCCATCCCTCACCAGAGAGATTATTGAGAAAGGCTTCCAAGTCCGCTCGTTCGTCGTCACTCAGAAACAGAGGTCGCATAATGGGATCTTGATGCGGGTTGTTCACGCCTCCGTGGTTGTAGAAATTCACCACTTCTCTGAGTGTCTTAAACCGACCATCGTGCATATAGGGAGCGGTCCGCGCGATCTCTCGCAATGTCGGCGTCTTGAACGCGCCGATATCTTCCGGTCGCCGGGTAACGGCATAACGGCCGAGATCGATGTGAGGAGTCTCCCACCCCACGCCAAGATTGTGGTATTGCTCATCGGTATAGTTAGGGCCGGCATGACATCGCACGCAGCCGCCCTTACCTCGAAACACGAGGAATCCGCGTTGTGCGGCGGCAGAGAGCGCGGCCGTATCTCCCCGATAGTCAAAGCGGTCTACCGGGCTGTTGCCGGAGAGAATAGTCCATTGAAAATGGGTCAAGGCGGTCGCAATGCTCTCTTCGGTCACATCCGTGCCGAATGTTTCTCGAAACAGGTGTCGATAGCCGGGGATGGCCTTGATCATCGAGAGGAGGTCATGCTGAGAGAGACCGTGTTCAACAGGATTGCGAAAGGGTTCAAGGGTCTGTTCTGTAAGTGTGCGAGCGCGTCCGTCCCAAAAAAAGGACCGCCCGTACAGTCGATTGATAACAGTGGGGGCATTCCGATGCCCGCGTTGGCCATTGATACCGCTTGAAACAGCTTTCCCGTCGGTAAACGCCCGAGAAGGCAGGTGGCACGAACTACAGGCGATCGTGCCATCTCCAGAGAGCCGCTTGTCGAAAAACAGAAGTCGACCGAGCTCAATGGACTGTTTGGTGGGACGACTCTCACATGGGAGAGAGTCATTCGGGTCACCTAATCCAAGGTGGTGAGAGATTTCTACGTCTGCTGCACGAAGAGAATCCGTCGCCATCGCGTCCGCGCTGAGAACGAACAATCCACAACCAATGAAAATCCTCGCGAGGGTAAGCGTGAAGGATAAAGCCTGCCAGGAAGGACTTGGCACGAGCCGTCGGATGTCGATAAGCCTCGATAATGTGCTGCACGCCATTGTTCAACCAGGGCGAGGAGAACTCATTACTCGTAATCTCAGCAGATCCATCATTTCTGAATGGTAATCGCTGGTGTCGGATATTTACCTAAATCTGTCACGGCCATCTGAAAGAGGTGCGATAACACGGCAAACGCTTCTTGGTTCCAATTGGACGCCGCTTCTTGTCCAGCTAAGTACTTTCTTAACGAGTACCACCGGCCTTCAAACTGAACGGCAAACTCGATCCCTTCCGGTTTCGTGGCCGACTCGACGACTTCCAACGTGTGCACCGGATTGCGCACTGGCGTCCGGGTTCTTGGATCCGGCGCAACGGCGAATTCGCGATCCTCCTCGAAGTTGCGGCCTACAAATCCAATGATGTTATTGATGCTTCTCAGGATTAATGTGCCATGAAGCGGATAATCGCCTCCGGGGTAACCAGGTCGAATATCAACCAATACTTGGCTCTCCGGATACTGGATGGCCTCCAGGTGCAGTTGTCGCCGTTCTTCGTTGGACAGGCGCTTGGAGTCGTAGTTGGAAATCAAGAGCCGACCGACTGTCGGGCGCCACACGGTATGAGTGCCGGTCTTGGCATCGGCCTCCCAGCGATATCCCTTCTCTGTCGCTTCGACGACCTCACGTGGATCTGGGGGACGGACGTACAAGGTCTGGGTGTCGTTGAACAGCAGCGGTTCGATATAGAGAGACCGGCTTTTTTCGAGACTAGCCAGGTGCAAGAGCCGACGACGAAATTCAATGAATCCATCTCCCTCAGAAGGGCGGTTAATTAAGAAGTGCCGACCATCACTTTCTTCGATAGAAAATCCTCTGGCCATCAAACGGAACAACATGTTGAGCTCATAGCCTTGGTGCACCAAAGATCTCAATGTATTTTCACCGAGGGGATGAAGGATTCGTTTTGTAAATTCCTCACCCGTGATGGGGATAATAGTGATGGTCGGGTTTTCCGCGACGCTCACACCGTATTCGAGGCCAACCGGGTATTCCGTTGGATCTACGGCATGCCCAATCCCTCCACGGATTCCCGCATCCGTTCGAAAATCGAATGTCGCCGCGACGCTTGACACTGCCGTGAAATGCACGGGTCGATGGTATCGTGCGCGTGCGATGTTGAGCAGCAACAGATCTGCTTCGACGTAACTGACAGTCCGGTCGTACTCCAGCACGGCGCGATGGGTTGCGAGAGGAGAAAGGCACCCACTTACGCCAAGAGAAAAAACAAACAATAGTGACGTGACCTTGAGCGACGATCTCATGTGCGCGCGTTATAAAGCGAACGAATTGGTCGAACAGGGCAGGCGATGACCACACGTCAACGCCTGCCGAGTCCAACGGACGGCTACTTTTTCATGGGATTCGCCGCGCGCAGCACCGGGTAATACTGCGAGAAGACGAAATCTATCGCATTCGTTTCATGACACTTGTTGCACTCATCGATCTTGTTGGGCTTTGACACGTCTTTGAGCGGGTACGAGTGGCCAAAGCTGAAGAAACCCCAGTTGCCCGGGTCCTTCGGGAAGAGCTTGGAATCCCTAACTGAAACTTCAAGCCCGATAAACTCCCCTTGGAAATACCCTGAACCGCTGGCCGCTTCTTTTGTGCCGACACTGACCAATTCCTTCACGATCGCTGTGCCGTCTCGATATTTACCGTTCTTTTCATAGTAGGCAAAACTCTCCGGATCCATATAGACGTTATGAAACTCAGGGAAATTCGCCTTTCCATCGTTCATATCGTTCGGAGTGAGGGGAGTTCCAATGTACACCCAATGCCGGAAGGCAGAAAATGGCGGCCTTTTCATTTTGCCCTCAGGGGTGTATTCAATCGCCCCGACTATTGTAGATGGGGGAGAGCCGGGCGGAGGAGAGCCAGCCGTTGCAGGACTAGGGCTGCCGACGGTCGACCAGGCCATTGCGCCAAGCGCGATGGTTGCTGCTAAGACGATACGTACTGTGCGACTGCCACTTGTTAAATACATACAGACCTCCTTAAGATTAGGGTGCCAATATCACGTGCCCATAGATGACACATTCGTCGGACGAAGAACCGTCATCTAGATGACAAAATGAAATAAAACCGTACAAAAACCTGGTACGAGAGCGAACGCGCTTCACATGAAGATTCCAGCATCACTCGCAACGGATTTTGTAATGGTTGCGGCACATCTCAAAACTGCTCGGCGGAATGTGTTCAACGACAAAGCCCTGATCTATGGCTCATTCGAGCCGGAGAAAGTGTATGTCGTTGAGCAAGGGTATGTGCGTCTAGGAGCGACCCAAACAGATGGTCGCCTGACTACTCGGGCATTGCTGGGAAAAGCTTCGATCTTTGGAGACCTTCCGTTCTGTCCTGCCACGTCCGAGCAAAACGGAGTTGCTGTTGCGAGCGGAGAAACCTACGTGCTCGAACTGAAACGTCACGCTTTAGAGGCAGCTGTGCAACAGGATGAGGCTTTGCGCCAGCTACTGCTGGAAATTTACGGGCTTCAGTTTCGGTTTCTTGATCGTCGACTGCAGTGGCAGTTTGTCATGCCGCTAGAGAGGCGCATTGCAACAGTGCTGTTGGACTTGATGTGTTTTGGAGGGAAGCCGTGCCCACACCACCCCGGGTACGTTCTCGATATCCGGCTGACGCATCAAGAGCTCTCAGAGCTCGTCCTGGCGGCCCGATCAAACGTGACTCCTATTCTGAACACCTTCCGTGCTCAGAACGTCATTTCCTACTCACGGGCCTATATCTGTGTTCGGACGCTCGATGCGCTGGCAAAGATCGTCGGAGACGTTGCCATACGAAATAGCGCCAGCTTGGGATCGCGTCCAGCACACTACCCACCCATATATACCAGAATACCCTAGCCCATCCCGCAGCACGCCCATCTCACGGTACCATAGGGCCTGTGCCGGGGTACGATCGTGAGACCGCCGAAGGATCGCCGAGACCTCCGCCGGCCACCCGACTCGGCAGTGGCCCAGTGCTCAGGTGTGCCGGGCAGACCATCATTAAGGAAGAAGTTCGAGCAGGTTTGTCCGCTTGTACCCGATCGGACGCCGTGCTAGCTGACTCAAATGGAGGCCTTCTATTTCACCGACGTCGAGTTGGCCGGCGGAGCCACCCTGTCGAGGGCTTCGCGGTGAGTCTCCTTGACATGCGGATGGCCCGCCGCTGCTTCGTGGGTGAGCAAATACTGTTTTTGCTCAATCCCCCCGCCGTAGCCCGTGAGTTGTCCCTGCTCGCCGATGACCCGATGGCAAGGAATAATGATGGATAGGGGATTGCGTCGTGAGGCTCCCCCGGCCGCTCGGGCTCCCTTCGGGCTGCCGACGTGGGTCGCCAATGCGGCATAGGCGATGGTCTCGCCGATGGGGAGGCGGCGCAATGCCTGCCACACCCGTACCTCAAACGGCGTCCCTCGCAGATCCAGCGTGAGTTCAGTCAGCTCGTCGAACCGGCCGTTGAAATAGGACCGTAGCCATCGGGCGGCTGCCCTGATCGATGGATGACTTCTCTGTTCAATTCGATGGCCGTGATACCACCTGGCGAGTCGTGCCTGCAACAGATGTTGCCGATCCGGCGTCACGAACTCCAGCGCACAGAGCCCTTGTGCGGACGCAACGGCTTGCATGGGCCCGATAGGGGTGTCAATGGTCTCCGTGCTCAGATACTCCATGATGGTGACTCCTTGGTCTGTCGGGTCGGTCGTGCGCATGGGGCGACGGGGACGCCCACAGCCCTATCGTCGCGTAGGCTCGCCAGGGTCGCCAGGCTTCGGCCATGGCGAGGATCTTCTGCGGCCGGTGCTCCCCTAATGCGCGCTTTACCCCCAAGTCGGTGTGCGGAAAGGCGTCCGGCCAGGATAGGGCGCGCATGGCGATGTACTGAGCAGTCCATTCACCGATTCCCGGCAGGTCTTTCAGTTGCGCGATGGTCTGGGAGATATGGGCCTTCGGGGTTAGAATAAGTGTGTTGGTGGCGACGGCCTGTGCAAGGGCCATGATAGAGGTGGCCCTCTTTGTCGTAATACCAAGGGTTGTCAAGTCACCACGGGCGCATTCAGCCAGTGTCTTGGCATTCGGGAACGTCTTGGTCACCATTGCGTTGGGCGTGATTACGGTACCTCCAAATCGCCGGGCGATGCGCCCGAGGAGGGTCCTTGCAGCTTTGATGGACACTTGCTGCCCCACAATTGCCCGCACCCCCAACTCAAACCCATCGACGGCACCAGGCACCCGCAACCCGGCAATGGGCAGCAATGCCTGTACCGCCGGAGCAACTTCCTGAGGATTGTAAAACACATCGAACAATCGCCCCACGCGTTCGAGGACCAGTGGAATTGCACGAGATAAAGACGAGGATACTGTGACGCTCAAGGCCGGTTTATGGAGACTCAGAGACACGTGGACCCATCCGACGTACGCCTTCCCCATCGATTCAAGCGCGAGACTGCGGAGGTAGTGTCTCTTGTCGACGTGCTCGACGCCTGCAATGAGTCGGTCTGCGAGAAACGCAAGCAGTGCATCCCAGGCATATGGGGGATGAAATCCGAGATCGCACTGTACCGCGTCGTCACAACGGGAGAGCGGTTTCTGAGTGTCAAAAAGTTTCAGATGGGGATCTGCTTCTTTGGAAATGGACAAAGCGATTCCTATTATCCCAGCTAAAAGCGTGTTCGTGCCATTGTTCCTACAGGGTCACGTCGGAAGGTGAGCGTGGAGATTCCCCACCTCCTCGACAGTGGTTGATGAAGTCAGCGGTGTTGGGAACAATGACATGGCGCACATTCAACATAGACATGTTGCGGTGCCCTACTTACTCAACGGACATCTTTCAACCAATACTGGACTGTTCTCAGCCTTTAATAGGCAGCCGCATTATTTCCGCCCCGCACGCACCATACGTTATGGCTATCGGTGACTTTGATGTCATGTGATATGCCCATGACAAAGCCCACGTTCCACGCGGAGGACCCTCTACCCACGAACGATGAGGCCGACCAGTAGTGGGCTGCCTGAACATTTGCGAAGGGATGGCCGGGGTGCAGCGTGGGGCCTGGTGAGACGGAGAGGTCCACTAGGCTAACCAATTCATGCACCGACGGCATTGAGGTCATCTGCTCATCTGTTGGTCACGCGCAGAACTCCCTCTCGTGAGTATGTACGTATGGAAAACCTACTACCTATCGTCGAAGGCCAATGTGGTGGTCCGAAAAGATATATTGCTGGTCTGATGCATGCTGTTCATGGCACGACGAACATTTTGACCGATCCGCTAGAGCAGCGCGATCGAGGTACGGCTCTCGCTGATGGCCAAAAGGAAAATAGCCCAAATGCCCGGTCTGTGCCGGAAATATCTTGCTGTCCTTCACAAGAACGCATAGTCCAGCAAAATACATTTCATGAACTGTGCCATCTTCATCGGGTTCGCCTAGCACCACGAATTCTTTCGCAATGGTTGTTCCTTCAGGCCACAGGCCAGTTTTCATATAAGCTGCATAAGCCCAAGGCTTCACATACGTATTTATGATTTCATTTGTTGGTATTGGGATGTTATCAATAATATTAGCCTGACCTTTCGGCAGAACGGTTGAGCCCACATGAACCCATCCACGGTAGCCGACCGGCCGATCAAGCGAACCATCCTTATTGAAAACAACCTTCTCTTCGGCTGCGGAGCCTGTTCCTACCATGAATGCCGATAAGATGAGGGTTCCAACTAGTACAACCATTTTGCAGCTCGATTTCATTGCATCTTCCTCTTTGTTTGAGAGCCAGCTCGTGGTCTTAAATAGTGACGAGAGTGCTATTATCAACGCCACTCGATGTCCAGATGGATCGAATAATGATCCCTCTGCATGATTAGGTGCCCATCAAATGTGTACGTTATCATGATCGGTCACACGTGGCGATGCCCTGCGGCCGGGACCGATAGTGCACCCCGTCTTGGCCGAGATGTCGTGAGTGTGCGACGGCGGGGATTCCCTCACCATTGAGCCGCAGGCTGTGCAAGATGTTGCCTTCCTCTTTGGTGTTTTCATCTGATTGATTAATCCGCTGACAGATGACATAGAGAATGGTCTCTTCTGGATTCAGAGTGCATTGAAACGCAGTACTCCCAGGCTGAGAGAACATGCGGTTGTTAGTGAACCATTCTCCGGGGTGGGGCAGTTGCAACCGGCTGATTTCAACCGGCTTGGTTGCGCGCTCGCCGGCAATGTCGTAAGTGCTCACGGTAGCAGCCTTATCATCTTTATCTGACCGGGGCAGATTATTGACCGTATAGAGCCGAGTCCCCTTTTTATTGGCGAGTAACCAGCAAATATCTTGCCCACTATTTTCAACAGATCCTAAAAACGTCATTTCACCATTCTTGCCGAATCGATAGACCCCGAGTTCATTGCGGGTCACGAATCCGACGTACAGCAACGGTTCGGTCGGGTGCGCCCAAATGCCGAGCGGCATCGAGGGAACACCCTCCATTCCCTTGTATTTATAGCCGGCGTTTGTCTCCGGTAGCTGTACCAGGCTTCGCTCGGTTAACCGACTGTCTCGCCCCACGTGAAAGACGTGGAGTTGTCCCTGTACACTCGGCTTGAGACCGGCCAGGAACGAGCGCGTGCCCTCGCCATCGAAGTCCACATCCACTTGAAAGTCATTGCCGAACGCAACCTCAGGATTCGAACGAGGGACATACACCTGCGTAGGTTTGTGCGAATTCTCCACGTCAATCTTGGAAACAAATCGTAACGTGCCGTTCTGTTCAATGGCGAACGAGACGTAGCTCGCCTTCGCGGCACCACGCAATGCCTCTCTTTGATGATAGTCTTCATTCCGGTTTGAGACGAGCAGCGTCGTGCCGCTCAGCGAGAGACTGTTCGGCGCGACACCGTGCGACGAAAACGGCGAACCCTTTACATGTCGTAATGATCCATCGGATTGAACATCGAAGACCGCCACGGTATTGCTGTGCGTGTTGACGGTAAAGAGACGTTTCCCGTCAGGGCTGATGATAAGCGGCGTGTCGTTGTCATGTGGACCGAGTTTGCCATGGGTGTCATTGTTGATGCCCGTGCCCCCTGTATAGAACGGATTTTCAGGCAACGGATCCAGCGTGCCATCGTCTTTTCGGTGATAACCCAGTACCGCATTTTGCCCCTCACGGATGTCGTTCGTTTGGATATACAGAAACTGGCTATGGCGAGTTGTCATCTTCAGACCTCCTTGAATTGAAAAATCATACCAGTGCGTATGCGGTCGTCCCTCAAATTGCCGTTCTTCCTGTGCTCCACCCTATGACCACCAGGGCCATTCTGCTGACGGTCTCCGACTCTCAGCATTTCCGGGCACCAATGGCTACTCTCATCTATCAGCACACACCCTTTGGTATCGGACCACCATCGGGCTCTCCGACGACGTTCACCACGTATAGCCTGCTCTCCCCTAGACGCCAATGGCAGATAAATTGAGTCGGCCATTCTCCATCGGCGGGCACCAATAGAAGCTCCCTGTTACTGGACGTGTGAACGTGAACAGTGCGTCCGCAATCCCGTCGTCCGCTCCTACCATCCGCTTCAACTGCGCTTCAAACGGGTCAAGCGAGGCCCCAAAGGCTACAAAATACAATCCACTCCCATGCTCATCGGCCCATGGCATCGAGCGGCGCAGGACGAACGCGGCCGGTTGAAAACTCTCCTGTGCCGTGCGTTTCACGTGTGCGGAGGTCGGTGCTGTAGCCAACTCTTTATTGTCCCGCCGCCGCCGACCGATCATGGCATCGTGCCGCGGATCCGACATCTCGTCGAACCGTTTCCAATCATGGACCCATCGTTGAACGGCGACGTAACTTGACCCATCGAGCATGGCCCCTTGGCCCCGCACGATGGCAGCCTTTTCCGCAAGCTTGCCTTTGGGGTTTTCGGTACCATCCTCATAACCGGTCAGATCCCGCCCCGTCCCGTACAGAAATCCTTCCGTGGACTCACAGACTGTGAACGCCGGCGTCAGCTGCTCAACCAGACGACGCTCGACATGAAAGAGTTCTCCACGGTCTTCTGCTCGAAGCCAACACCACAAAGCCGCTGGCGTTGAAGGGACTGTCAACCCACTCCCAAACTGCGTGGGGAACACCCTCAATCCAGGAATGTCTTTCCCAAGTGCGCGGAAGAGCGGTACACCCAGTCCGACCACGGTTCGCTCGCCATCAACAAGAGTCTGCAGGGTCTTGATAACGCGGGAGAGGCCGGCGATATCGTGAACGGCGAACTCTACGTACCAGGCTGCTTTGGGGAGAGGAGCAATAATCCCTGGTTGCATGATCACCATGTCTTCTTCGCGTGTGTGGACGTATTTCCTCATCTGCTACGAGAGCCGGTCTCAGTCGCGCACAGGACCTTTGTGGAGAGAGACGGCATTGATGCAAAACCGCAACCCTGACGGCTCCGGTCCATCGGGGAACACATGGCCGAGGTGAGCATCACAGACATTGCAGGTCACCTCGATTCGGTGCATGCCGTGGCTGGTATCCTGATGATAGGCCACGACCCCTGGCGAGACCGGTTGCGTGAAACTAGGCCACCCCGTATGGCTTTGATACTTGGTCGCCGCATCAAAGAGCTCTGTGCCGCAACACAGGCACTCGTACCGACCAGGTTCAAACAGTTGGCAGAGCTCCGAGCTGTGGGCCCGTTCGGTCCCCTTCAGACGGGTGATCCGAAATTGCCTGTCGGTCAGCAGTTCGCGCCATTGCGCCTCGGTCTTCTCGACACGAAAGGGAGGGGACGGATTGCCGTGCGTTGCCCAGTGCGTCACCTCATTCCACGTGAGGATGTCAACCGACGGCAAATGATGTTCTTTGTGTTCTGTCATAAACGCTCCGTTGGTGATCCATTCAACCGCGCCCTTCGGGACCCCTTTTCTACCATTGGATATTCGGGCGTCATGATCCTCAGATCCTTCTCCAAGATACTGGGTGCCTGGACCGAGTTGCCCAGATCGTAATTCTCTGCTCAGCTTTTGGGTTGACTACGCACTGTCATACGCCATTGTCTTTGACCCTGTCTGTCATCTAGATGACCATCGTGATCAACGTGCAGACATCAGGGGTCTTTCACACCATGCCGTCATCTTGCGTCAGTGCGTTCGACGGGACGATCATCAATACCTCGGCGTAGTCATTGTCACTCGGCTAAGCGGCACTGTCCCTGATCATAGTGATCAGGAACTTGTGTCACCTCAAGCGGCAAGCCTTCCGCGGTCGCCCGCCGAATGGGCGCATAGTCCGCTTCGATCCAACGTGAGCGCATCTGTTTCAACCGTCCTGATTCTTCCAAACGAAAGAGCAAGTTGTTCAAGAACCATTGGAGGCGTCGGTGCTCGTCGCTTGTCACGACGGAGAGGTCTTCCTGCGTCACAATCAGCGGAGTACCGTCTGCTTGCATCAACAGCTGCCAATCCTGCCAGACCCGCTTCGTCACATAGTCGAGTATGGAATGGTCAGACAGGATGACATCGATCTTCGGGTCTTTGGTTTCGATCGCTGCAGGGAGAGAATCGCAGACCACCAATCGGCTCTGTTTGAGGTTGGCTTGGGCATAGAGGTGAGCGGATCGTCCCTTCTGAACCGCTAGGGTCAAGCCAGTGAAGGCATCCTGAACGGCTTCGAGCGTGTCCCAATTCCCGGTCGGCTTTCCAAAGTGTGCCCGCACACGTTCTGCGATCTTAGGTTCTTGGACGATCGCGGCGATCCCGTCACCGCGAAAATAGGGAGCTGAAAACCATAACCCCGTTGGTCTTGTGCCCGGAACGGTCCCGCTTACGGACGAGACAAAGAGATCGAGCTGTCCCTCATTCATTTTAATGAACAGGTCTGGAAATCGAGTCACATGCAGGGTTGGAACGACGGAATGGGGTATACCGCAATGAGCAGACAACGCGTCCGCAACCTCGCGGATCAGTTCAATATCGAACCCGGTCACTCTGATGCCTTCGTCGGTGTACATGGCAGGAAAGATGAATGGCCGAAACGGTTCAACAGAAATACCGACACGTAATCGTCCGCCAGCGCATATGGATGACAGCTCATCGCGGTTCAATGGATGGACCATGGTGGCTGCGTCGTACACCAGTCCGCACCCCTGCAAGAAGACCACTGCCAACAGCATCAGGATACGGAGCATGACGCGTGCATCGATGGCTTGTCTCATGTCATCAATCAACGACATAACATTAGAGTCGAAATCCAACCGTGAATAACCATTGCTCAGACAGGTCAGACTGTCCCTTGAAATCGATTTCAAATCGCGTGTATTGAAGACCCATGTCGACCGACAGCCCATGGGTCACTGGGAATCGCACCCCGACCTGCCCACCGTAGAGATACCCCGGAGAATGTTCACCATGTCCAGGGAGGGTTCCACCCAACATCGCTCCAACGTATGGCACTGCACGATTTTCCAGCGGCCCGAAGAGCACATGTCGAATGACTCGATTGATCGGCCAGGTTTTTGGAAAATCCAAGTAGTCGATGAAATTATTCCACCGGGGGTTGAGGTACAACGAATGTTGATCCGTGGTGAACGTCGGAGTGTGGTGGCTGTAGTACTGGTAGATGGCTCTCACTTCAAGTGGTCCGTACTGAAGAGCAGTGAACCCTGCTTGAAGCATAAGGACCCGGCGCGTTGGCGCAAACGTTCGGTGATTGAAGGACACATCGAAGTTAAAGGGCCGGAGGGGGAGCATGTTGAGTACGGCTTCCTGAGCAGCGACCTCGCACGGCAGCGCTGAGGCGAAGAGTAGCAGGATGAGAAGGAGTCCAGAGCCGTAGCCATACGCCTTCAACGCCCACCTGCTCACGCAGTGTCGTCCAATCATATCGGCCGTTGTGGAAACGTTTGCCTCAGGAGAAATATGCCGCGCCATCGAACCCACGCCAACCATGCGTCGGTCAATTTGATTCCTACATGAAGATCGCACGCATGTAACTTAAATGGCTTCACTCGATGTCCTGATGAAAGATACCAGGGGGGGGCCATGGAGCTCTGTCTTCTAGATGACAGACAGCCGTGGTTAATCTGAGGTAAACGCAGTGCATAAATATCTTGTGGTGTTTGAGAATCTGCTCCTCCGGCCATCAATAAAGATGGTTTGAATATATGGAGGGGTGTGGAACAGGCTGCGCCGCTCTTTTCTAGACTGAGAGAGCAATTGTACATGGAGCCGGTCAGAAGACGATGAAGCTTCCTCTCACAATTGCGGCTCCGCTTCTTACCTCATTAGGTGCCTTGCGACCTATTCGCAGGACCAAGCTGAATCATGGAGCGATCGTATACAAGACTCTCGCGGTTGGCCGAACATACGTGGTACAGGAGGGTTGCATTCGGCTCATTCACATTGAGGGCGACGGACGCACCAATTTCTGGGATTTAATAGGTGCTGGAGGAATGTTTGGAGATCTGCCGTTTGCTCTCACTACGTCTCAACACATAGAGCATGCCATGGCGAGTGGCCCAACCTACCTCTGGGAGTTTTCTCGTGCTGCGTTGGAGAGGGAAGCGGAGCGTAGTCAAGCGTTTAATCGGACCCTCCTGAGAACATATGGGGCCTTCTTAGGCTTTGGAGAGCGGCGCCTCCGGTGGCGACTCACCAATCCATTAGCACGTCGGGCGGCCCTTGTTCTCATCGATCTTTTGGTTCTCGGCGCAGGGCCATGCCCTCACGGGCCTGGTTATTTGATACAAATTCGAATGACTCAAGAGGAATTCGCCGAACTCCTCGGTGTCGCTCGTCAAACACTCAACTCCCTCATGAAAGAGTGGAAGAGGAAACAGATAGTCTCCTACACCAGGTCCTGTTTCTGTATTCGTAACCTGGAGGCACTTCAGGCGATTGCGTCCTAATATCCGGTGTCATCATCGATACAAGTCGATGGACGCGAGTTTGTCCTCAGCATAGTCATCGCATGGAGGTTGGGCAGGATCCCGAGACGACTGCTCTCGTTCCGCCCATTTCAGAACAGAGATGAACGGGAAAGAGGATATCGCCCGAAGTGGTTGGCTGATGGATCGTATCTGAGTGATTCCTTCTGATTCCGGACCATCAGGGGCTGACTGCGATCCATCTTATTGTAAGGCACCATGAATAAGAGGCCTCCATCATGAGGATTCCAGACTCGCTCTCCACAAGATTGCTCACTGCTCTCCAGAGCCTCCATCCCATCCGGCGACGCAGGCTGAAGGACAAGATGTTGGTATATGAGTCCTTCATGCCTGGGAAAACGTATGTCATCGAGGCCGGGTATGTCCGCATTGTCTCTGCGGAAGCCAGCGGCCGATACGTCACTCGTTTGTTGTTAGGAGCCGGGGGGATTTGGGGAGACCTCCCCTTTGGGTTGACGACCTTCCAGAATGCAGAATCGGCAGCCGCAAATGGGACGGCCATCGTGCTCGAGTTTGATCGATCGAGTATTGAAAAGGCCTCCAGGATTGATGAGTCTCTCCGGCAGGGGCTTTTGGAAACCTATGGCCATCAGTTGCATTTCCTTGATCGTCGGCTGCAGTGGCAGCTGACCTCGCCGTTACAAAAGCGCGTTGCGATGGCACTCGTTGATCTGATGTGCTTCGAGGGACGGCCGTGCAACCATGGTGTCGGTTATGTCGTGGATGTCCGGATGACACATGAGGAGCTTTCTGAACTTGTCGGGGCCTCTCGCCCCAATGTGAGTGCCATTATGAAAGCTCTGAGTGACCAAGGCGTCCTCTCTTACAGACGGGCCTATGTGTGCGTGCGAGACCTTGACGCTCTCGGTCGCATCGCGGTGCCTGATTTCATACAGGCCAAAGGTCTCCATGATTTGTCGTCTAGATGACAGAAAATCGGATGAACAAAATGTAGGATTGCGTCGTCATTCAACCACTCCGTATGTTGGAGTGATGATAACTGTCTTTGAGGAAAGGGGAAAATCATGAAACACATGCTGTTCGGAGTTGTTGTTCTCGCATGCGGAGCTATTGGGCTGACCGGATTATCCAATGCAGAAGAAGAGAAACCGTTCGCACTGAACGTCGACGTCGCCACGGGGGCTCTCCGTGTGCCAGACAACTACACAGAATGGCCCACGCTTGGTACATGGGCTCACGCCAATACCGATGAGAAATTGGAAAAAAATGGACCCGGTCTTCATGAATACCACACGGTGTACACGCAGCCTTCAACGATTGCCCATTATAAAAAAACAGGGCAGTTCCCTGACGGCGCGATATTGGTCAAGGAACTCTTAAATGCGGAGACGATGGCAATGAGCACAGGACCTGCGGTCGGTCATGCCACTACCGTCAAGGGCTGGTTTGTTCTCGTACGCGACACAAAGGGGCGGTACAAAGATTCGCCGGTCTGGGGAAATGGATGGGCTTGGGGTCTCTTTAATAAAGGCGATATGACCCATTCCGTCACAAAAAACTACAAGGTAGAGTGTATCCCTTGTCATATTCCTGCCAAGAGCCTTGCTCCTGCAACTGCTGCAGATGCGGATAAATGGATCTATACGCTTGGCTATCCGATTCTGCAAAAACAATAGGTCAAGGCGTATGTCCGTGTAGTGACTCTTAAGGGGATGGTTGGCGGATGGTGATGCTCCATCCATGTTCCTGATGACGACGCACATTCAATTCGACAATACCTATGCCAGGGAACACGAAGGCACGTATGTTCCCTGGCAGCCCGCCAAAGTGCCTTTGCCAGAAATTCTTCGATTGAATACAAGCTTGCGGCACACAAACCCGCTGTACATTCCACGGAACCATCGTGTGGAAGAAGCGCTGGCTGCAGCCACCGATCACGCAGACCTAGCACCATTCGATCGCCTGTTGAACGCCGTCACTCGACCGTTTGAGCAAGATCCTGAGTTGGATGCCTATGCCTCTCCTGCTCCTGTTGAAGTGACGGCCTGTTATCAAACGTTCTGCGGTACGTGAAGACGCCGCCTCCTTGTTGTTGCTATACGGAGAACCTAGGTCATCAATGATGTCTGTGGGGTACATCGTCGTCATGTGTTTCTCTATAGACCAAGACCGTCAACGGTTCACCTTTGCGGAAATACGGTCTCTTTATGCAAGAGTCGTCGGCCTCTCATTCGCTTGGATGATAAGGAGCGTCACATGAGTCAGAGGGAAACGGCTATACTCGCCGGCGGTTGTTTTTGGGGCATGCAGGATCTTCTTCGCAAGCTGCCAGGAGTTCTCTCGACCAGGGTGGGCTATAGCGGCGGCGATGTGCCGAATGCCACGTATCGCAACCATGGAACCCATGCAGAAGCTATCGAAGTCGTGTTTGACCCTGGCAAGCTGACGTTCCGTAATCTGTTGGAGGTGTTTTTTCAGATCCACGACCCCACCACACTGAATCGCCAGGGCAACGATGTCGGCCCGTCGTATCGATCAGGAATTTACTACACGTCAGAAGCCCAACGCCGAGCAGCAGAACAGGTAATCGCAGAGGTGAATGCATCAGGTCTCTGGCCCGGTAAGGTGGTCACGGAGGTTCGGCCCGCAGGACCATTTTGGCTGGCGGAACCGGATCATCAGGATTATCTTGAGCGGAATCCCCACGGATATACGTGCCACTTTCCAAGACCTCATTGGAAGATACCACCTCAAGCCGGTTCTTGATGAGAGAGCGCTCATCATTTCGGAGGGGGGATCTTGCAGTAATCACCAAGCCGTTACCGGTCGAATGTGTTTAGACTCAACAGGACGCCGGCTAGGGCCTCTTTAACAGAAGGAGCGTGCGATGAATTCAATGAGAGCACAACAGAACGTGGTAGCAATGATGGCCTTGATTCTTTGGTTTCTACCATTCAACCAACAGACTATGGCAGCTGACCCTGAGGGGGGACAACAGCGTTCCTGCGTCCAACCGAGGAAGACTGCGAACGCTCCAGAAGACGTCTTCACGAAGACGAACCCGCTTCCGGCATCCAGCGACGTTCTCCAAGCAGGAAAAGGACTGTATCTTCACGACGCGAAACCGATGGCCTGCGCTCTGTGCCACGGCAAGCGGGGAGAGGGGAAAGGACCGGTCAGCGGGGGAATGATGCCGCCAGCGCGCGATTTCACATGCAGCGCGATGATGCGTGAGATCTCGGATGGGCAGCTGTTCTGGATTACAAAGCACGGCTCTTCAGGCACAGGGATGATGGCGTTCCCGGATTTGTCGGATGAGGAAGTGTGGCAGCTTGTTCACTATATGAGAAGCCTCGCAAAATAAAAGAGGCCTTCTGACATCTGTACCTCAAGACTTCGCCTGAGAAGCGGCGAACCCTCATCGGGTTTCAGCAACCAGAGCTATTCAACGAACTGCAAGGCCGAGCCCAGGTGGAAGAGGGTTGCTGCTCGCCCACCCACAGCTGCACGTCAGGCATTCTCAAGACCATGTTTGTTCCTCTGAAATCAACACGAAGCTTGATTTCAGGGGAAGCATTTCCATCGTCACGTACCAGAAACTCGTATTTCTTGTCTTATACATGACAGAGATTTGTTTACTCGCCATATAGAGTGCGAACCAAAGCCACGACACCAGATTTATCTACTACGAGTAAGCAGAGGAGTCATCGCACCGAACACAGCTCCCTGTTAAGCCTCTCCGGTGGACAAAATCTGACGGACAATCGAACACTGGCGCAGAAGCTATGTGTGTTCACACAGTTGTCTGAGGCGATTGCCAGATCCAGGAGACAAGAACTCCGGCATTCAAAACGCTTTGAACGGAAATTGGTGATATTCGTGAAACTGCCGTTAATGACATCATGTGGGTGGTCCTTCCTCGTTTTGTTGTTGCTGTCTTCCCAGGCTCAAGCTGAAACTGATGAGAAGGAGGCGAAGGCTGATGCAGGCTCTGAATCAGGGTGGCATGTCGGTGGAGAAATGAATGCGTTCTATACCGACGACGTCGCGCTGTTCTCGGCGTCTCAACGATTGTCGCTGCAAGAGGATCCTACACAACCGGTCATTCAGACCACCGGCCAAGGTTCAAGCGGTGTGTTTGAACCCTTTGCCCACGTCACGCGATCATTTCAGTCGAGCTGGGGGAAAACGGACCTGACGGCGCGAGCCCAAGGGTTTGTCTTTACCGACCAGACCGCTTTTTCTCATGGCACGTATGGCGCACAGCTGACTCAAGCACTCCCAGGAGGAGAGACTATCTTCCGGATGCGGTATCACTACGGGCCGCACCTATTCTTGGGCAATCACGGCCCTGGCGAGTTACGGTCATCGGATCGCGGGGGCGAGTACGTAACGACACACTTTGGAACGGCAGAGCTGGAGCGTAAACTGCTCGAGAATCTCACCATTCGCGGGTTAGCCCGATACGGAGACCGATCGTACAACGAGAGTTTTGCCCATCGGAATACTCGCTTTTGGACTCTTGGGACCCATGTCATGTGGGAAATCAAGCCGGGAATCGGATTGTTGGTCGGATACCACTACGAACGAGGGCTGGCTGATGGGAGACACAACCCACAAATTGGAGAGGACATCTCCTATGTCACACATTATGTCGAAGCAGAGCTGGAGGCACGTGTGACGGACAAGCTCACCTTGATCGGTGGTTTCGACCTTGAGCGAACTAGTTATACGTCAGGTATCCCTGGTGACGACTTTCTCGGCACGCGTGAAAGAATTTATCAGGGAGAAGTCATGGCGCGATATCAGTTGACTGATGCGCTCGCACTTTCGATCGGGTATCTACACGGACGATGGAAACTCAGCTATGAAGACGAGGCAGCCAAAATAAACACCGTTACAGTCGGCAGTCTGTTTCGATTTTAATCACATGGCTTCTGTCTGACCCTCTTCCCCTGCGATAGACTTGCCGTCTCTTGATTTCGTAGGAGTGTATGGAAAGAAATAGGAAAAAGTCGGGAACTGATGATAAACCGAAGGTGAGAAGTTGTATTTCGGCTTGTCCTAACGGCAAAAACGAATCCTTCCTGCGCTGGTCAGCAGGCTGTGTGAGCACCTGAAGAAGCTAGGTACTAACCCTACGTGTTCCCGGCGTGTTCTCTCCACAGCAAAATAGGCCCAAATTCCCCTCAATTGGGCTGAGCCAAACTGAACACGTAAAACAGCGAAACGCTTCTACTGGAGAGGCGTTTCAATGCCATGACAAGGGTTTGAGTGGAGGTCTCGGAGAGGATTAGGAAACCGCTGCTCTATCCAACTGAGCTACGGGGGCAAGGCCTGTAATCATATACTTAGCCGATCTTCGGGACAAGCGCTTTCTCGGCGTAGTGAATAGCGTAGGGGAATAGTGCAGCTATCAAATCGCTTGTAAATGTGGGCGCTTCTAATTCGCCGATTACCTCAGATAGAATGCCACCACCGATTACGTAGCCGGAGGCACGGCAACGGCTCAAGAGACTTTCCAGATTGCGAATTGATACCCCACTATATCAGGAAAGACTGTTAAATAGATCCGCATAAAACCCCGCGACTCAGGAGCCCATTGTCGTAGCTCATTAAAATGAGAGTGGTATGGTGTACTGTTCAAAACCTTAACATCTTCTAAAAGGCACATATGAAGAAGCATAGCGCTGTCTCGAGGCTGAAGAGGACTCCCAGCCGGCCGGCCTCCAAGCCGCCACTTCATCCAATCGCAAATCGAAAGCCTGAGATATTTTTGGCGTCGTCGCTAGAATCGAGAGAGGTGCTCACCCATGTTGCACGGTTCGTTAAGGAGTCCGGAGGAGTGCCGCGTCCATGGCATGAGGCATTTCCAGCATCAGAGATTATGTTGGAGTCGCTGATCGAGGCTAGTCGAAAGGTGGACGGCGCGTTGGTCGTGGCGAGTGCTGACGACCAAGTTATCATGCGAGAAGAGACGGTTTGGGCGATGAGGGATAACGTTGTTTTTGAATTTGGGATTTTTATGTCGGCCCTTTCACGAACCCGAGCGGCACTTATCTACACAGAGTCCGAGAAGGGGGAGGTGAAGCTCCCCAAAGACGTGGATGGGCTCACCCATCTCCGATACACCCCGGGGAAGCCAGCCCAGAACATGTATGCAGTTAAAAAATGGATGAAGCGTTTCTTCACTGAGTCGATTCATAAAACCCTGCCATCTCCCACGGGAGGGCACTACAAGTGGGAAGACGTGCACCGAGGGTTGGGGCATATTCAAGACGAGATGGAGCGTACCAAGTTCCATCCAGACCTCGTTCTCGGCCTCGGACGCAGCGGGGGAGTGGTCGGCGGGATTCTTGCTTCTTCGCTGGGCTCCATACCGATTCGACTCTGGGACCTCAAATATACGAAAGACAAGAACGTGGTGGACGTAGCGTTCTCCGAAGATATACCGCAGTTTCCCGCTAAGACTAAACGGGTTTTGGTTATCGAGGGCGCCACAACCTCTGGTCAGACGCCTAAGAAGGCCAAAGAGTTCCTTGTAAAGAAGTTTCCTAAGATCGAATTCAAATTCGTGGTCTTGATCCAGAGTGTGACATCGATATTTCACGCCGACTACTATGCTTATGAGGAATTAGGGGCTCTGGAGCCTCTGCCGTGGCACGGGAGGCGTTCTCGGACGTTTCTTAGACTGGATTCCCCCAACTGATCGCGCCGGTGCCGTCTGATCATCTGGTGCTACATGAGACGCGATCGGTGAACGCCACGCGTTAATGCTACAGGGCTTAGGTACGATTTAGCGCGGTGAGATCCCGGCGCGAATTGGTTGGACTCATCAATATCGTCCGGCTTTGCTACCATGCTACTAATAGCACGGACTTCTCAACTGCGTTAGGCGCCTGCCAGGCAATCCGTTCGACTGCCTGCGCCTTATGGGCAGGGGAGAGGTGGGCGTAGCGTTCGACCATTGCAAGGGTCTGCCATCCGCCGAGTTCTTGAACCGTTCGCAAGTCAACGCCGGCCATCACGAGTCGAGACGCAAACGTATGCCGCAAGGTATGCGGCGTGACTCCGGTAAGGTTGGCCCGACTGCAGGCACGCTTGAAGATCGACCCGACACAGTTGTAGGGTTTCCCGTCCTCGTTGACGAAGACAGACTCGCTCGTTGCGGTTGAGCGGAGGACCTTTAGTGCTTCCGACACGGTAGAGTTTAACGGGATGGAGCGGGTGCGGCCGTTTTTCGCATACGCAGCCTCAACCGCCACGAGGCCACGTTTCAAATCGACACTGTCCCACTTCAACGTTAATGCTTCGGATTTGATGGAGCCCCAGCGGTCACGCCAACGGGTTGAGGGCCCCAGACGAAGGAGGGCCATCCAATAATCTTCACACAGCGAGTCCTGCTCAAAGCGTTCCCGATAAGGCGTCAGGAGGAGTTCAAGCCACGGGGGCATTCGATTAAGAACAACGGGCAGGATCAACTCGACGGTCACCATCCGTCCGCGCCCAGTCACGAGGAGGGTCGGTTCGCTTTTCTGAGACGATTGGACTAAACTTTCTTCCATTGCGTGATCCTTTCTGTCGGCCGCATAGGGAGCTCAACCCGATGCAGCTTTTTTCTTCGTGTTGGCATTCTGTCGAGCCTCGTTCAAACTCACGCCCGGCAATCGATCAAAAAACTCGTTCAATTCCGCACGGCGAAATACAATGCGACTGCCCAGGCGTCGAAACGGAATCAACTTCTGGTCGGCGTGCCATCGCAGCGAGCGTTCCGAGATGCCCAGAAAGGCCGAGGCCTCGGGCACGCCGAGATACGCGCCATTGATCGTGCGCCTCGCACTCATCGCGCACCGCCATATCGCGCTAACTGTTTTAGGATCTCTTGGTGTTGTGGGTGGCTACTGTCGAGGGAAATTTTTTGAATTGCCGATCTGAATAAACGACGAATCGACGGGCGCGAGGGATGGCGCCGCATGATGTCGATCAGATCAACATACAACGGGTCCTGGAGTTGGTATTTCGAGATCTTCTCAACGCCGTCGATCAGACAGCGCCGATCAGCGGAATCGAAAATAGCTTGCGCATCGGTGCGACCGAGCCGGAAATAGGCAATGACATCGGCTATTGAGAGCCAGACCGGAAGTCGCCGAAACGGGGTAGCGGGGGTAATCGACTGACGATGACGGGAAACGATAGCCTGACGCTTCGGCATAGAGCACTCCACCGCTAAACCATCAAATCCCAGAGGAAGATTTGAGAGGGGATTTAATAATTTGTAGTATTGGGGCGGTCTATGTGAGACCGGCGGAGTTCCCTGGATCAAGTGGTCATCTTGATCCGACCGGGAACTTACTCCGGTCGAAAGACGAAAGCTATTAGTGCAGACACCTAGGTGGGGAGGGAATGTTTTGATGTGATTAGTTAAGAGGGTGCACTCTCATAAGCACGAGCATCGATTTCAAACGGAGCGTCTTCATAGCCATACTCGGCGATCTGTTGAAGATAAGGTGGGAGAAACCCTGCAATAGATCCATGTTGTTCGTATTGAAAGACGTGACGGAACTCATGGGCTAAGAGACTAAGGGTCTCGTGCCCCTGAATAATCAAAACTGAATATCCAAGAGTTAATCCTGCCATGTGGGGCCCCAGCAATCCTGTCTGAACAGCAACCGCCTTCAAAAGGGGGTCCTGTGGCATGGGTAAACAATCGCAGGATTGAATTCGGATAAGCTCGGGCTTAACCACGCCGACCCTACTCGCCAGCGATATTTCATCGTTGGTTAGGGCGCGTCCTAAACTTTTAACACGCGAAGCTTCTCCCTCTGCCCACTCAATAGCCTTTGGCAGTAGGTCTGGGAGGATGGCTTTAAGATCTATGTGCATATCTTTCACTCAAGCAGCTGTAAGAAATCTGGCTCTGCCTAATTATCTATCACTCAAATGGTGTTCCAAAGTAGGTGAAGAGCCACAGCGCAAGTAAATACACACTAATCAACGATTGAACACCGGAGGTCACCCGGATCCACCCAGTTGCCCGTATCGTGTACTCTCTAAACTGTAATCTTGTAATCCATGAACCAACATTCAAATCGCGCCAACCGATATGAAACGCTGATAGCAAACTGAAATAAAAAGCTGTCCTCATCAATTTGATATATCCAAGATGCTGTTTCCCTAGATCTTTTGTTACTCTGATTGGACTGTCGGCCTCTCGGTTGATGCTGTCCACTGGCCACACCTTCCATATATTGCTCGATAGCGAATCTCTTAATAGAAATCCATAGTAGAGAACACTAAAAACAGGTATAAAGAGAAATAATGTACTGATACTTCGGAGCGGGTCAGCTCCGTAATCAGTGATCCACCCTCCAAAGATGTAGGTTTGAAGAAAATATTCAAAAGGCATGTCAGATTTAATGGCGAACTTGCGCAAGGCCGATGTCAGTGCCCTTTGCTCGCCGCGCAGTCCAAACTCTTTAGACCAGTTTCTCAATTTCACCAGGTTTGTCGGGTCATAAAATTTTATTGTCGATAAACCTTTCGTGCCTATTAACATAATCTCGGCAATGTGTTCAGGTTGAAACCATGCACCATCTATCTTGATGCTTTGCAGGACCGCCCCTTGAAGTTTTACCTTCATCAACTGTGCATCGGTAAGATCCACCTTTTGCAGGTGTGTATTATTTAAATTCGCGTTCTTTAAGCCTGCATGGCTCAGGTTAACTTGATATAGGCGCGCACCATTGAAATCAGCATTATCGAGAGTCGCTTCGTCCAACTTTACAGCTTCCAAATTCCCGAATCGGGCTCCCGTTGCATAGATTTGACTCAGGTTGGCTCCGTCCAACAAAGCCCTCATATCGGCATTGATAAGGTTTGCTTTCTGTAAGTTAGTACATCGGAGCTTTGTAATCGTACCCTTGTCTCGTTCTATTATTACGCACAATCCATGTGCGCCTTTCAGATTCACATTATCCATGAAGGCATCTCGAAAACTCGCACCTTCAATGATGGCATCTTCCAGAATGGCACCGGCAAGGTTTGCCCGTGTCAGATTGGTCAACTGCAAGTTGGCGTGTGTTAAATTTACCCCTTTGAGGGTTCCCTGTCGTAGACCTGTGAGATCTGCACCGCACAAATTAGCTTTCCGGTAGTCCGCCAATGCATCCTTGGATTCCCTGGAACCTTTATTTCGATAAACTTCAAGCCACTCAGAATGATTTACCAATATCTGCCTGAGCTCGTGTTCAGTGGGTCTTGAACCATTTTTATATTGTCCATCGCAGTTCACGCTTGAGAAATACATTGGTCCTCTATAAGGAGGATCGTTCTTAGGTAACGCGGTCGAAAGAATTGCGAGACCCGTGACAAAGATCAGACTGACGAGGACTATTAAAGTTATCTTGTGGCGAGTTGCTAGCATTGCTGTCTTTACGAAATGCCAGGAAGGCTCGGCTTCACGAGGTAGACCCCATGATACTGCTGTCTGAATGAGTTTGACTTCCGGATTTTAACCAGGGTGTTGCAGTCGATTGTGACTTCTGCGCAAGCATTGAGTTCGCACAACGCTCTGCATAAATGGCCGCTAGCTGTGGCTGCTCTAGAGCCCTGAGTTCATCAATGTCAGGGGCGCTCGCCATAAATTCAAGCAATTTCGCCTTGGAAGATTGTCGATAGGTGCTATGAATAAAGTTATAGAGATCGACAGGATCCTCGAACTCGGTCGACCGTTGACCAACCTCACCGAAGAAGGTGTCGGGGTGCTTTCGCCACGCGGCCATTTCATCATCGGATAAAGGCCAAGTGTAAGTCCCTGATTTGCCATTAGGAAGCGACAGTATGCAGTATGCTGTTTTCTCTTCTTCTGCAACTACTGCACTTATCAAGAGTCCAGGTGACTCGTTTCCGTCTGCGTCTGGTACGAGATATCGCTGACCTATAAGTAACCGCGCTGCACTGTTCCCAAATGCAAACTCAGAAATCTCTCCATCGAACGTCGATGGAACTTCCGAATGATCTTTAACTGATTGAATCAGGTCGCATATTTCAATGTGTTTCTCTCGTGAATCAATTGCCGCTCGTAGGTTAGGGTAGGTGGAACCGAGTTTTAGATCCGGTATCTGAAAACCTTCTGCCATTGCGACTAATCGGAAATGCGAAGTGTGTAAGTGATGATGCCAAGGCGTATTAGTTACAAGGATATAGGCTGCTGGCAGGGGCTTGCCATTGATGATTCGACCTTCAAACTTCCTCAAGTCTGTAAGAGCCCTTTGCATGTATGTTGGCACTTCAGCATTAGTGGTATCGTCCGGCACATTGATATCGATGAAGATCATTCGACTGTGATTCGCTCTTTTCGCTAAAGCCCGATTCAATTGGCGTCCAAGTCTGAAGGTGTTCCCGGCACGGTGCTTCGCTTCGACTGAGAACTTCTTGTTCGTTTTCTTATATGTCGCGGTAAATTCGCAGTGTGTTGTGCTGCCATCGTCTTCGTTTTCGAATTCAAGTTCAAATCCAGCGCGAATGAGAGTTGCGGCAACAAACACTTCGTAACGTGCGCCTGCAAAGTTGTCTTTGTTTCGTAGCCGATTTACAAGTCTTTCTTGCAACCCCGCATTATGATCCAGCGCGTAAAGGTCATAGGCCAAGCGCAAGTATGCCGCAATCGCCCCCGTCATTGGCAATGAATGCACTTTCCCTGGCTCCTTAGGACCTCGATTCAATTTATCGGCCCGATGATGATGCCAGATCAGTATTGGATGGCGCTGGTCGAGTGGTTTAGCCTGCTCAATGCGGCCCCACTCTATTCCCATAGCCATCTTGATATAGTCGCCCAAAAAATCATGGAAGGTGAGCCAGCCTTTTGAATGGAACAACCGGCTTTTTACGGCAACGTATCGACGGCCGGATGCCACTGCCGAGATGATCGGTTTGCCGAATCCTTGCTGTCGCTCACGTTGCACTTCGGCTGCTTTGGCGCGGTTCAGTGCGTATTGGGAATCCTCTATAGACAGAAAAGGCTGATTGGAGAACCCGTGACAGCGTTTATATTTCTTATTGCTTCCGCAGGGACAAGGATCGTTTCGGCCAACTTTTGACATGGCAGACATTTACATGAGAGGGCTAGAGATTCGTCTATGATACACGTGTATTTAAATAAAACATAGACTGAGAGGAGCGATACTTTACATCAAACATATCTTTAGAAATTGCCCCAAGCGAAGGCCGAGTCATTCGGTAAGTCGGTAGACCCCAAAAAAGCGGAGTGAATATCGGAGTGAATTGTAAGGGAAACGGCAGTAATTCGCGGTAAATGCCAGTAAACGGCGGGAATCAGAAAAACAAGAGAATCGCCAGTGTTGAAGCGATGTTTCGAGGTTTTACAGGGGTTTCAGAGATTATTCTGGAGAGGGGTGGCGAAGATTTAGGAAACCGCTGCTCTATCCAACTGAGCTACGGGGGCAAGGCCTGTAATCATATACGTAGCAGATCCGCGCGACAAGCGCTTTCTCGGCGTAGTGAATAGCGTAGGGGAATTGCGCCGCCCTCATCCACAAGGACATACTCGCTCGTTCGCCCATTTTCATCAGTCGCCAATCAAAGACGACTTACGCCGCGAGCTGCGCAATGGGCACACCGGCCTAACTAAACGTACCTCGATAGGCCTTCAACTGAGCACTAATGTTTTTTCTTGGGAGATACCGGCAACCTTGTGGAGGGCGGCGAAGTAAACTTGAGAATCCAAGGTAACGATGTCAGCACCGCAAGATACACTAACCACCCAAACAGAGCGGCATAGGACCAGATGGGTGACGCAAGTCCATTGACCTGTGAAATTGCGCGTTGGCCTATCTTATGGTCATCGTCTGAAAACACGCGTTCTAAGCTTAAGGTAGATTCGGTAATCGCGTTATCCCAGCCGATCAGGAATCCTCCACCCAATATGGAAAGCGGAAGAAGAATAAAATTAATGCGTCCAAACGCTGCAGGATGTCGGTATGCCAGGAATGCCAGTACGCCGAGGAAGGAAGCAATGACTGTCGCAATGATTGTTTCAAACATAAGCTAGGGTGGGATTCTAAGTGTGATAGGAAAAGAGTGCAAGGCTGGCTCAGCACAGGCTTAGCCGACCATAACCCGCCGAGTATGCCCTATGAGATTGGCCATGGGGGGCTCCCTTTGTCAGCTGGAATCTTTACCGCTATCGCCACCTCAATAAGGTCACAGACTGGTGGGGTTTGGAGTTGATACTTGGCCCAGGCATGAGCGTGCTCGGGCTTGTTCCTGTGGCCGGGGCCCTTTTAGTCTCTCATTATCTTGATCCTCTTTTCCCTTCTGCGGTGTTTCTCATCGGAAAGGAGATACAGGACAATGTTTTTATTGATCAGGTTCGCTTTGGGTAGGCATGTTTCTGATTGGCGGGATCGTGACCGCCCTGTTAAAGGGGTCTACGGATCCATTAAGGCTCTTCAGTCTCACACGTGATCAATCTTGGACGCCGGTTCGCCGATCACGCTTTTCGAGCCTTCCCTTTCCCTCGTTTGGGAGTGTCATAGACCAACGTGGCCCGTTCCTTCTCTGACCAGAGCCGCACGCCATAGACTTCTTGCAATTCCAACTTGGCTTTTACATCGCCCTTTCTCGCTTTTCGAAACAGCGTCTGGCGGTGCACGTCTTCTTCCTCTTGAGTCAGGTTCGCCCACTTCGCTCCCATTTCAGCTCCTTTGCAGAGGTGGATACGGTGTTCAGATTACCAAGAAAAAGCGATGCTATCTCCCAAGCTTGACGGAGATCCGTAGGACCATGTCTTGAACTAACACGAGTTCCTTCTCTGTATAGGGGCTCTCTTTTTGCTGCAAGATCTGGCTCGCGATCATAAACTGGTCGTGCGATCCCGCCAGGCGTCTTAAGAGCCTCCTACCGGCTTTGAGGTAGGCGAGAACTTCCGCTCGGATGAAAGATTTTGGGACCGTCGCCATAGGAGGTTCCGCCTTTCTCGCAAGTGTCGGCGGTGGGCCCGCCTCGGGTCGTCGGCAGGTTGGGGTGAATGAGGCAGGCAGTCTGACGAGATTAGAGGATCGCGTCAAGACTTCTGCTTACCGCGTTTGGACGTGTCGTAGACCAACGTTGCCCGTTCCTGATCGGACCAGACACGCACGCCGTAGAGCTTCTGCAACAACTCCGAGGCTCTCTCGTCGCCCGTTCTCGCCTTTTGAAAGAGATTGTCGCGATACAGGGCTACGTCTTTCCTACTCAGGGACAGCCTTGCTCTCATCTCGGCTCCTTAATAAAGGTAGGTATTGAGAATACCAAGAAACAAGCGAAGTACAAAGCAAACCGAACGAATCCTAGAAGTCGGAGAAGGCGTGGCGCTGTAAAGTGTTAAACCAGTCTCAATGCGGGGAGGGGACGGGCTGCCTTTACGAATGGTCTCGAAGGGCGATCGTCTTCCCCACACTTGATAGAGAGCCGTCGCACCATTTCCTGAACCAACACAAGTTCCCTCTCGGTATAGAGACTATCCTTGTGTTTCAAGATTTGGCTCGCGATCAGGAATTCATCGTGCGATCCTGCAACACCCCACAAGAGCTTTTTACCGGCTTTGAGGTAGTCGAGGACTTCCGCGCGAACGAAGGATTTTGAGGTCGCCATTGCGGCGGGCAGTTTGACGATTTTAGGGGACCGCGTCAAGGCACGAGGAGATAAACGAGGGGAATAGGCCATGGGAACAATGGGAAGCGGTTCAAAAAACCGCGTCCAATACGAGGGGATAAACGGGGGGAATAGAATCGGGAAACGACGGTTAACGACGATAGAAGGCGGTACAACGAGAGTCGACGTTTTGCCAGTGTTGACGAGGGGTCTCGAAGTTTTTCGCGGAGGTTTCGGATTCGTTCCGGAAGAATTAGGAAATCGCTGCTCTATCAACTGAGCTACGGGGGCGTGGCTTATATTCAGCGTACTTAGCAGTGAATTGGAAGGGGAGAGAGGAGCGACTGTGCCCGTGAAGCTTTCGGGCAGCATCGCGCAGATCCGCACGGCTCACAATATCATAGCGATCGAATACGGAACGAGTTTTGTGTCCTGTAATCTTCATTGCGACGCTTTCAGGTACTCCAGAATGAATTAAATTCCGAACAGCTGTCCGTCGGATGTCGTGTCGGATCATGCCGGTGAGTTCGGATCTTATGCAAGCTGTCGTCCAAGCCTTCCTGAAGTCACGCAACGCCTCAATACCACCTCACGCTACCCCCGAGCAACCAATGATCTGCGCTGAGTCCTTCTCCTGAGACGTTCCAGTGTGCTCTATACCCATCGCCCTATGTGTTTTCCCAGTATAGAACTCCTTCCATCTTCGATAGGCTAATAATTAGGAAATTACTGAAGCCATGTTGATCAACCCACTATTAAGGAGAAGATGACTATGACAATCCGTCAAACGTGCGTTTATGTGCTTATGGCAAGTGGAGTGTTTCTGTACGCCGGCTCCCCACTTCTGGCCGAGCAATCCAAAAGCGAAACCCAATCACAATCTGGGAAGGGGAATAAATCAAAAAACTCAGATGGCTTAACCGAGGGCGTGAAGCCTAGCGGAAAACCCAAAACAGCACCAGAGGCGACGCAAGGGAGCAAGACGAACTCTAGCGTAGGACCAACAGGGGGGAGTGACTCCAATACAGGGTCTGGGTCTAGTAGTAAGGGATCAACCGAGAACACGGGTTCATCGGGAGGGGGCATGGGATCTGGCAGCAGTGGTGGTGGGTACTAGACCCGTACCATTGCATCTACGAAGGGAGAAGCCGGATTCTTCTAGCGTAACCTTACCGGCTCCTTCCTTCAGCTCTTAACATTTACTGTGCCCGTGAGCAGCTAGACGACACCTCCAACCACCTCACGCCACCTATTATTTATAGAAATGGAATACCCCTTGTAACCATTGAAGATTACAAGGGGTATTGTGTGTCCGGTAGGCTTAGGAAACCGCTTCTCTATCCAACTGAACTACGGAGGCAAGGCCTGTAATCATATACTTAGCAAATCCTCGCGACAGGTGCTTTCTCGGCATAGTGAATTGCGATATCCTTTCGACCTCAGAGTCATTCAGCTGTTTGTAAAACACAAGATGTCGTCAGACAGACTCTCCAGCTGTTCAGGTATTAACCGGGGGGGAATGAGTGTCACCACGGGTTGCGAAATCCTGCGGTCATTTCAGAAACTATCTCCGTCCAAATGCCGTAGCGTTCTTGTTGGCACTCCTATTCGTGACTCCGTTCAATGCGCAGGCACTCGAAAAATACGGACGGCCCTTGCCGTCAATGAAGCAAGCCGGTGAGACCGGTTCGGATGCCGAAAACCCGTTGTTGAGCGGATATTTCCTGACCAGTTCAATTCCGCTTGTCTTTCGATGTATTCAAGCGACACGTGGGATTGAAGCCACCCCACCAATAAGAACGATTCGCTGAGTCTGGTACAACGCCGCTACCAAGACAGTGACTATAGGTTCGGAGGATACTTGCAAGGCGATCCGCTTTGCCGAATAAAACGATCGTCAGAATCAGCAAGCTGATCAGGATCCTTGTATAATGCATGTGTGCTTACTGGATACTTTGTCGCCATGGGTCTTGAAAGAGAGGGGATCACGTTCATGAAACATACCCTGTGGTTGCTGATCACTCTGTTCACGGTTGTAGTCTTCTCTGGATCAGGGTTATGCAATTCGGGGGCGCTCGATACGGATGATGGGAAAGTGTCGCTCGATATTCCGCTGCTGCCTTCAACAACGATAATACAAACCGAGAAAGTAATTGTTCAGGCCACGGCGGATACACCGTCGAATGCGATCAATAACGAATATGTGATCGGCGCTGAAGATGTATTGGACATTACCGTCTGGAGAAATCCGGATCTGTCACGACAAGTGCAAGTACGTCCTGATGGACGATTTTCAATGCCGATCATTCGCGACGTCGTCGCCGTAGGTACCACACCTACTAAATTGGCTGACGAAATGACAAAGAGGCTCAAGATATATGTCCAAAACCCTGTTGTCGCGGTGACCGTGAAAGATGTGAATAGCTCCAATATCTTTCTGCTGGGCGAGGTGGCTAGTCCTGGCAAGTATCCACTGAAAAGCAAAACGACGCTCTTGCAAGGCATTACTATGGCTGGGGGATTCAAGGAGAGTGCAGCGAGAAATCAGATCGTCATTTTTCGGTTTACGGAAGTTGCCCCAGGTCTGAAGCGATTCACAGCGAGTTATGACGATATCGTGCTTCGCGATGGAGTTGCGGACAACTTTGAACTGATGCCCGGTGATACCCTCGTGGTTCCAAGTGAGTCAATGGTGGTTATCCCCGGTCGGTAAGGGTTGTGGCGACTGCAGTGCGTTTGGCTGTCGATGTTCTGATGGCAGGGGGATGTTTCAGTATTGTAGGTGCTTGTCGAGTTCGTCGAAGAATTCCGTATAGAGTAGCGGACGCTGGTCGATACTGACGGGGACAAGTTGGGGCGTTGTCGGTTCTGATGAGACGTTCATTTGCCAGTCCGGGGTCACTCGTGTCCGTTTCCCTTGTTGCGATACGGCTACGGTAACTTGGTAGCCGACGGTCCCGCCGGTGCCTGAAGTCATCCTGCCGATGCGGCTTTGGACAAACCCCTTCGTTTGATCGGCTTCCCCCATACCCATAGGGTACTCAGCGACACGAGCGTGTACGGCATTAAACACTCTCACATAGGACTGATCATAGAGGCGCGAGGAGTAATATTTTTTGTCTACAGGGGGCAGCCGTGCGCAGCTCAGCGTGGAGAGAAGCGCAACAATCAGCAAACACCAGGCCGGTAATCTAAAAAGTGTATGCTTGGGCGTCCCAATCATTGCCGAGACCTATTCATCCGGGTTGGCAGAGGACATCACAAATTTTTCCCATCGATGATCCCTCTGCGCGCTCACGACCATCAAGCCTGCATGCGTCGCTCTGCCGTGACGACAGGTTTCCGGACCGGCACACAGTCAGCTGAGCGAATCTATGGAATAGGATCTGATTGGCAACTTGAAGGCAGTGGCCTCGATTTTTATGAGATGGAATAGACCGTCTGGAGAATCAGTGGACGCTTTATGTATGGCTTCTTCTGGGCAAGCCGCAACGTACGCTCTTTTCGTAAGAATATCGATGACGACATATTGCCCGTTGTATGCTTTTTCATATGTTGCCTGAAACTGCTTTTTGTAAATCTGCTCGCCGCTGTCAGCGACAATCTGAGAGCTTGAGTAATTGGTTCTGGCTATCATGAAATTTATGATGATATGTCGCAGTTCTCATGACTACTCGTCATCACCCTAGTGCTAGCTTTACAGTTTCTTCATCCCGCTTGCCGTTCTTCTCGCAACTCAATGCCAATAGAAAATTGTCGCAGTGATACCGTGAGCATGCACGTGATACAACCTTGAAGGTCTTGAGAAGGATGGATGCCGGTCAGAGGGTTGTGGATCAGTTCCACCGTGGGGATGACGTGAGAATGCAAAAGTGGGTTCTCTATCTGGAGGTCTTATGAAGTACGTGCTGCAGCTCATCATCGTGATCTTGGTCTCGGGAAACATGGAGGTGGTCCAAGCGCTCGATGCGGGAAGCCGGGAATCCCTCAGAGGAATTGCGGGAGTCGCGGTGATCATAGAAGACGTCGGTCCTGATGCTTCAGCTGATGGCCTCTCGCAAGATGCGATCCGAACATCGGTCGAGCTGATCCTTCGCTCAAAGGGCATTAAAGTTCTCGCGAATGTAGACAAAACGCGTGTGGGGTCAGCGCCATATCTCTATATCAACGTCAATACATTGAAGGAGGAGCTCGGACTGTATGCCTATGCGGTCAACGTGGAGTTGAAACAACTCGTTGGATTGTTATCCAGAAAGGGCGCACAGGCCTGGGGAGCCACCTGGTCGGCGAGTGTTGTAGGAGCGGTGGGAACGGAGAATGTGGGTCAAATTATAGCCGATGGCATCGAGCCTCTGATCAAGGATTTTGCTCACGACTTTTCGTCAGTCAACCACCGATGAAGATCGTCTTTGAGTTGGAGACAGACCATCCGGTCAGCCGTCTTACCGCTGTATGGTGGTGTGCGCTCAATGATTTGAGAATCTACCGCTCTATCCAATCGAGCTACGAAGGTGTGGGTGAACAGTACGCACCGGCCGTCGGGTTGGAAGGAGAGGGTGAGTCTGCGCGCTGCTGCCCTCGTAGAAAGCGGCATTGGCAGGCTCGGTGTCAAACGAAATGTCCTCCAGCACTATTTTTTGCTGCAATTCACGCACTTGGATGCAACGGTCGCTCATCGAACGCAACAGCGTAAATAGTCGGTGGGTGGGTGCCGTAGGTAACGGAACGCTGGGACACGGGCAGAGCAAGGAAAATCCTTGCTGCGTCAAGTGGCGTATCGATTCGATCATCCGGTCCACCAGCCGGTTGATTTCCTTGTCCGTCAGGCCGTCGGCAGACAGAGTTTCGAGAAGGCCGGTAATCACCGCCATGCGAGCATGATAGCGCTCCAAGGCGTCGGCCAAGCACTCGGACATCAGCCGTTCCAATTGCCGCACGCTGAAGGCTCGTGCGACATGAATCATTGTCAAAACTTTCCGAATGGGTTGTCGGCGGCGGCGAGCCAGTTTTCCGATCAGGAGCGCATCGAACGTATGGGTCCCGTCCAGATACACGACTGGTTGTCCGGACAGAGCACGATCGACAAGAGTTTGTAGGACGATTCTCGAGGCAACCGGATGACCGTACAACATTGTCAGCCGATCGGATGAATTCAGTGTAACCACCTGATGGGAAGGATCCTTCATTTCTCTATGGCTGAGACGCTCCATGCTTACGAGCGGCAATTGGTCTGTCGCTGTTCGAGCTTCTGTACTCCTCATGCCGAAGCTTCTCCTATCCGCAGCATCCGCCGGAAAAGACTTGCCGTTGCCGATAGGCATTCCAACACACCGGGCAGAGCTGGAGCGTGGAGTGCGTAAAGCCGTCGATCGATTCGATGCGCCGCTCGACGAGCATTCCACAATCAGAACAGGGGCCTGTTGTCACCGATGGCGCACTAGGCTCTTGAACCATCATAAGCCACCAATTTTGTGTTAGAACGCACACGTTGGTTGCAGACTGTCGACATGAATCGGCTTTCTTGCTTGGATCGTATGAAGGTTCGAAAGCGCTTCACGATTGAGGCTGCAGTGCTTCGCTTCAATTCCCACTGGATGCTCTGCAACCGGTTGTCCAGCGCGGCGACCGATCTTTCCAAGTCCATCAACTGGTTTTTCGCGAGAGGTGTTTGCTCCGTAGCGATCATCGTTCCCTCCTTTCGATTGATTGGTAGGATGCTGAAAAAGTCTGCCAGCGGCGTTCTCGCAAGACACAGCCGCCTCACCATCTCGCGCCCGTCCGCAAGCGTGACGCTCATTATTCTTCGCGTCGCGGACCTCGCTGCGGCCTTGCTGGACGGCCTTTTTGAGCATCCTGAAGTATTTTGTCGTTGACTGTACATTGTCTGCACCAATAGCCTGTTAGACGGCGCAATGCCGAATGACGCCGACGACAATTCCTTCGATCTGAAATTCATCCGATGGCCGGACCACGATCGGCTGCATCGTGTCATTGGCCGGATGAAGTTCAATGTGTGCATCCTTCTTGAAATACGTCTTGATCGTGGCCTCGCGATTCACCAAAGCGACGACGGTCTGCCCGTTTTTAGCCGTGCGTTGTTTGCGCACCACCACGAGATCGCCGGGTAAAATACCGTCGTCTTTCATGGACTCTCCCTTGACCTTTAACGCGAAGGTCTCTTCGCTTCGCAACATACTTGGGGGTATGTCCACCAGTTCCGATTGCGGCACCGGCTCGATCGGGGATCCGGCTGCAACGAGGCCGGCCATGGGGACGGCAGTCTTACGCCGTAATTGATTCAGCACCACCGATACGACACCCGGAATCCTTCGCATACCGGCTTCATAACGCGCTATGGACACCCGAGTCGTGTGTAAGGCTTCGGCAAGTTGTTGCTGAGTAAGGCCGAGTTCTTCTCGAATATCTTTAAGGTCCTTTGGATGCATAATGTATCCAATGGTAACATTCAGGGTTTCTTCCTGTCAATAGGGCCCTAGATATCAGTCGATGACCGTCCGATACTGGCGTAATCAAAGGGTAGAGTCCTAAAATCGCGAAAAGCTTCGTGGACAAAAATTTCAGAGGCTTTTGGATCTACCAGATGTAGTAGCCGCGCTCTTAGTCAGCACAATGATTAAAAAATAGGCAGAAAGGTGCCTCTTTGCGCATGTTGCTGATTCGCGTATCGCGAGCAGGGTTGCACACAGATTTATCCCCAGAAACTGGGGAGAGTGGATCCAAGTCCGATCGCAAGATGATCGATCTGCTATGTCATCAACTCCTCATTCAACGCCACGGCTTTGACGTGGGCGAATACTCGATCCCCAGGCTTCAATCCCAGTGTGACGAGCGATTTTCGAGTAATACTGGCCACGAGGGGCGCTCCGATATCCAAGAGCACGTCGACTGAGGTCTGACCCATTTCCCGAATCTCGACAATCGTGGCTTCGAGAATGTTCAACACGCTGGTCGGCCAGTCAGTCAGACCGACAACTAAGCTCACATCACTAGAAAGGATATGTACACGCACAACGTGCCCGACAGCGGCGGACTGAAACGGCACAAATAGGGATCGCCCTTTGAATTCCAGCCGGGTCAGGCCGTACTGCTCTTCATGAGTTGCAACCCGCGCATCCAAGATCGCGCCGATCCGATGCGCTCCAAAATGTCCACGGAATTGCAGGGACGTGAACATCTCATTGAGCGCGCCGGCCGCGATGACCTGCCCCTCTTTCAAAAGGACGACACGATCCGCCAGTTGCAGGATTTCGGTGATCGCATGACTGACGTAGACCACCGGGATACGTAACTCTTCATGGAGCCGACGGATAAACGGAAGGAGTTCTTGCTTGCGCTGAATGTCGAGTGACGCGAGCGGCTCGTCCAGCAAGAGTAATTTGGGACTCGTCAGCAAGGCACGGCCGATCGCGACGCGCTGTTGCTCTCCACCGGACAGTTTGTGAATGCGTCGTTCAAGAAGATGGCCGATTCCAAGAATCTCGACGACCTGCTCAAGAGCGATGCGGCGCTCTTCTACCGGAATACGTTTGTATCCATACAGAAGATTCGCCCGGACGTTATAGTGAGGAAACAAGCGAGGTTCTTGGAAGACATACCCGATCGGACGTTTGTAGAGCGGTAGGCACAAGCCTCTTTGCTCATCCTGCCACACATCGTTGCCGAACTGCATCAAGCCATCCGGAGCCCGCTCGAGTCCCGCCAGGCATCTCAATAGCGTCGTCTTGCCCGATCCCGATGGCCCGAAGATCGCAGTAATACCGGACATCGGAACGTCCAACCTGACGTTCAGATGAAACGTCTGAAACTGCACATCAAAGCGCGCCAGTAAACGACTCATGACACATGAATGGGAAATCGGCGGTTTGCGATATACACGGTCAACAAGACGAGAAACGAGAAGATCAGCATGAAGGCAGAGACGGCATGTGCCTGCGCGTACTCCATCATTTCGACATGCTCGAAGATGGTCGTGGACAGAACACGTGTTTGTCCGGGAATCGATCCCCCGACCATGAGCACCACGCCGAACTCGCCCATCGTATGTGCGAAGCCCAGCACAATTGCGCTGATATAGCCCCGCAGTGCAATCGGAGATATGACAGTGATAAACGCGTCCCACTTTGAAGCGCGAAGCGACCAGGCCGCTTCCAATGGAGCCTTGCCGACCGCTTCAAACGCGGTTTGTAACGGCTGAATCACGAACGGCATGGAATAAAAAACCGACGCGATGACGAGACCAGTGAAGGTGAATGCCAATGAGACGTCTGCAAGACGACCCAACGGCCCATAAGGTCCTAACGCGATAAGGATATAGAACCCCAGGACGGTGGGAGGCAGCACGATCGGAAGCGCCACTGCGGCTTCCACAAAAGGTCTCACTCGGGAGCGAGTGTGGGCCAGCCACCAGGCGAGCGGTGTACCGACAATCAGCAAAACGATCACGGTCATCGTGGCCAGGCGCACGCTGATCCACAGTGCACTCAAGTCTAAGTCTGTCAAGACTCCCATGTGTGTTCCGCTGTGAGCGATATCACCCGATTGAGGGTTCTAGATTCTGACTCGCATTGAAATATAAAAATAATCACTGTCTTTATTTCCTCCGGCCGGCAGACCAGCTGAAGCGGGGAGTCGATCGAAATAAGAACCTTTGAACCAATGGACGTACCCAGCATCGAAATCCAGATTGGCATTGAGCGCCCATTGCATTTGAAGGTCGACGTCATGTCCTAACGAATTGCCGGCGTTGCCGGTGGCATCTCGCAAGCCGGAATTGCCGAAGAAATCCCGGCTCTGCGCGAGATACCAAACGCGATGTTTGACTTGCAGAATCCAGCCAGGCGCGGGCGTGACGATCAATCGCCAACCGGGTGAATTGAGGTTCGTTCTGGAAAATGGACCCCAGAGGCTGGTCGGCTCATACTCGAAGCGTCGAGAGCCAAATAGGGTGTCAAAGCCATCATCCTGGCTATCATCAGGCTGGCGATCTCCGCTGGCATAATCGTAGTGAAAGACAATTCGTGGCGTCCAGGGAAGGCTGAACGTATATCCGAGATCCAGATGGTGGAAATAGGCAAAGTGGTCGGTCACGCCTCTGGTTCCGGTTTGCCAGGAACTTTCAATTTCGTAATCCAGTTCTTTCGGCTTGGGATCTTTATATACGCGTCCTCCGAACGTGGAATAGGTGCGATGGTTCGTCACATTCGCCACGCGCCTATCGTTTAGGCCCAGGTAGTAGGCGTCTATCTGAAACCAGGGGAAATGCTTGCTCTCAAAATACGTTCCCCAAAAGAGCGACTTGTCGTTCTGTGTATCGAGGCGTACCTCGTCTCGGATGACAGGTTCCACGAAAAAGGCTCGGAGTCGCCAGGTATTGTCCCGACCGATTTGCCAGTGAAGACCATCGAAGGAATTAACGGTGTTGCGAAAGGCGTTTCGTCCAATCAACCGTCGCTTGCCCACATCCATGGTCATCCGTCCGAAATGGAAATCGGTCCGTAACCCAGTTCCCAAGACATTCTTCAAGGTCAACGATCCGAGTAACTGCAACACGTCGAATTCATCGACCGTGGTGGTATCCTTGAAATCTCCGGGGTCTCCATCGAGAAAGGAACGTGAATCTTGCCCCTCGAAAAGAAATCGTAATGGTCCGTTGCCACCCAATCCAAAGCGAACTCGCGACCTCAGCGGTATTTGTGCATCGGTCCGTCCATTTCCGATGGCTTGGTTCGCTCGCCAGGGATGGCTATACGACTCAAATCGAGTCCGTTGCTCGAGCCCCAAGTCGATCCAGTCGGGAAGGTGCAGCCCGGCTTTGAGGTATCGGCTCCACTCGATCTCCTGCCGTCGATTGAGAATCGCGTCGGCCGGTTCGATCCAATTCTTCCCAGTTTGAGCGTCTGCTCGCTGTTTGATGTTGGAGATGGACTCCAGAAGGTTTGAGGCAAGTCCGATTTGGGTGGACGAAGGTGACTCGGTCAAGGGTTCTTCAGCCAGAGCGAGACTGCTTACGAGCCATATCAGTACCCCGATTGCCGCGAGGTGCCAGATTGCGAAAATGTTGGCCACATCTACTTGTATCATGATGGTCCAGCAGACTACATGGGGACAATCCCATGCTGATCCGTAGCAGACGGTTTTCACGGGTTCGCAGTTGTATCCACCTAGCGCTTCGAAGCCATTTTCCGAAGACGTGAGGCAATCGGAGAATAGAATAGGGGAGGCGTACAGGACGATTCGGATTTGACCCGGTTTCACATCTACCATGGCGTGATCGCTTGCTTACCCAACCACAGCTACTTCAACTCATACCCATAATGTTCGATGACCTTCTTGGCTTGCGGACCGCTCATGAACTCCATGAGTGCTTTTGCCGCCGCGTTCTCCTTGCCCTTCGTCAGCACGATCACGTCCTGTTTGATCGGTTCGTGCAGAGTCGTGGGGACATCCCATCGACTGCCCTGACCCTTGATCTTCGGATCCATGATCTGTGACAACGCGACGAAACCTAATTGTGCGTTGCCGGATTCGATGAACCCCATGGCCTGGCCGATGCTTTCTCCCATCACGATCTGAGACTGTACGCTGTCCCAGAGCTCCAGCTTTTGCAGCGTCTGCATGGCCGCGACGCCGTAGGGCGCGGTTTTTGGATTCGCGATGGCCAAACGCTTAAACTTCTTTGACCGTAGCGTCTCTTCTCCCTTGATCAAGTCTGCATTCGAACTCCACAGCACGATCCGACCGATGGCATAGGTGAAGCGAGTGTTCTTCACGCCAAGCCCCTCGTCTTCCAAGAGCTTGGGACGTTCCATATCGGCAGAAAAGAATACATCGAACGGCGCGCCGTTCTTGATTTGTGAATAGAAATTGCCGGAGGAGCCTCCTGCGACTTGCAATTGATGACCGGTTGCGTGCTCAAACTCCATCGCAATTTCCCGGAAAGGGGGCACGAAGTTGGCGGCAACGGCTACTAATGCTTGCTCGGCGAAGGCTGGTGTGATCGCCAGCGTGACGATGACACCCACACACCATGTAAGAAGCCTCTGTTTCATGATCGATCCTTTCTAAATCCTGACCCGTATCGATGCATAAAAGTAATCCGAATCTTTATTTCCACCGGTGGGCATTTGGGCGAGGATCGTGGGGCTATCAAAGTAGGATCCTTTGAACCAATGGACATAGCCAAAATCGAAATCAAGATTGGCATTGATCTGCCATTGGGCTTGCAGTTCCAGGTCATGCCCGAGTGACGTGCCGGAATTTCCCGTCGTATCCCGCAAGCCGTTGTTGCCGAAGAAATCTCTATCTTGCGCCAGGTACCAGACGCGATGCTTGGCCATCAAAATCCAATTCGGCGTGGGATTGAGAAATAAGCGCCAACCCGGTGTGATCAGATTTGTTCTAGCAAAGGGCCCCCAGGTGCCGGTTGGCCCGTACTCCCAGCGCCGCGCGCCAAACAAGGTGTCGAAGCCTTCATTCTGGCTATCGCCCGGTTGACGATCTCCGCTGGAATAGTCGAATTGAAACACGAGGCGAGGTGTCCAGGGAGCGTTGAACATATAGCCGGCTTCAAAGTGGTTGAAATAGGCGAAGTGGTCGGTCACGCCCCTATGTCCAAATTGCCAAGTAGTCTCAATTTCATAATCCGCTTCTCCCGCCTTGGGCTCTTTGAAGAAACGGCCGCCGAACGTCGAGTACGTACGATGATTGGCCACGTTGCGCAGCCGTTGATCGTTCAACCCCAAATAGTACGCGTCGAGCTGGAACCAGGGAAAATGCTTGCTCTCGAAATAGGTTCCCCAAAAGAGGGATTTGTTGTTCTGCCGGTCGAGGGTCACGAAATCTCGGATGACCGGCTCCACAGCAAAGGCTCTTAACCGCCAAACCTTGTCTTGACTGATTTGAAAATGGAACCCATCGAAGGAATTGACCGTGTTGCGGAACGCGTTTCGTGCGACCAGCCGGCGGTTGCCGATGTCCATGGTCATGCGGCCGAAGTGAAGATCGGTCCTCAACCCGGTATCGAAGACGTTTTTCAAGGTGAAGGCGCCCACTAACTGCAACACATCGAATTCATTCACCGTAGTGGTGTCGCGGAAATCTCCACGGTCATTGTCCAAAAAGGACCGGGAATCTTGTCCCTCGAACAAGAGTCGTAACGGGCCCTCGCCACCCAATCCCACGCGAACGCGTGATCGCAGGGCAATTTGTGCATCCGTCCGCCCGTTGCCGATCGCTTGGCTCGCCCGCCAGGGATGATCGTACGATTCAAAACGGGTTCGGTTTTCGAATCCGAGATCGAGCCAGTCCGGTAAGTGGAGCGCCGTCTTTTCGTAGCGAACCCACTCCATTTCCCGCCGGCGATTCAAAATCGCATCGACGGGTTCAATCCAGTTCTTCCCGGTGCGATCCGTGACCTTGTAATACTCTTCGTCGCTGATCATGTGCTTGTCGTGCATGAATTTGATGACCGGATCTTCCGTCTCCTTGAACACCCACTTCCCGTCCTTCTGAACCAGTTCGCCATACTCGACGGCCTTTGTCGTGCTCGCTCCCACTAGCAGGAGCGGCACAGTCAGCACAGCACACCACAACGATTTTCTCGACATCGGTTCTCCTTTTTGGATCGGCGTTTATTGAAAGTCTGTAGTAAATCTGGTGAGAGCGTAGTCAGACAACTCGCAATGCATGGACTTTCCCGGTTTCGCTGGTGTCGTAACCCGCCAACGCTCCAATCTCGCTTCGAAATGGTTTGCTGACGATCGTTTCGAACAAATGGGCTAACGTGGGGTGAGACTTCAGATGAGACTTGGGGACGACAAGATCGTAGCGTGCGGCTTGTAGTGGAACGAAATCGAGTCCAAAGAGTTGCGCCGCCGAGCGGATCCCGATTCCAACGTCAGCCTGGCATCCGGCGATGGCTCGGGCTACTTCAATATGAGAGGACACGATTCGATCGTATCCCTGAACGTGTGTCGTCTCTGTTCCGGACGCGCGTAATCGTTGATCCAGCAGAAGTCTTGCCCCAGAGCCTTCCTCCCGATTGACCAATGTCACCGTCGGCTGAGCAAGATCAGCGGCTGTTCGAATGGATAGGGGATTGCCACGGCGAACGATGAACCCTTCTTCCCAGGTCGCAAAGGTGACGACTTCATACCCCGATCCTTTGAGGTGTCGGCGAAGGAACGGCATGTTCGATTCGCCGGTGGTCGGATCGAAGAGATGCAACCCCGCCACATGAACCTCGCCACGCTGCAACGCCCGCAATGCCGCCATGCTTCCCATCGGCCAACCGACGACCGATGTCTGATCTTTTTGCCGCCGTAAATGTTCACCGGCGAGGAAAATGGCCGGATCGCATCCGGCCACGGAGATTTCCTGCCTGATCACTTCCCGATCGCGCGAGAGCTTGACCCGGACTGTTGTGCCAGAGGGTTTGTGAGGTGTGTCGGTTATGTAGCCGTCAGCAGCGACTGCAAAAGAAAGTTGATCTCCTAGATCGGCGACAGGTCGCACGACCGTCCGTCTTCCAATAGTTGCAACCTTTACCCGGGCCGGCGGGGTGTTCGGATCTTGTTGCGGACGCTGACCGATGAACTCACCTTCGATCACGTCTTCGGCTGGGATAAGACCAAACAGATCCTCTACACGGCAAGCCAGAACCGAGGCCAATCGAAGGGCGACGGCGGTTGTCGGTAGGTACAGATTGGACTCGATGGAAGATATGGCTTGTCGCGTAATGCCTGCTCGACCGGCGAGTTCAACCTGCGAGAAGTCCTGCTTCGTGCGAACAGATTTAAGGTGATTGGAAAATTGAACCGGCTGTTCTTCTCGGCTGGTGCGAACTCGCATGGCGCAGCTGTATAGCAAGTAAAAATGTCATGTGTCAATAATAATTTACATCAATAATACATTTTTGGCTTAATAAACTTATATTTTATGATCTAACAGAAATACAAAAATTAATTATATATATTGTTGACAAAGAAACTTTAGTTTATGTATAAATACAACCGTCAATTATGATCGGTAATGTAAAGATTGATAGGGGCTCTCATGAAAGAAACAACTAAAGACGGGTCTAGATCGGATCAAGACATAGCGAATCGATACTCGGATCGGGCCGTTGAACAAGCGATCCTTCTCGCATTGAAAGGCATTCGGTTTGGGTCCGTCGAGATTATCGTTCACGATTCCAAAGTCGTGCAGATCGAACGGAAAGAGAAGACGCGCTTTGATCGGCCTTCGAGTCCCTTAGTTTCATGATCGGCCAATGCATTGAGACTGGAACGGACAGATTCCATGGCGGATCGGCCACCCAGCAACTGGAAGCCGGCGTCGTGGCAGTGACTATACGAATCGGAGGATTGACCGGACCACCGGAGATTTCCCTCATGAGAAGGAGAATCTTAAATGAGGAGGTCCTGGTTGTTCGGGGGAGTGTTGGTGTTGACCGGCATGAGCTTCGGATTTGATGCACAGGCTGAGGCCCAAGAATTGGGCACACCCGAGAGGTCACTCGAGCAGCGGTTCGATGAATTGGAGCAGGAAATCAAGATTCTCAAGCGTAAGCGCGAATTGGAATTGGAAGCCGCAGACACGGCAAAGAAGGCGACACCGGTCGTGAAATTCAGCAGCTCGGGATTTTCTTTGGAATCTGCCGATGGAAGCAACAGCATTCGGTTCCGCGGCATCATTCAACTCGATCATCGGCTTAATTTCGATGGGGCGAGCGATATCCGCAACCGCACCGATCAACGCGCCGGCGACCTCGATATCAGCGGATTTCATGATGCCGGTGATTCTTGGTACCTACGCCGCGTTCGTCCGACTATCGAAGGGACCTTGTTTGGAAAGTATGATTTCCGCTTTACGCCTGATTTTGCGGGAGGCACGGCAACAGTGGTCGATGCCTACATCGATGCCCGGTTCGATCCAGCCTTTAAAGTCCGTATCGGGAAATTCAAATCGTTCGTCGGCCTGGAGCGTTTGCAAAGCGCATACGACATCAAATTTATCGAAAGAAGTTACGTGACGAATGCCATTCTGCCGAATCGTGATTTGGGCGTCGCCGTGCATGGCGATGTGTTTCAAGACCGGTTGAATTACGCCTTTGGCGTGATGAACGGTGTCACGGATGCAGGCAATATCAGCACGGGCCCCGAGTTCGATGGACGCAAGGAGTTTACAGGGCGACTCTTCGCAACACCATTCGTGAATGACGATTCGGTGTTGAACGGCCTCGGCATCGGTGCGGCGGCCACATATACCGATGTGAAAGGGGAGAGGAACCTCAACTTTACCGATACCTCGGCGGCTGATGCCACGAGAAACGGCCTGCCCAGTTATCTCTCGGACGGTCAGAATACGTTTTTCCGATACAGCGGGGCAGCAGTCGCCGATGGAAACCGCATACGTCTGTCGCCACAAGCCTACTATTTCATCGGATCGTTGGGAATCATCAGTGAATATGCGCGAGTCATTCAAGACGTCAGCCTGACGACCGGTGGGTCGCCCCCCGGAGGCGGGCCGGGCTCCAATACGGTGTTCACGCCGAACAGCGGGAAAACGCTGCACCATCAGGCATGGCATGTCACAGTCTCCTATCTCTTAACCGGTGAGAGAGCCTCGTTTCGGGGTGTCAAACCCAGGCAAAATTTTGAGTATGGAAAAGGATGGGGTGCGTGGGAAGTCGTGGCTCGGTACAACGAAATGACTTTGGATGAAGATACGTTCAAGAACCCCACGGGCACGGCATTCACAGGGGGGTATGCCAATCTTTCGGAAAGCGCCAAGCGCGCGCGATCCTGGGCGGTCGGTTTGAACTGGTATTTGAATCAGAATACGAGAGTCGCGCTGAACTATACGGAGACTCAATTCACCGGTGGTGCCGGAAACGGTATTCTTCCGATCAATGCAGCCGGAACCAATGTCCAAGATCGTCCGGACGAACGGGCGTTGTTTACCCGGTTACAACTTGCGTTTTGATGACGAGATCGTCACCTGGACGGCCAGAAGAAAGGAGCAGAAGATGAAGACGCTTCGAGGAATATTCATTGCTTTGGGTGTGTTTCTCATCGCGGCAAACCCGCTAGCCCTGCGTGCTGAGGACATCACGCTGCTGAATGTGTCGTACGATCCGACGCGGGAACTGTATCAGGAATATAATCAGGTCTTTTCAAAGTATTGGCAGAAGGAAAAAGGCCAAACCGTCGTCGTCAAGCAATCGCACGGCGGCTCGGGTAAGCAGGCACGGGCGGTGATCGATGGCCTCGATGCGGACGTCGTCACGCTGGCGTTGGCCTACGATGTCGACGCCATCTCCGAAAAAGCCAGGTCGATCCCCCGTAATTGGCAAAGCCGCCTTCCGCACAACAGCGCTCCCTATACGTCGACGATCGTATTCCTGGTCCGCAAGGGGAATCCCAAAGGCATTAAGGATTGGGATGACCTCGTGAAGCCGGGAGTGGCGATCATCCCCGCGAACCCCAAAACCTCGGGAGCGGCTCGATGGGCGTATCTGTCCGCGTGGGGCTACGCATTGAAGAAATACGGCAACGACGAATCGAAAGCCAAGGATTTTGTCGGGAAGTTCTACGCCAATGTGCCGGTGTTCGATACTGGTGCGCGCGGCGCCACGACGACATTCGTCGAACGAGGAATCGGAGACGTGCTGGTGGGATGGGAAAATGAGGCCTATCTCGCGCTCAAGGAACTGGGTGCGGGAAAATTCGAGATCGTGACTCCGTCTGTCAGTATTCTGGCCGAACCTACCGTAACCGTCGTTGACTCGGTGGCCAAGCGAAGAAACACCGAAGCCGTCGCGCAAGCGTACTTACAATATCTCTATTCGGATGAGGCCCAGGAGATTGCAGCCAAGCACTTTTACCGTCCGCGTTCGGAGACGGTGTTGGCGAAGCATGCCAATCAATTCTCCAAAATAAATTTATTTACGATCAATGATCTATTTGGAGGATGGCAAAAAGCGCAGCAAACACATTTCGCGGATGGCGGAGTATTCGACGAAATTTATAAACCGAAATAGTTCGCTTCAAAGAAGCGTATGCCGCTCGGAGCCGAGAACTGACACTCAGGAGATACCATGAATATTCTCATAGTCGGCGGTGATTCTGCCGAGACGTTCCGTCAACGATCGATCGGAATGAATCGTGTGGATCATTGGACCGGACGAAAGCACCGTGATCTTGTGCGAGCTATCCCTAAAGCCACCGATGCGGTCGTCGTGGTGCTGGACCGGGTGAATCATTCATTGGCAAGAAGGGTGCGCAGCGAAGCCTCGCGCCGCAGGCTTCCGGTGTATTTTCTAAAACGGAGTCAACAGAGGGATATCGACGCCCATTCCGATTCTGTTTGTTTTGATTCTCGTCGATTTCGGGAACGTTCACTCAATGGACAATTTCACTGAAAAAATACCGCACATCGGTATCGTCGCCGGAACAGCGGAGGGTGCCGCCCTCTGTTACCGGACCTTGTGTCTGGAGGCGGAGAGAGTGATGGGTCGACGACATGCGCATCCCGAAGTCTCGCTCCATTCGTTCCCACTGCATTGGTATCTCGATGCGATCGATCGAGATGATTGGGCGGCAGTCGCTGCTCTCATGTCTCAATCGGCAGCCAAACTGGAGCAGGCCGGAGCTGATTTGATCATTTGTCCGAACAATACTTTGCACAGGGCGTTTGGTCTCGTTGAATTCTCCATTCCGTGGCTTCATATCGCGAAACCCGTCGTGGAGGAAGTGGTTGAGCATCGATGGCATCGCATTGGAATTCTCGGCACTCAGACGGTCATGGAAGGCGGGGTGTATACCGAGACCTTGCGGCAAGCAGGCATCGAAACAGTGGTTCCGGAGAAAGATGACCGGATTCGAATACAACACATTATTCGAAACGAGTTGGTCGCAGGACTGTTTACAAGCCAATCGCGAGCATTCATACAGAAAATTATTACCGATATGGCTCACAAGGGAACGGAGGCGGTGATTCTCGCATGTACCGAGCTGCCTCTGCTCATGTCCGGGCAGCACACAGTGCTCCCGCTGCTCGATTCGACGCGTTTACTGGCGCATGCGGCATTGCTTCACGGAATACAGTCCGGAAAACATCCAGAGAAAGACGAAATAGGTCGTCGAACGGTTCAGCAAGGATGGAAGCATTTCACAGTGTCATAGGACATAGGGTAAGATCGAATGAATGTCATATTGAAACAGCCTAGCGTGCTCCCCGGATTCGGTCTGACTCTGGGGTTTACCATCTTTTATTTCAGCCTCATCGTCTTGATTCCGCTCAGCGGACTCTTTGTCAAGACCAGTAGCTTGTCGTGGCAACAGTTTTTGGACATTGTCACGAACCCACGGGCGGTTGCTTCCTACCGGCTGACATTCGGCGCGTCCTTGCTAGGAGCGCTCATCAACGGAATTTTTGGGTCGATCATCGCGTGGGTGTTGGTTCGGTACCGCTTTCCCGCACGTTCTCTCGTGGATGCGCTCGTCGACCTGCCCTTTGCTCTACCGACCGCGGTTGCAGGCATCACGCTCACCTCCATCTATGCATCGAATGGATGGATCGGGCACTACCTCGAACCATTGGGCATCAAGGTCGCTTTCACCCCGCTGGGCGTCTTGGTCGCGCTGACGTTCATCGGATTGCCGTTCGTCGTGCGTACCGTACAGCCCGTGCTGCAGGATTTGGACAAGGAAGTTGAAGAGGCCGCCACCACACTCGGTGCCAATCGATGGCAAACGTTCCGAGCCGTCATTGTGCCGGAATTGTGGCCGGCCCTCCTGACGGGAATCGCGATGGCATTTGCGCGAGCGGTCGGAGAGTATGGATCGGTTATTTTCATTGCGGGGAACATGCCCCTCAAATCGGAAATTACTCCGCTGCTGATCATGACCAAACTGGAGCAGTACGATTATTCGGGAGCGACCGCGCTGGGCGTGGTCATGCTGGTGGTCTCGTTCGTACTGGCCTTGGCAATCAATCTTCTTCAGTGGTGGAGCAGCGCTCGCCACATGAATCAATAGGCTACTCATGAACTCTGTCACTCTTGCCACAGATAAAGATCTGCAGTGGAAGGAATCGCTCACGACCGAGAGCGCGCTCGTTCGACGGCTGCTCATTGCCGCTGCATTCATGTATCTAACACTTTTTCTGTTCGTTCCCCTTATCGCCATTTTTAGCGAGGCGTTGAAACACGGACTATCGAGCTACATGGATTCGTTCCTCAACGAGGATGCGCTCGCAGCTATTCGGTTGACCCTTCTGGTCGCAGCGGTGGCCGTGCCACTCAACGCGGTGTTCGGGGTCGCAGCGGCGTGGGCCATCGCCAAGTTCGAATTTATCGGCAAGCAGGCCCTCATTACCCTGATTGATATGCCGTTGGCAGTTTCGCCGGTAATCTCCGGATTGATCTACGTGCTGCTTTTTGGAGCTCAGGGCTGGCTAGGTCCGTGGCTGGCCGAGCATGACATCAAAATCATTTTTGCATTGCCCGGCATCGTCTTGGCAACGATTTTTGTCACCGTGCCGTTTATCGCCCGTGAGCTCATTCCTCTGATGCAATCGCAAGGGAGGGAGGAAGAGGAAGCGGCAATCACGCTCGGGGCCTCGGGCTGGCAGATGTTTGCGCGTGTCACGTTGCCGAATATCAAATGGAGTCTCCTCTACGGAGTGATTCTCTGCAATGCGCGCGCGATGGGTGAATTCGGCGCAGTGTCGGTGGTGTCGGGCCATATCCGCGGGCTGACGAATACGATGCCGTTACACGTCGAAATTTTATACAACGAATATAACGCGGCGTCGGCGTTTGGCGTGGCCTCGCTCCTCACCTTGCTGGCAATCGTGACACTTTCGACGAAGACGCTGATCGAACGTAAAACCGCTTCGGCCAATCAACCCCAGAGTCAGCGGTAAATGGCCGAGGATGTCTATTTAGCCAGGAGTTCTTCATGAGTATCAAAGTCGAACATGTCACCAAACGGTTTGGAACGTTCACGGTCTTGAACGACGTCAATCTTCAGGTCGAATCGGGCGAGCTCGTCGCCCTCCTGGGGCCATCCGGATGCGGCAAGACGACGTTGCTGCGAATCCTCGCCGGATTGGAACGTCCGGATCAGGGGCGCATATTTCTGCAGGGCGCAGAAGTGACCGATCAGCGAATCACCGAACGTCGAGTTGGGTTCGTCTTCCAGCATTACGCGCTGTTCCGGCATATGACGGTGGCCGAGAACGTCGGGTTCGGCCTGAGCGTACTGCCGCGGAGCCAACGGCCTTCGGCGACGCGTATTCAGGAGAAGGTCCATGAACTACTCACACTGGTGCAGTTGCAAGCGATGGCTGACCGGTATCCCAGCCAATTGTCGGGTGGACAGCGGCAACGGGTCGCACTGGCCAGAGCCTTGGCGGTGGAACCGAAACTCTTGTTGCTGGATGAACCCTTTGGAGCTTTGGATGCCAAGGTCCGTAAAGAGCTGCGCCGCTGGCTTCGGCGTCTCCATGACGAGTTGCATATTACGAGCATCCTGGTCACCCACGACCAAGAGGAAGCGCTCGAAGCGGCGCATCGTATCGTCGTCATGCATCAGGGGAATATCGAGCAAGTCGGTACGCCGGATGAAGTCTATGAAAACCCGGCGACCCCGTTCGTTTATCAGTTTCTCGGCGATGTCAATGTGTTCCACGGACGCATGGCGCACGACCGACTCTTGGATAGAGAGGCCGGTGATCTATCGCATAGTGCCGATGTCGATGTATCCGACCATCGGGAAGTGACGTTTGTGCGGCCTCACGATCTGGAGCTCAGCCCGACACGGACCACCTCGACACAGCTGGAAGCAACCGTACAGTTCATCATTACGGCCGGCGCGCGGGTTCACGTGGAGCTCACATCCAAGGAATCGTCCGAAGTTATCGCGGTCGAGCTGACGAAGGAGCGCTATCGTGAGCTGAAATTACAACAAGGCGATGTGGTCTTTGTACATCCGAAACAATTGCATGTATTCAAAATGCAAGGTCCCGGTTAGCTAGGGAGCACCCTCCCGTTCATCGTACATACATGGAGGTTATATGAAGGTGATTATGGGTCCGATACATCGGGCTATGGCAGTGCTCGTCCTCGCGGTCGTTGGCCTGGCAGGTTGTGCGCATGAAGGGCGCTCGGGGGCAGGCGTCAATACTCTCGCCGCGGCAGACATGAAGGCCGTCTTGCGTGACCTGTGGTCAGGACACAACTTTTGGATAAGGAATGTCATCTTGGACCATACGACGAATAATCGCAAAGCGCTGGATTTTGCCGAGAAGGCCGTGGCGGTCAACGCGAGACAGATTGCGAACGTGTTTACGCCGTTCTACGGCGAAGCGGCGACTGAGCAGCTCTTTACCTTACTGGTCAAGCAGTATGGCGCGATCAAAGCGTATTCCGAGGCCACCGTTGCCGGAAATAAAAGCCGTCAGGATGCCGCCCTAGTCGACTATGCCTCGAATACCGACGAGATCGCCGAATTCTTCAATGGGGTCAATCGCTATCTTCCGAAGGACACTGTGCGAGGTCTGTTCGCCGCTCATGGAGCTGATCATGTTCAGCTCATCAAAGAATTGCACGAAGAAGATTACGGTCACGAGGCAGAGACGTGGCAGGTGATGCAGCAACACGTCTACGCGATTGCCGATACGCTGACGACAGCACTGGAGAAACAGTTTCCAGCCAAGTTTCCAAGTGTTCATATTCAATGAGTCAGTGAGGTCATCCCACGCGTCGATCCCGCAGATGACGCTGCCTAGATGACGTGTTATAGTTCATTACATGAATCTGCTTGGTGCAAGGATGTCTTTCTCATCATGGGATAGAAGTAGAGGAGTATGTTTGGTAGTGGTGCTGTGTTTCTGCGTCGTCGCGCAGATGCTGGGGGCACCGTTTACGTTCCTTGATTTGCTGAATTCAGATATGTTGATAGAATCGGAGCTTGTTTCGGAGGACTTTTCCTCTCTTTCATCGTCGCCTGAGCCGGAGAGGCCCCGTCTTCTTCACTCGCTTACGGAATCGAATTCCGTACGTCATCTGCCGGTATTGTCCACATCTATTTTTCGGCCTCCCTCTCAGTAATCCACGAATGTGTTTCCGCACCATAGCGTCGCAAGGATTTGCTGGAAGCCTGATTGACTGACTATCAGCGCGTAGCCTGTGGTGCCACGAACGGTGCGCTTCGACGAAGCGCTGACTGACCGTTGTGTCATGGTCGGATCTTATCTCTGCTTACAGAAGGAGAACTGTATGTACTATCCAGTGCTGCAACGTGCGATCGCCCTCGTGGGCATTCTTCTTTACGCCACTGTGTCCTTTGGCTGTATGACCGTTGTGAAGCCTGCTTCCTCATCGGAGGCCATGACAGCGGATGACCAGCATGGAATTCTATTTGGAGGCATTCATTTGACGCAGAAGGAGAACGATCTATCTGCCGGTCCGGAGTGGCCGATATACATGAAATGGTGGGTCCAAGAAGAGACACACGGAACTCACATTCTGCTGAGCCGTCTTCCTCTGAACGTTCCGTTCGCAGTGAAGCTTCCGGCTGGTTCTTATCGGATTACAGACGTCAGTCTACATAGTAGTCAGGGGGTATGGCACACCGAACTTCCGAAAACGTTCACAGTGTTGTCGGGAGAATGTACGTCCCTTGGATTATGGAAGTTGGAACTGCAAGACGAATTGCGATTCGGATGGCTCACACATGAGAAATCCGATGAGAAGGTGCGTGCGAAGAACGATATGGAAAGTATGGTCGAAGCGAGGGGTTGTCATCAGATAGCAGCTCCTCCGTTTGATCCGAGTGGGAAAAACACGATTCGAGTGAGTCTTTATCGATCGGATCAATTGATTCGGCCGTGAATTTCTAGAACGGTAACCCTTGGGAAAGTTTATCGCTGCTAATGTGCCAGGCTGATCCTGCGCGGCATGTGCTTGCGTCTGGTATTTTAGTTTGGAGCTTTTTGAAAACAATTGAGCTGAGTCCGTCCGTGGAAAATTCCTAGGCGGAGAGGTAAGATCGTTGGCAAACAGCACTCAGGCTACATCTCAATTGCACAGGCATCACTACTCACTGGCGCGGGGCGGCCGATGCTGTGGGCATGGAAGCCGAAATACATCCCTCGATAAATTCAACCTTGCATTGCCATGAGGCGGCTGCAGCGTTGACGTGTTTGATGACATCCGCTGCATTCACGGTGCCGGGGGTGATGTCTACGAGGACATGGTTCGGAACACGGTTGAAGTAGATGCCTGTGACGCCGGGAATGCCTTTTAAGACTGTCGTCATCTGAGTTTCCTTGCTGTCGCAGCCTGATCCGCTGAGCGTCAGCGGAAGGCGTTCTTTAACCGGTGGGGTTGCCGAAGCCGGAAAGGAAATGGAAAAGCTTGCGATCAGAAGTATGGACGGGAAAGCTCGTTGGATCCAGAGTGTTGGCATGAAATGAACTCCCAGATAGGACAGTGTATGTGCGTTGATAAAATACATCATGCGAAAGAATATTGTCGAGTTGTTACTTGGCCTGCACCAAAAAAGCTTTTGAACGGGCATTTCCGCCGCTCGCAACGACATCAATGAATGACATGCCGGGCTGGACATCAGGAACGATGGCTTCAATGGTTGAGTCATTCACGAACTTGTAGTCGATCTTGGTGGGGCCGGCCGCACTGAACGCCACGCCACGGAAACAATCCCTCGTTCCAAAATTCTCGCCCTTGATGATGATGGTGTGCCCCGGTTTGGCTTCGTCCGGCTCCAAACGCGAGATTTTTGGTTTTCTGCTGCTGTCGCAGACGGGATCTTTCGCAACTTTCTGTTCGTCGTGGCCCTTGATCGATTCGGCGTCGTGCAGCGTATAGCCCGCTCCTTCGACGATCACGCCCTCCTCGGCAACGGATCGTAGAGGGAAGCAGGCGAGCCCAACTAACAAGACCACGAACAAGAAGGGTAACAGGACTCGAGGAGACATCGTAACCTCCTTCGATGAAGAACTATTTGTTCGGCATCGGAACATAGATTTCTCCGATAATCGTTTGTCCGGGAGGGGAGAGCGCAAATTTCGAAAAGGCCTCAACCAGGCTGTTCGGTTCTGTTTTTGAAAGCAACAGGAGTGGGCGGCGGAGGCTGTAACGCCCGTCTTTCACGGTCGGCACTTCCGGCTCGACCTTATCCACCGGCAGCAAGCGAACGGCCACACCGTCCGAGACGACCGAGAGGCCGGTACTCAACGAAATGTAGGCAACTGCAGAGAGGGGCGGCAGGGTGCCGACGACAGTCTTCACGACAACCTCGTCGATACCGAGTACTTTGGCGGAATCAGGAATTTTGCCTGTGATTCCGAGTTGGGATTCGAAGGCTTCCCGAACATTCTGGTTGCGTGGTCTGTCGATCAGGAGAATCTTGGTCTCCGGTCCGCCCAGTTCCGACCAATCCTTGATCTTTCCGGAAAAAATGTCGGCGGCTTGCTGCTTGGTCACTTCTTTGGTGAAGTTCGACAGATGGACCAGAATGCCGATTCCATCCCAACCTATCTGAGTGACAGCTAAGGCCGGATCTTCCACTCCTGTGACGGCAATCTGAGCCAGACCTGTTTTCACCATCTGCACGGGTGTGGAATCGTTCTCCCACAGGATATCGATATAGGCGCGAGGATTGGCTTTTTCAAAGGCTCGAGCCAAGGCTTCGATGGTCGTTTGCTCCGGCCCGTTGCCGGCAATGACTACGGTTCCCGCTGTTTGAGCAAAGGTACCGGCATCGAATACGCAAAACACCAGCCCGATGAGCAGCCCGGTTACGAACCGTGCCACGGTCATTGAACCGCCTGTTTCCAGAGGAGGTCAGGACCGATTTGGTACTGGTCTTGAGTGCTCAAGAGGGTGACCCTTCCGGTGGCATAGGATCCGACTCCGAGGTGACATTCGGAGACGGCATGTCGCGTTGGACGTTCAGCGGCGGCAATTTGGCAAAACGCTGCATTCGTTCCTCGTTCATGGCCTTGGCTTTGAGCTCGGTAAACCCGGGTTTTCGATCGCCGACCACATTTGAGGAAAACGAAGACATGAGCCGAGTTGCCTGGCGGGCCTGACAAAATGGGCATTCTGTGTCCTCGATCCTGGCATACACGGACTGACTGGCTTCGAACTGTTTCTCGCACTGTCCGCAACGGTATTCGTAGAGGGGCACGGAATGGATCCTTTCTGTATGCTAGGAGTCTGTCCGACAATGACCGTTCTATTACGGCGAACGATGTACCGACATCTGCTTTGTTCTCGGCCCCGAAAAATCCTCAACGTATTCCAGTGAATACGCCTCCGGTTTTTCGCGGCCTGTGGCCGCGCATCTGCCGGCACCTCCTTCGCCTCATCACGAAGGCAATGTCGGACAGGCTCCTAGTATAAAAACATCATGCGAAACTCGGTTCGGGACTTGACAAGGCGCCCTCTCCCAAGCGATCTTGATCAGCTCTCGACGATACGTTACGTTTATTTTAACAACATACGCAACGAAACTGCCAGCTTCACGAGGAGGGTTTTCAATGTCAGTGCTGATTCGACGGTACAAAGGCAACAATGGCATGATGCAGGAAGAACGAATCGATGACGATGATCGAATCGAGCGCTACATGAGGCTCTTCGAAAAAGACGACGTCAAGAAGTTGCAGACCGGTGTGAAGTGTTTCATCGAGAAGGATGAGTGGCAACTCCTCCCATGAATCGGTAAGGGGTCAGGGGTAAGCCGTGATCAGTTTGTGAACTTCTTACCCCTCACGCCTTACGCCTCACCGGTGACATGATTTACTGGGTTCACATCGCACGCGCAATTGACCGTGCCACTCTCCACCGAGACCGGTGTTCAGAGGTTCCTTCCACTGCGACCTCCAGCGATTTCTGGGAAGGGGGATGGTTCGACTATCCCGATAAAGAGCGGGCGCTCCGCGCAATGGAACAGGCCGGAACCAGTCAGCAGCGGCGATGCCCACTCTGCAAGCCCTAGCCATGCAGGTCTGAGTATCGAGGACTGAGGGCTTTAGTTGTTTTTCAATAAGTCCTCGGCCCTCAGTCCTCACGTCTCAGCACAGTTGTTCATATCTATGCCGCGACTTGCCCTTCTACTGACCACCGTCATCTGGGGTGCCACATTTCCCGCTACCAAAGCGGCCCTTGAGCAGATTCCACCGCTGTCTTTCTTGTTCCTCCGATTCCTCTTAGGCACGCTGCTGGTGCTGCTATGGTTCGTGATCTCCCGCCGTCGACTGCAATTTAATCGTGCCGTATTGGGAGCCAGCGCCTTCACGACCGTCTTCCTCTTTCTCGGCTACTTGTTACAAACAGTCGGGCTCCGTTATACGAGTGCCTCCAATTCAGCTTTTTTGACGGCGTTGTACGTGATCTTTGTGCCGATGATCCTTCTGCGGATCGACAGGCGGGTGGTGTTCGCTACGGCGACGGCGGTGGTAGGGCTCTGGCTGTTGGTCAAGCCCGACACCGCTATGAATCTGGGAGATCTCATGACGCTGGGGTGCGCCGTCGCGTTTGCGGGACATATCATTTGTCTTGAACGGTTCACCCGGCAAGTCGATGCTCCATCGCTATTCGTGTGGCAGATGGTGGCGATGACGGTGTTGTTTCTTCCTGCACCGTGGTGGGAAGAGACGACACAGAGCGCATTTTCACCGACGATCATCTTACTGATCGCCCTTGGCGTCACGGGCGTTTTGGCCACGCTGGCGTTCGCTGTCCAAATGTGGGCGCAGCGGTTGGTGCCTGCCCAACAAGTGGCGCTGTTGTTCGCGGCAGAGCCGGCCTATGCGGCCTGGTTGTCCTGGTATTTTCTTGGGGAGACATTGGATGTGCAAGGATGGATCGGGAGCGGGCTGATTTTATTCGCGGTGATGATCGGAGCGTTCGGCGGCTGATCGCTCTTATGGGAGGAACGGTATGGCGCAGAAGTTCGGGAATGGGCGGTGGGTTTGCGAAGGATTTTTGGATAACCGTGTCGAGGGAACGGTTGTAGGCACGGTGGTCTTTGCCGTGGTCGGACCGGTGGATTTTTACTTGCGCGGCAATTTTAAACCCGATATCGCAGGAGAAGTGATACGATTTCGCAACAGCCGGTTTGAAGATGACGATATGGCCGGTCAAGTCATCGGTGACATGGCGAATCCCCAGGTCGGAACGGTCAATCTCATATCCCTGGATCCACACCCGAATCTGGAGCCGCATCCCTACGTCGAGTGGTTTACCCTCAGAAAAGATCACTATCGCTTCGAGTTGAGGGCAGGTGACGCCTGGGTGCTGTCCGATGAAGAGAGGAAGTCCGTCGATAACGAAAGCCAACGAATTCGAAAAGCCTTGGCTGATCAGGTGTTTGATCAACCAAGGTCCGACGATGATTCAGAGTGGGTCTAGCAGGATGCTGAAAAAGTCCGCCAGCGGCGTTCCCCGCCTTGCCGGAGCGGCTTCGCGAGGCAGGTCGCATCATTTTGAAACAGGTGAAGCGTATCTCGTGAAGCCCGCTTCGCCGACTCAGCGAGGCGAGCGTGAAGCGAAAATAAACAGAAGAAATCCTGGGTACAGCGGCCTTGCCGGTGAAAGGCGCGTCTTGGCGCGCTGGGGCGGGCGGGTGAGAATGACAGCCTTTTTGAGCATCCTGGGGTGATTTGAAGCATTTCAGCCATCTGGTTTACATCAACCGAGTTTTCCGCAGCCTGTCAGGGAGGAGTCAGCTCAAGTTGCGATGGAGGCGCTGTGGGAAGTTCCGTTGCTTGTACAGCGGCTTCGATTTTCTTCTTGAGTACGCTGCGGTCTGAATCCTGCTTGGTTTTTCCCTCGCGCACATATTCTGGAACACCTCGGACGTCCCAGACCAATCCCATCCATTCAAGTCCTTTCAGGCAGTAATAGGACATATCGATTTCCCACCAGTAGAAGCCTTGTCTTGTTGCGGCCGGATAGTAGTGGTGATTGTTGTGCCA